>NZ_JAVKGQ010000002.1:264002-408084 GCF_031432255.1 Agromyces aerolatus | reverse complement strand
CTTCCTCATCCTCGCGGGATGCGGCAGGAACAGACTGACAGTCGTAGGAATCGCCCACGGTCCCGGTGGAAGGGATCGCACCGAGTTCGACGACGCGGTCGGTGTAGACCATGGCCATGTAATTCGATCCGCGGTCCGAATGATGCGTCAGCCCGGTGAGGTCGCCGCCGGCGTCCCACGCGGCCATGTCCAGCGCCTGCAACGGCAAGATCTCCGCTCGGAGCGTGGCCGCGACGTTCCACCCCACGATCCGCCTCGAGTACACGTCGGTGACGAACGCGACGTACGCGAATCCGGACCATGTTGCGACGTAAGTCACGTCGCACACCCATAGTCGCCTGGGTGCGGCGGCGATGAAGCGCCGATTGACGAGATCCTTCGGCAACGACAATGTCCGGTCGGACCGGGTCGTGAATGCCCGCTTGGACTTGAGCACGCCACGCACCCCAGCGAGCCGCATGAGGCGTTCGGTCTGATCGCGGCCGATGTCCCACCCTTGCCGGCGCATCAGCGCATGCATCTTCCGGCGCCCGTACACGCCGTAGTTCTCCGCGTGCAGGCGGGCCACTTCCGGCACCAGCAGCTCGTCACGCACCTGCCTGACCGATGGCGCCCGGCCCACGGCAGCGCGATAGCCGCGGGCGGTGACAAAGCCCTGCACTGCCGGCCGGAGGACCCGGCAGATGAGCTCGACCCCGAAACGATCCCGGTGTTCGTTGATGAACCGGATCATCTCGGTCAGGGGCGGTCGAGCTCCTTCGCGAAAAACACGCTCGCAGCCTTGAGGATCTCGTTCGCCTTGCGAAGCTCGGCGTTCTCCTTCTCCAGCTGCTTGATCCGCTGCGCCGCGTCGGTCGAGAGCCCGGGCTTCACGCCAACGTCGATCTCGTACCGATGCTGCCAAACCCGAAGTGTTTCCGGGCTCATCCCGAGCAGCCCGGCCACGTGACGGATCGCGGCCATCGTCGTCGAGTGCTCGGGCCGCGCTTCCGCGAGCATCCGCAACGCCCGCTCACGCATCTCCGGCGAGTACTTCCTGTTCATCGAGTTCCATCCTTGCTTGAAGAACGGAACGAAAGTCAGGCCGATTCACACCCAGGCCGAAACCCGGACCCGGGCCCGCTCCCCTGCCCCGACCCTGGTCTCCGACCCTGGCGTGACGATGGCCCGATACCTGCCTCTCGCGCCGGTAATCGACGAACCCGCCGGGAGCTTCGCCACGGCGCGCGACGACTTCACCGCGCGGCATCGGCACTCGATCGATGCCGCGGACGCCCCGACGAGACGACCGCGCGACCATCGGCGCGCATGGCTGAAGCAGCCCGGAGCCTCGGCGTGGAACCTCGGACCGGCCCTGCGGGCGCGTCTGCGGGCGCTGATAAGGTGTGAAATCCGTGCAGGAATCTCAGGAGGTGGTACCCGTGAACGAATTGACGTCGGTGCTCCTCCAGGGAGTCACGGTCGGACGATAGATCGTCCGGGAGCGCCGCATCTCAGCAGCACTCCCGAAAGGCACGATCATGCACTTCACTTCTGCACACCGTATCGACGACGGTGTCACCGAACGTGAGTTCACCCTCGGCGACTTCACCGGCATCTTGTGGCTGCCGCCGGCCGCTTCCTCATCCTCGCCAGCTCCGCTGATCCTGATGGGCCAACCCGGCGGGATCGGAATGCGACGGATGTACCCGCGACTGAAGGCACGCGCACTGAGCGCTGCCGCGCACGGCTGTGCTGCGGTCTGCATCGAGCTGCCAGGTACAGGCGACCGCCCGCCGTTGCCCGGTGCGGAGCACGCTCACGCCGACCTCGTCCGTGCGATCTCCGCCGGGGAACGGCCCGCGGATGGCGTCATCGACCGCCTCATACTTCCCCTCGTCGACCAGGCCGTGCCGGAATTGACGATGACGCTCGATGAAGTCCTCGACCTTCCCGAGATCAGCGAGCGAGTCGGGTTCTCCGGCGGGGTGATCGCGATCGGCACACGTCTCGCCACCGTAGAGCCACGAATCGTGGCCGCCGGCCTGTTCGCCGGCAGCTACGTGCCCCGCACCACGATGGAGGACGCGCGCCAGGTCACGATCCCGCTGCACGTTCTCCTGCAGTGGGATGACGAAGGGAACGATCGGCAGATGGCGCTCGACCTCTTCGATGCCTACGGATCGGCGGAGAAGACCCTGTACGCCAACATGGGTGGCCACACCGGCGTCCCACCGTTCGCGGGCGAAGATGCCGCCCGCTTCTTCACCCGCCATCTCGGCGTTGCTGGTGGAACCGGACGCCCGTGAGAAGCTCGCTCGCGGTTCGCCGCGATCCGCCTCGTCAACCTTCGCCGAACGCATCGAAGGAGGCGAGCGCGTCGACCACTGTTTTCGCGGACGTGCTGATCGCCGTGTGTCCGTCCTCGATATCCCAGAGCGTGTTCTGCAGCAGGCGAGCAACCGTCCACGCGGCTGCACGGCCACGGTCGAGGTCGAGCATCTCCGTGAGGATGTCGAAGCGTCGTCGCACGATACGTGGCGCGTCGGTCACGGTGTCACTCGTGCTCCACCCGGTGTCCAGGGCAGGCCAGAGATCGAATCCGGGATCGCCCACGAGAGGCTCTGGATCGATTGCCAGCCACGGTTCACGGTCGGCGGCGAGGACATTGCCATAGTGCAGATCCCAGTGCAGCAGTCGGTCTCCGGGCTCGGCTTCGAGATCGGTGACGCTGCGCATCCATCGGCGAAGCCGAGACCGGTCGTCGCGCTCAAGTGCGTGCAGGGCTGCGGGCGCGTCGTCGAGCATCCCAGCGAGGATCGCCTCGACACGGGGAAGCCCGTCGGGGGCGGGCACGCTGTGCAACCGCGCCAGGAGTGAGCCGACCACACGAACCGCGTCGTCGTCGTCCTCGACGGCTTCGAGGGTGCGATCACCATGGAGGCGCTCGAGCAGCATCCCGCCCTGGTCGGGGTCGCTGTCGAGAAGGCGGACCATGCCACGGCCGTCCCATCGCTCGAGACCGAGGATCGCGGCCGTGGTCTCGGCGCGCGGAACCTGCAGCTTCAACGCTGCCCGTGTCCCGTCGGCGCGACGCACGGGCACGACCACCCCCGCCTCCCCCGACCGGACCACACCTTCCGGTCGAAGCTCCCACCGTCGAAGAAGGTCCCCGGCGACCGACGACACCACACCCACCCAGTCGCGGATCGCGTCATCACCGGTCTCGAACGCAGTGAGCACCGCATCCGGGACGACGAACTGTTGATCTCGGCCCATGCTCACCAGTCCACCACGGGGAGCCACCCCGACGCGCCCGAGACCGTGACCGCCTAGGGCATGTCTGACAATTGGCGCCTCTGAGCGGGACGTCCTCCTTCTGAGGCTCTGACGTCGATCATGGAGCCGCCTGTGTTGAGCGCACCCTCGGACGGCTGGTCGTCGTGGTGTGGCGCGGCTCTTGGCCGGCCGACAGTATGGCTGGGGAATGTTCACGTGTTCTGAGGAGATGTCGATGGTTGAGTCCGGTGTGGTGACGCCGCTGATGGGGCAGATCAATGGTGGCAATTGGTTGCCTGTCGACGAGGCGGAGTCGTTGCGTGCGGAGCTGTTCTATCAGCGCGCGGTTCACGCGTATATGACGATGCAGCCGGCGTTGAACGTGATCGGTATGCGCGATGGGTCGGAGGCGCACTTCGGTTCGGGGTACAACGTGCTGCCGATCTGGAAGGACCGGATGGATTCGCGCACGTGGGTGCCGACCCCGAACGCGGATGTCATCTACTCGATGAGCTATCTGGACCTGAAGAAGACCGGCCCGCTGGTGGTGAACGCGCCGGGGAATGTGATCGGGATGTTCACCGATTTCTTCCAGCGCACCATCACCGACGTCGGCGCGATCGGCCCGGACCGGGCCCGCGGGGGGCTGTACCTGCTGCTGCCTCCGGGGTATGACGGTCACGTGCCCGGCGGGTACTTCACTTTCACCTCGTCGACGTACAACGTGTTCCTGTTCTTCCGGACGATCATGGCCCAGGGCGACGGCGTGCCCGATCCGGCACCGGCTGTGTCCAACGCGGAGCGGACACGGGTGTACCCGTTGTGGACGCCGGAGAAGGATGCTCAGCCGATGGAGTTCCCCAACGCGAGCGGCACCCGGTTGAACATGATGTACCCCACCGACTTCTCGTACTGGGACAAGCTGAAGGAGTTCGTGGACTACGAGCCGGTGTCGGCGATCACTCCGGAGCTCCGTGGTGTGCTCGCTTCGATCGGCATCATCAAAGGGCTGCCGTTCGAACCGGCCAAGTGGCAGCGCGAGCAGCTGCAGCGTGCGGTGGAAGCGGCGCCGCGGATGATCCTCGCGATGGCGCAGCTCGGCCGTGACGACGAGCGTCAGTTGTACTACGACGACCGGCAGTGGCAGGCCGCCTGGTGCGGTGGCACCGCCGAGTGGATGCAGGACAGCTACCTCGACGTCGACGCGCGTGCCCGGTTCTTCCAGTACGCGTATTCGTCGGCCCCGGCGATGGCGATCCATTCCACCGGCGCGGGTTCGAAGTATCCGTTCTCGTACCGCGACGCCGATGGCGAGTTCCTGCACGGTGAGCACACGTACCGGCTGCGCGTGCCCGCGAACCCGCCGGCATCGCTGTTCTGGGCGGCGACCGCGTACAACATCACCGACGGCACCATGCCCGAGACCGACCAGCTGCTGCCATCCACGAACGGGTACTACGACATCCCGAAGAACGACGACGGGTCCTTCGAACTCTACTTCGGGCCGGAACAGCCCGACGGGGTCGCGGATGCCGCATTCGTGAAGACCGTCCCTGGCCGCCACTTCCTCGTTGCGTTCCGCCTCTATGGCACAGAGAACGCGTTCTACGACCAGACCTGGAAGCTCGACGATCTCGTCAGGCTGCGGTAACTCGCGCTCGGATCACCCGCACTTTCCATCCGGACTGGGAAGCTTCATCTGTGTCCCGTTTCCAGTCGTTGTCGGATGCCCAGTGGTCGTTGATCGAGCCGATGCTGCCGCGTCCGACGGGCCGGAAGGGTCGGCTTCTCGGATGCGCGGACGATGCTCGAGGGAATCATCTACCGGAATCGGTGTGGGATCGCGTGGCGTGATCTGCCGGAGGCGTTCGGACCGTGGCAGACGGTGTGGACGTGGCATCGAATTACACGAATCTGCGGGAAGAGCCGTCTGATCACGGAATCGGCCGCTCCCGGGGCGGGTTGTCGACGAAGATCCACCAGCTCGTCGACGGGAAAGGACTCCCGTTGGTGACGCTGATCACACCCCGTCAGGCTGGCGACTCGCCGATGTTCCTCCCGCTGATGACACACCTGCGCGTGGGCCGGGAACCAGGGAAACGACGCGGCTCACAAGGCGGACGCCCCGTCGGGCTGGACCGCGCCGACGACAAGAACCGCAACGTCATCGAACGCCGATTCTGTGACGTCGAACAGTGGCGCGGCCTCGCCACCCGCTCCGACAAACACGCCATCGTCTACCGTGCCGCCGTCCTCATCCAAGCCGCCATCGCCTGGACCAAGCAATTGTCAGACATGCCCTACCGGGAACCGGACTCCCGTGAGCAGCTCGCTGGCGGTCCAGAGCCGGCCGGCCAGTTCGCGGTCGAGGATCCACGGGCGTGCGCCGGGCGTCGCCGTCGTCGAGGCGTCGACCGGTGAGGCGATGTCGACGTCCTCGCAGTACACGCCACCGAGCCCGTCGAGCTGACGATTCGCCGCGCACCACACCGTCGTCGCCGCACCCTGCTCCGCGGACCGGCGGGGCCCGTACGCGGCGAGCGCTGCGCCGCGATCCGCCTCGTCCAGATGACGGTTCAATCCCGTGGTGATCACTCCCGGATGCACGGAGAACGAACGCACGCCGAATGGCGCCCCACGCGCATCGAGCTCGAGCGCGAACAACGCGTTCGCCGTCTTCGATTGGGCGTACGCCACCGTCTGGTCGAACTCACGCCGGTCGAAATGGAGATCGTCGAGCTCCACGGTCGCGAACCGATGCCCGCGCGAGGACACGGTGACGACGCGCGCACCCTCCGCGCGCCGCAGCGCCGGCCAGAGACGAGCGGTGAGCTGGAAGTGCCCCAGATGGTTGACGGCGAACGTGTGATCGAATCCCCGGGCATCGCGCCGGTCGGGGTGTCCGAGCACGGCGGCGTTGTTGATCAGCATGTGCAGCGGTGCGCCGTCCGCCAGGAACGACTCGGCGAACCGGTCGATCGATCCGGGATCCACGAGGTCGAACGGCCGGGCCCGGGCGCGGGCGATACCCGCGAGCGCCCGTTCGGCCCGCTCCGGGTCGCGCGCCGGCACGACGACCTCGGCACCGGCCTCAGCCAGCACCCGGGTGACGACCAGCCCGAGCCCGGAATGACCGCCGGTGACGACGGCCACGCTCCCGCTCAGGTCTCGGCCACCGAGCGCCTCAGTCGCGGTCGTCTCCCGGCCGAAGCCCGACGGGAGCGGCCGCTGCGGCGTCACCATCGCAGACCCGCGCAGCTCAGCTCGCGGCCGGGGCGGCGCTCACGCGCGCGGCCAGGTCCTGCTTCACGACCTTGCCGCTCGCGTTCACCGGGAACGCGTCGACGAACACGTAGCTCCGGGGTCGCTTGTAGTTGGCGAGGCGTTGCACCGCGAGCTCGGCGAGCTCGGACTCGTCGACGTGCGCTCCCGCCTTCGCGATGATGAACGCGGCGCCGATCTCACCGAGTCGCTCGTCGGGCACCCCGACCACGGCGGCCGCGGACACCCCCGGGTGGGACGCGAGCACGGCCTCGACCTCGGCGGGATAGACGTTGAACCCGCCGACGATGAACATGTCCTTCAGCCGGCCGGTCACCCGCAGGTTCCCGGCCGCATCGAACGCGCCGAGGTCGCCCGTGTGCAGCCAGCCGTCGTCGTCGGTCAGCGGCGCGTCGTCGTCGAGATAGCTGACCCGGGTGTTGTACCCGCGCACGCAGATCTCGCCGACCTCGTCAGCGTCGGCCTCCGAGGCATCCGGTCGCAGGATCGCGACCTCGACGCCGGGAACCGCGCGACCCGCGGTCTCGGCGATCGTCTCGACCGAGTCGCCGAACCGGGTCAGCGTCGCGACGCCGGTCGCCTCGGTGAGCCCGTACGGCGAGAACACCCGCTCGATGCCGAGCACGTCGTGCATCGCCCGGATCAACGCCGGCGGGATGGACGTCGCCCCGGTCACGGCCATCCGCAGCGAGCTCGTGTCGGTCGCCTCGAGCGCGGGATCCTGCAGGATCGTCTGGAACACCGTGGGCGGCGCCGGATAGAACGTGATGCGCTCCGCCGCGATGAGACGCAGCGCCTCCGCCGACGAGAACACCGCGAGCGGGTACGCCGCCGTGCCGCGGACGAGCGCCAGCAGCAGCCCCACGAGGAGCCCGAACGCATGGAAGAACGGGTTGCTGAGCAGCACCCGGTCGCCGGGCTCGACGCCGAGGATGCCACCCCACTGCCAGTAGGCGCGCAGCAGCTGACCGTGACCGAGCCGGATCCCCTTGGGCCGGCCCGTCGTCCCCGACGTGAAGAGCACCATGCCGGTGTCGTCGGGGCCGAGCGCCTCGATGCGCCGGTCGACCTCGGCCCGGTGCCGGGCGGTGCCCACGCCGATGAACGCCTCGATGCCGTCCCGGCCGTCACCGTCGAGCGTGATGATGGGCGCGTCGCCGACGAGGATCTCCGGGCGCTCACGCCGGTGCTCGGCGAGCTCGGTCGCGTACGGGCGGTCCAGGAACGAGAGCACGGTGAAGACCGCCTTGACCTGCGCCCGAGCACAGACGTCGCCGGCCTCGTGCACCGTGAAGCGCGTGTTCAGCGGGACGAGCGCGGCGCCCGCCAGCTCGATGCCGAGCACGGCCGCCGCGAAGTCGGCGCTGTTCGGCGCCCAGATCCCGACGCGATCGCCCGGCTGCACCCCGATGCCGACGAGTGCCGCGGCGATCGACTCGGCGCGGTCGATGTACTCGCGGAATGTCCAGCGCACGTCGCCGTCGACGATCGCGGGCAGCTCGGCGAACGTGTCGCCCGCCCACCGGGCCGCCGCGGCGATGGTCTGCACGCCGGCTGCCGGGAAGTCGGGGATCTCGTCGACGTCGCTCATGCCGCGAACCCCGAGAGCCGAGGTGCGCTGCCGCCTGCGACGATCGTCCGGCCGACCGCGGCGGCCAGCTGCGGCGCACCGCCGAGGAACGACGAGAGGAACAGCGCGCGTCGCACCAGCGGCGCGAGCGGGAACTCCTCGGTGAAGCCCATGCCGCCGCAGACCTGCAGGCCGTTGCGGACGGCGGTGTCGAGGGCGGCGGCCGCGAGCGACTTCGCGGTCAGGACGGTCACGGAATCGGGCTCGCCCTCCCAGCTCAGCGCCGTCACGGCCGCGGCACCGCCGAGCGCCACCTCGATGTCGGTGAGCCGGTGCTGCACGGCCTGGTAGGTGCCGATCGCCCGGCCGAACTGCTTCCGGCTGGTGACGTGCTCGACCGCGACGTCGAGGATGGCGCGGGCCAGCCCGATCGACTCGTGCGCGACCGCCCGCCGGGCCGCGCGGGCGAGCCGCGCGGCGTGTTCGGGGCCCAGGTCATCGATCACGCGGGCCGAGGCCGCCCGGGCACGACGCAGGCGCAGCGACGGGTCGACACCCGAGATGGGCTCGAGCGTCACCTCGCCGGCGTCGAGCACCGCGAGCGTCGTCGAACCGTCCTCGCGCGAGAGCGGGGCGAGGAACGCGGACGGGTGCTCGGCACGCGACAGCACGATGCCGTCGAGGCCGTGCGCGCCCGGCGCGCCATCCGCACCGTTCACGCTGAGCGAGCCGACCGCGTGGCGGCCGGGCGGGTAGTACACGACGGCGGGCGGCGTGTCGAGTGACAGCTCCGCACCCGCCGCCGTGAGCTCGATGAGGACCGCGGCGTCGAGCGCCTCCGAGCCGGCGGCAGCCTGGCCGAGGCCTTCGAAGAGCGCGCCGACCGCGAGCGCCGGGCTCTCGTCGACGAGTTCGAACCAGCCCATCTCCGTCAGGTCCGCCCAGACGAGTCCGTCGGGCTTGGAGGCGATCAGCTCGCGGGTCGCCTCGCGGACCTCATCCTCGAGTTCGTCAGCCACGGCGATCCTCCCGGGGAAGGCCGAGCACGTGCTCGGCGATGATGTGCTTCTGGACCTCGACGGCGCCGCCGTACACGGACGCCGCCCGCGAGTAGTACCACTCGCTGCGGATGCGCCCGGCATCGGCGTCGTCGCCGAACAGGAAGTCGTTCACGCGCAGCGCGCGGACCGCGTCGTTGACCGCGTGCTCGGCGGTGCTCAGCAGGGTCTTGTCGATCGAGACCTCGGGCCCGAGCCGCTCGCCCGCGGCGAGCCGGGCGACGGTCTGCCGGCTGCGCACGCGGAGCGCCGCGAGCGCGACGTAGGCGGTGCCGACGATCTCGCCGGCCGAGGGCTGGTCGCCCGCCTTCGCGATCAGGTCGTCGAGTGCCGCGTGCATGATCGCCTGCCGCTGCCACGCCCACATGCCGCGCTCGTACTGGAGGAGGTGCATGGCGACCTTCCAGCCACCGTCGACGTCGCCGATGACGTGGTCGGCGGGCACGAGCACCCCGTCGAAGAAGACCTCGGAGAACTCCGCCTCCCCGGTCGTCGTCTGGAGCGGCCGCACGGTGACCCCGGGCGACTCCAGGTCGACCCAGAACAGCGTCAGCGTGCGGTGCCGCCCGGCCGGGTCACCGGTCCGCGCGAGCACGCCGCACCACCGGGAGCGATGACCGAGCGAGGTCCAGACCTTCTGCCCGTCGATCACCCAGCCGTCGGGCGTCTGCTTCGCGGTCGTCTTCAGGCTCGCGAGGTCGCTGCCGGCCTCGGGCTCGGAGAAGCCCTGGCACCAGAGCTCGCGGCCCTCGAGCACGGCCGGCAGGGCGCGCCGCGCGAGGTCGGGCGCGAACGCCGTGAGCGCCGAGCCCAGCACCTCGAGCGCGCCCACCTGTTCGGGCATCCCGAAACCGGCCGCGGTCAGCGCGTCGTACAGCGCCGCACGATCGGTCGCGTCGCCGCCGAACCCGCCGAGCTCCTCCGACCAGCCCCAGCCCATCAGCCCCTCGGCGTGCAGCCGGGCGACGAGCGCGAGGCTCTTGTCGACCCGGGTCTCGAGCTCGTCGTCAGGGCGGGGGTTGAGGTCCGCCAGCTCCGCGGCGTGCTCGGTGAGCCACGCGACGAAGTTCGGTCTGGTTCTCACGTCCAAGCCTTCCGTGATGGTCATCTCAGTGTGCCGTCCATCCCCCGTCGACGGTCAGCGTCTGGCCGGTGACGTATCGACCGGCGTCGCTCGCCAGGTAGAGCAGCGCGCCGTCGAAGTCCTCGGGTGTGCCGTGCCGCGGCAGCAGCGTGTTACGCAGGATCCACTGCTGGATGTTCTCGACATTGATGACGTCTTTCGTGATCTCGCTCTCGAAGAAGCCGGGCGCGATCGCGTTGACGCGGATCCCGTAGCGGCTCCACTGCGCGGCCCACTCGCGCGTGATCGACTCGAGACCGCCCTTGGACGCCGCATAGACCGCCTGCGGGAACCGGCCGATGCCGACGCTCGCGACCATGGAGGTGACGTTCACGATGCTGCCCGAGCCGCGCTCGCGCATACCCGGCTGGAACGCCTGCACGAGCCGGATCGGCGACACCAGGTTGACGTTCAGCGTCGTCGCGATCTGCTCGGGCGTCTCGTCCTCGGCCTTCACGCCGCCGGCGATGTAGGCGGCGTTGTTGACGATGATGTCCGGGGTCCCGAACTCGGTGCCCACCCGGTCGACGATCGCGTCGATCTCCTCGGGGCGCGACAGGTCGGCCTGCACGGCGAGGCATCCGGGACGCGACGCGACGAGCGCGTCGAGCACGTCGGCGCGGCGCGCGACGACGGCCACCCGGGCGCCGGCGTCGGCCAGCACGTCGGCGAACCGGCGGCCCAGCCCGGCGGATGCGCCGGTCAGGATCGCGGTCCTGCCCTCGAGGGAGAAGAGTTCGGCGGGCGAGGTCATGAGCGTCCTTTCACTGACTCGCGGGTGGTGGGGCTAGACGCGGACCGCGGCGCCTCGGCGCCTCGCGGCGCCCGCCTCGATCGGGAAGAGGCTCGCCCAGCCGTGTTCGGCGACGAGCTCGGACAGGATGAGCTGTCCGCGGGTCTCTCCCTCGGGCAGGCGTCGGTAGCCCTGCGTGTGCCGTGAATACTGTGACATGTTCGTCTCGTCGGCGAAGCCCATCGCCCCGTGCAGCTGGTGACCGGCACGCAGCACGGCGTCGGCGGCCTGCAGCGCCGAGACGCGCAGTGCGACAGCGTCGACGAGCGCGGTCGACCGGTCGCCCTGGGCGATCGACCACAGCGTGTACTTCGCGAGCTCGGCGAGCCCCTGCACCGCGACCGCGACGTCCGAGAGCCGGAACTGGGTGGCCTGGAACTTGATGATGGGGCGGCCGAACTGCTGACGCTCGTTCGTGTACACGACCGTGTCGGCAAGGGACCGCTCGAGCACGCCGAGCAACCACCAGGACTGCAGCGTGATGACGAGCTCGGCGTTCTCCTGCGGACGGTCCACGTCGATCTCGGCGTCGATCTCGGCGACGAACATCGCGAGCTTCTCCCCGACGAGCTCGCCACGCCGGGTGAGCTGCGCGGTGTCGCCGCGGAGCGTGGCCGCGGCCCAGTTCAGGTCGAGGTCGGCGTGCACCGCGGCGCGTCGGCCCGTGGTGGGCACGAGGAGGATCGCGTCGGCGCCCTCCGGCCGCGCGAGGCGCTCGGCGATGGGGTACATGAGGAGCCTCGCGCCGGCGGCCCGGCACGCCTCGGCTGCGGCCTCGAGCTGGACCTGGTCCTCGCGCGGCGCGATCTCCCAGATGCCGAGCGGGCCGAGCAGGCGTTCGACCACGCCGGCTCGCGCCGCGGGGTCGCGCTCGAACTCGCGCACGAGGTCGACGCCGCCGGCGGCGTCGATCGCCTCGCCGACCGCCTGGCCGAGATCGGATGCCTCTTCGGAAACCGTGTTGTTCATTTCGCCACCATCCTCCGGCCGAGTGCGATGCGGTTCATCTCGACGGTGCCCGACGAGACCGTCGCCGCCTGGGCGTACCGCCAGTGATCCTCGACGGCGCGCATGAAGGTCTCGGAGTGGTCGCCCGTGCCGAGGCCCCACGCGCCGACGAGGTCCATGAGCACCTCGGCGATCTCCTGGTCCAGCAGCGTCCCGGCGATCCGGTAGGCCGAGGCATCCGCGGGGTCGAGCTTGCCCTGTTCCTGTGCCGCGACCACGGAGTACGCCATGAGCTTCGTCCGCCGGGTCGCCATCAGCGCGGTCGCCCAGCGCTGCACGAGCGAGTCGGGCAGCTCGTGCCAGAGGTCGCCCATCGCGGCCGGCGCCTCGGCGAGCAGGCGCTCGCACCTGGCGTAGCGTGCGATGCCGATGCGTTCGAGCGCGAGGACCTGGTTGATGATCTTCCAGCCGCCGTCGACCTCGCCGAGCAGGTTCTCGTCTTTCGCGAACGCGCCCTCGAAGTAGACCTCGTTGATGTGGTGCGGGCCGATCATGGCGGGGATCGACCGGACCTCGATGCCGGGCTGGTCCATCTCGATGAGGAAGACGGAGATGCCGTCCTTGCGGCTCTCCTGCGTCCCCGTGCGTGCGAGCAGGAAGCACCACGACGCCATCCCCGCATACGACGTCCACACCTTCTGCCCGTCGATCCGCCATCCGCCGTCGACCTTGGTCGCGCGGGTGCGCAGCGCGGGAAGGTCGGATCCGGCCTCGGGCTCGCTGAACCCCTGGCACCAGTCGACCTCGCCGCGCGCGATCGGCGGCAGGAAGCGTGCCTGCTGATCGGGGGTCCCGAAGCGCATGATCACGGGACCGATCCAGTTCAGGCCCATGTACTGGGGCCCGCGGGGCTCGTGGAACGCCCACATCTCCTCGCGGAGCGCGGTCTGCTCCCATGGCCCGGCCGCTCCCCCGCCCCACTCTTCCGGCCAGGTGAGCGCGAACAGCCGGTTCTCGCCGAGCAGCCGGCAGAACTCCTTGGCGATCTGGTGATCGTTCGGATCGTCGGTGAACGCACCGAGGTAGTCCTTCGGGATGGATTCTGCGATCAGGCCGCGCAGCTGCTTGCGCAGCTGGACGGTCCTTTCACCCTCAGCGAAGTCGAGCATCATTGCCTTCCCGCCGGTGTGGGGCCGGCGATACGTACCAGGGACAGACACGTCTGTCGGACGGCGATGGATCTCACGATCATCATCACCAAAGCTATCCTATAAATAATTGTGAGATCAAAGATAACACCGGATGAATCCAGCTCGCCGCGTTTCGTCCTATTCATGTAATGCTTGACCGCATGAGCGGGAACACACCGCTCGAAGCTGCATCGGCGCAGAGAGGGAGACCACGTGTTCACAGGCGCACGCACCCGGTTCGTGGAACTGAATGAGCGGGGAGGCCAGGCGCTCGGCGCGTGGGTCACCTCGGCGGACCCGTCGACGACCGCCATCTTCGGCGAGGTCGGTTACGACTTCGTGATCATCGACGGCGAGCACGGGGCCCTCGGCGTCCGCGACATCCTCGGCCACATCCGGGCCGCGCAGGCGACCGGCACCGCAGCCGTCGTCCGCGTGCTCAAGGGCGACCCGACGCAGATCCAGCAGGTGGTCGACCTCGGCGCCGACGGCGTGCTCGTGCCGAAGGTCGAGACGGCCGAACAGGCCGCTGCATGCTATGCCGCGACCCAGTATCGGGCGGGCGGGCGGGGGTTCTGCCCGATGGTGCCCGCCGCAGGATGGAGTGGCGACGACTGGACCGAGCACGCGAGCCGCTCGAATCGGGAGATCATCTTCATCCCGCTGATCGAGACGGTGGCCGGTATCGAGAACTTCGAGGCGATCGCCGGCGTCGACGGCGTGGAGTTCGCCTTCTTCGGCCTCGGCGATCTCGCACAGGACATGGGGACCGACATGTACGCCGGCCACGATCGACTGCTGACGATCTGGGAGCAGTCGCGTGAGCAGGCCGAACGACTCGGTATCCGGCTCGGCGCCCCCGGCGGCGTCGGGTTCGAGGGGACGGCGTTCACGACGATCGGCGGCGACCTCAACTATGTGCGGGCGACCGGAGCCGAGCGTCTCGCGCAGTACCGCAACCCGGTTCCCACCGGTCGATGACCGACGGCACGCATCCGCTCACACGGGTCGGCGCGGCGACCTCGCTCGAGGTCGGCGTCGGCCACATGCTCCTGAACATCGCCGAGCCGACGCCGGGCCGTGAACGCGCCTACACCCGGTGGTACGAGGACGATCACTTCTTCTCGGCCGCGATGATGGCCCCGTTCGTGTTCGCCGGGCGCCGATGGGTCGCTTCGGAGGAGCTGCGCGCGCTCGACCACGGCCGAGCCGGCGGCGAGTCCGATCCCCCGGCGCGCGAACGGTTCGCCGCGACCTACTGGATCGCGCCGGGGCACCTGAACGACTACTTCGCCTGGGCGGCGGGAACCGGCCCGCAATTGGACGCGCAGGGCCGCAACTTCACCGACCGGCGCCTGGTGTTCGTCTCGTTCGCCGACCACGTCGGCTCGGTGTACCGCGACGAACGGGCGCCGCGCGACGTGTTCGCGCTCATGGACCCACCGGGCGGCATGGTCGTCCAGCTCATCGACGTGCCCGATGCATCCGTTCGCGACGATGCGGCGACGTGGCTCATCGACGACGCGATCCCGAATCGACTCGCGCTCGACGGCGCGAGCACGCAGAGCGTGCTCGTCTTCCGCGGCGCGAGCGACACCTCGGCGATGCGGCCGGCGCTGCAGGAGGTGCAGCGCGCCTCGGACCACGACGGCCGGCGCCTCATCCTGCTCTGGCTGCTCGACGACGATCCGCGCTCGGCCTGGGCGCGCGAGTTCGCCGATCTCCCGGAGGTGGTCGCGAGCTCGGGCTGCGGCACCGTGGAATGGATGGCCCCGTTCGCCCCGGCGCGCATGGGCACCGGCGGCCTCGAGAAGTGAGCGGCCCGCGAGTCGCACGCGACTCGACCGGACAGCCCTGTCCTTATAAGAATTGACAGTCTTATATGGTCCGGCTAACGTGGTGCCCGGCTCCGCGCGTGCGCTGCCGCACCCGAGTCTTCACCGAAGAACCGCACCAGGAAGGCGCCGAAGATGACGCTCATCGACACACCAGCCCTCGCCACCGGCGTCGACTTCATCGAGCGGGCGAAGGCGATCGCCCACATCATCGAGGCCGAGGCCGACGCGACCGAGCGCGAGACCGACGTGACCGATGTCGCGGCGGACGCGATGCGGGAGCAGGGGCTGTTCTGGATGTTCGTGCCCCGGCACTACGGCGGCGGCCAGGTCGACATCGTCACCGGACTCAAGGTCATCGAGGAGGTGTCGCGCGCCGACGGCTCGACGGGCTGGGTGCTCATGGCCACCTCGATCGGCACCCGCAACAGCTCGTTCTTCCTGCCCAAAGAGGGCGCCGACGAGCTCTACGCCGGACCCAAGAAGGCGATCGCGGCCGGCTACGCCGCTCCGCTCGGCACGGCGGTCGAGGTCGAGGGCGGCATGTTCGGCAGCGCGAAGCGGCTGCAGTTCGGCAGCGGCTCGAAGTTCACGACGCACCTCGCGTGCACCATGCGGGTCCTCAACGAGGACGGCACGCAGAAGATGCTCGACGAGAAGACGCCCGACATCCGCGCCTACTTCGCCCCCAAAGACGAGATCGAGATGCTCGGCAACTGGGACGTCATGGGACTCGTCGGGACGGGCAGCTACGACTACGCCCTCCCCGAACGGTTCATGCCCGAGAAGTACACGCTGCGATCGACCTTCTGGACCGACCCGGCACTCCCCGTGGCCGGCTCGGAGCTCAACCGCGGCAGCATCGGCTTCGCCGGACACATCGGCGTCGTGCTCGGCCTGATGAAGCGCGCCCTCGAGGAGGTCGCGAACCTCGTCCCCGGGAAGAACCGCCAGGGCTACGACACCACGGTCGACCGGAACCAGGTCTTCCTGAAGGACTTCGCGACCGCCGATGCCAAGTACCGTGCGGTACGCAGCTACGCGTTCGAGGTGCTGGCCGAGGCCGAGGAGTCGGCGCACACGAACGGCGAGGTCTCGGCCGAGCTCACCTCGCGCATCAAGCAGGTCACGACCTGGGTGCACGAGGTCGGCACCGAGGTCGTGAACACGGCCGCGCTCTGGGGCGCGTCGCAGACGATCCGGAACCCGAGCCCGCTCGGCCGGGTGCTGCGCGACATGTCGGTCGCGCGCAACCACCTCGCCGCCGACCCGATCGGCCTGGTCCAGTCCGGCGGGCCGATCCTGGCGTCCTGGCAGCGGGCGCAGTGACGAAGGCGCGGGTGACGAGCGTGGCGAGCACCGAGGCGCAGAAGCTCACCGAGCTGTATCAGAGCTGGAACGAGCGGCGAGCCGTCAACCAGAACGATCCCATCGCCTTCCTCAGGAGCCTGTTCCAGGAGTGGGAGCAGATGAGCACCGAGGTGCCCGGCGTCTGGTACGAGAGCGTCGACGGTCCGGTCACCGGGATCCGGGCCGTCCCGATCGACGCCGATCAGACGCGGGCCATCCTCTACATCCACGGCGGCGGCTACATCGGGGGCAGCTCGGCCAGCCACCGCAAGTTCGCCGGGCATCTCGCGAAGGCGATCGGCGTCCCGGCGTTCGCCGTCGACTACCGGCTCGCGCCCGAACACAAGTACCCGGCGCCGCTCGACGACGTGCGAGCGGGCTTCGACCTGCTCGTCGGCGAAGGCGTGCGACCGTCGCGGATCGTCGTCGCCGGCGACTCGGCCGGCGGGGCGCTCGCGACCGCGCTCGCGCTCCAGCTGCGCGACGAGGGCCGCGAGGTCCCGGGCGCGGTCATCGGCCTGTCGCCGTACTACGACAGCGAGGGCCTCGGCGCCTCGTTCGAGACGAACACCTCGTCCGACGTCATGGCCGGAGCCCGCGGCCGCACCGGCATCCAGGCGAACGTGTCGATGTTCATCGCCGACGAGAGCCAGCGGACCAGCCCGTATGTGACCGCGTTGCGCGCCGACGTGACCGGGCTGCCACCGCACTATCTCACGGTCGGCGACGGCGAGCTCCTCGTCGACGGTGTGCTGCGGTTCGGCGACCTGCTCCGCGAGGCCGGGATCCCCGCCGAGGTCGAGGTCGTGCCCGAGATGCAGCACGTCTTCCCGCTCATGGCCGGACGCGCCCCGGAAGCCGACGCCGCCGTCCGTGCGATCGCGGACTTCGTCCGCGTGCATGTTCCTGCGAATCAGAACGAGGTCGTCGATGCCCCTGCTTGATCATCCCTTCTCCCTCACCGGCCGCAGCGCGGTCGTCACCGGCGCCGGAAGCGGCATCGGGCGAGGGATCGCGATCGTGCTCGCCAGCCAGGGCGCCCGGGTGTGGGTCGCCGACCTCGACCGCACGGGCGCCGACGCGACCGTCGCCGAGATCCGCGAGCACGGCTGGGCCGCCGAGGCCGCCCAGCTCGACGTGACCGACGCCGACGCCTCGCACGTCCTCGCCGACCATGTCGTGGCGGCCCACGGATCGCTCGACATCTGGGTGAACAACGCCGGCATCACCGCCGACGCCCCACCGTCGACGGCCGACGACGCCGAGCTGCTCAGGGTCTGGAACGTGAACTTCCTCGGCGTCGTGCACGGCTCGCAGGCCGCCGCGCGGCGCATGGTCGAGCAGGAGCGCAGGGGCGCGATCGTCAACATCACGACCGGCGGCGTCGACCGCGCCATGGACGGCATCGCCGCGTACACGTCCTCGAAGGCCGCCGCGCACCAGTACTCGCGTTCGCTCGCGCTCGAGCTCGGGCCGAAGGGCGTCAGGGTCAACACGGTCGCCGCGGGCTGGGTCGAGACCGGCATCACGCGCCGGCACTACGGCGACGGCGTCGACCGTGAGCAGGACCTGCAGGCGAAGCTCGATCGCACGCCGCTCGGCTTCATCGGCGACGAGTTCGACCAGGGCTACGCGGTGCTGTACCTGGTGTCGGATGCGGCGCGGTTCGTGACCGGGGCGGTGCTCCGCCCCAACGGCGGCACCTCGATGCAGTGGTGACACCGCGCGCGGTGCGAGGCACCGGTGAGGTGCAGATGGAGGAGTTGAGCATGCGATCATTCACGGGTTCGGCGGTCGTGACCGGAGCGGGCAGCGGGATCGGCCGATCCATCGCACGCGCACTGGCGGGCCGCGGTCTCGGAGTCGTCGTCGCCGACGTCGAGCTGGCGCCCGCGCAGGCGGTGGCCGACGAGATCGCCGCGGCGGGCGGCCGCGCGATCGTGAACCAGGTCGACGTGCGCGACCTGGCGGCGATGGAGGCCATGGCCGATCGTGCGGAGGCCGAGTTCGGCCCGACGAGCGTGCTGGTCAACAACGCGGGGGTCACACTCCGCCCGTTCCGGGCGTCGTGGGACACGAGCTACGACGACTTCCGCTGGATGTTCGACATCAACTGGTGGGGTGTCGTGCACGGGCACATGGCGTTCGTCGACCGCATGCTGGCCGGCAGCGGCGATCGGCAGATCGTGAACACCGCTTCGACGGCCGCGATCCATCCGTTCGCGGGCCACTCGTCCTACTCGGCGTCGAAGGCGGCCGTGGACGCGTTCACGATCGCGGTGCGTGCCGAGCTCGAGGTCGCGACCGACGGCTTCGGCGCGAGCGTCCTGTTCCCGGGGCCGATCAAGACCCGGGTCACCTCGAGCGCCCGGCTCCGGCCGGCGGCCGAGGCGGATGCCTCGACCTCGGTCACGCCGTGGTCGGCGTACACGGACCCCGCGCGCGGCAGCACGCTCGTCGAGACGGCGGACGTCGAGGGCGAGCTCCCCCACCGCGCGAGCAGTCCGGCGCAGGTCATCGACGCCGACGCGGTCGGCGGCATCGTCCTCGACGGCATCGACCGCAATCAGCCGTACATCCTGACGCACCCGCCGCACGAGGACCGCATCACGGCCCGCCGGGACCAGCTGCTCGCAGCCGGTCCCCGCTGAGGTGCCTTCGGGCGAACCGGACGGCATTCCCGACATCGGCCGCACCCGGCTCCTGCTGCTCGCGGTCCTCACCGCGCTCGGCGGGCTCGCGACGGGCCTGTACCTGCCGGCCTTCCCCGAGATCGCGGTCGAGTACGACACCGACGCCGCGGGCGTGCACCTCACGTACTGGCTCTACCTGATCGGGTTCGGCGCGGGCCAGATCCTGTTCGGCCCGTTGTCCGACCGGTTCGGCCGTCGCCGGCCCCTGATCCTGGCGTCGACGCTGTGCCTGGTGGCCTCGGTGCTGGTCGCGCTCGCGCCGTCGCTCGCGATCATGGCGATCGCGCGCGTGCTCCAGGCGATCGGCGCCGCGGGCGGGGTCGTGATCGCGCGCGCGATCGTGTCCGACACGGCGACCGGGTTCGCGCTCGCGCGGAAGATCAACCTGATGGTGAGCCTGTCCATGTTCGCTCCCGTGATCTCGCCGTTGCTCGGGAGCGTGGTCGTGAGCTTCCTGCCCTGGCACGTCACGCTGTGGATGATCGTGCCGGTCGCGGCACTCGTGGTCGTCGGGGTCGTGGCGATCATCCCCGAGACCCACGGTCACGCCCGGCGCACGAGCCGGGTCGAGCTCCGCGATCTCGGCGTCGTGTTCCGGAGCCGCAGGTACACCGCGTTCCTGCTCGTCTCAGCCGCGGCGACCTGTGCCCTCCTGTCGTACACGGGCGCCGCGCCGTTCCTGTACCAGACGGTGCTCGGGTTCAGCGCACTCGAGTTCGGCATCTTCTACGCGATCAACTCGCTCGGCATGGTCGCGCTGACCTACCTGTCGGCGGTGCTCGCGCAGCGCGGCGTGCATCCGGCCAAGACGCTCGGAGTCGGGGTCGGGGTGCTGGTCATCGCGGCGATGCCCGCCGCGGTGCTGCCCCTGGTGGCCCTGCCCGTCGTGCTGTTCGTCGCGAGCGCGAACCACGGGTTGATCACGGGCAACGCGGCCGCACTCGCGCTCGCGGAGGTGCGTCAGATCGCCGGATCGGGCTCGGCCTCGCTCGGGGGCGCGCAGTTCATCGCGGGCGGGATCGGCGCGTCCGTCGTCGGTCTCGACGGCGCCGGGTCGGCGACGCCGTACTTCGTCGTGCTCGCCACGTGCGCAGCGATCGCGCTCACCGCTTACCTCTACGGCCGGTCGCAGCGCGGCAGCGCCGGCCTGAGCTGAGCAGGCCGGCCGCGCGTCTCACCTGATCGGCTCGAGCGCCTTGGCCGCACGCTGCGGATCGGCGTACAGCCGCAGCAGGCTGACCTGAGTGCCGTCGATCGTGAAGACGCCGACGTAGTCCTGCTCGTAGAGCGCCCCGGTCTCGCCGATGATGCTCCGGCCCGAGAACTCGAGGACGACCCGGTTCGCGGCCGCATCGGTCGTCACGGTGTGGATCGTGAACTCGAGCTCGCGACGTTTGGAGATCATCTTGCGATAGTCCGCGGCGATCGCGGCGGCACCCACGAACTGCGCAGGGCTCACGGGCGAGTGGAACGGCAGCTCGTTGACGGCGTCCGTCGTGAAGAGCGCCTCGAAGGCGTCGAAATCACCGGCTTCGAGCGTGCGGTGGAACCCCAGGGCGATCTCGACCTGGGGCTCCACCTCGGCCGGCACTCCGGCTACCACGCCACCGGAAGGTCGTAGACGCCGAACACGAATCCGTCGCGCTGGAACCCGATGTCGCTCTCGGTCCCGGCGAGCCGCAGCGTCGGGATGCGGCGCAGGATGGTCTCGAAGACGATCTCGAGCTCGGCGCGCGCCAGGTTCTGGCCCAGGCATGAATGGATGCCTCCGCCGAGGGCGAGATGCTTGCTGTTGTCGCGGTCGAGGTCGAACACGTCGGGGTTCTCCCAGTCGCGGGGGTCGCGATGCGAGGGCGACATGAGCGGGATGATCCCGGCTCCGGCGGGCACCTTGACCCCGCCGAGGTCCATCTCCTGCGTGGTGATGCGCGCGACCGAGCCGTCGTTGATCGCCTGGATGCGAAGCATCTCGGTGATCGCGTCGGGGATCCGGTCCGTGTTCTCGCGCAGGAAGTCCGCGAGCGCGGGGTCGCGGAACAGCTGCAGGAACCCGAGCGAGATCGTGTGCGCCGTGGTCTCGTGTCCGCCCACGATCAGCACGTAGGTGTGCGCGACGGCCTGCTCCCTGGTGATCTCGCCGGCCTGGAGCTTGTCGGTGAGCACCTGGAGCACGCCGCCGCGGGGGCTCTCGATCGATTCGTCGACGAGCCGCCCGGCGATCGCGAAGAGCTCCTGCACCGAGGCCGAGAAGTCCTCCGCGGACGCGCCCGCGCGGGTGATGACGGTCGCGAGCCGTTCGAAGTCGTGGTGGTAGTCGTAGTCGATGCCGAGGGTGCGGCAGATGACGGTCGACGGGATGACGAGGCTGAACTCCTTGTGGAAGTTGACCGGGGTGTCGAACGTCAGCAGCCGGTCGATGGCCTCGTCGACGATCTGCTGGATGTCGTCGCGCTGCTCGTTGATCTTCTTCATCGTGAACCACGGCGCGAGCATCTTGCGGAACCTGCCGTGCATCGGCGGGTCCATGTGGTTCATGACGAGGTCGTTCCTGCGCATGCTGAGGCCCTTGCGCACCTGGGGGAACTCGTCCTGCCCGGGGTCGCGCGACACCGTCGCGTCCTCGAAGACCTGACGCGCCTCCTTCTGCCTGGTGACCACCCAGGCGGTCTTCCCGTTCTGCAGCGTCACGAGCTTCGCGGGGGTCTCCTCGCGCCACTCCAGATAGACCGGCGGCGGCGCCAGCGGGTCGTCCCGCAGCTGCGGGAACGCGGGAGGGGCAGTGGTCGTCTGGTCACTCGCGATAGTCATACCGTCACCTTCACCATTGAACGATGCCGAGCCTGAGGGGTGGCACGATGCCGCGCACGAGGGCGCTCACCCGGTCTCAACCTTAACCTGTAATCATTATAGTCACACAGGCCATCGGCTGAAGCAATGGACGGGCGCCCTCGTGCGGCACTCAGTGGTCGAGCTCGGTGAGGAAGGCCTCGAACTGCTCGGCGTACGCGCCCCAGTCGATGTCCTCGCCACCCGCGAGGTAGACCTCGATCAGCTGCTCGGGCGTCGCGGTCGCCGGATCGACGATCTCGATGCCGAGCTCGGACTCGACGAAGGCGACCCACTCGTCGACGTACGCCTCGTACTGGTCGCGGATGCCCTCGGCGTCGTCGATCCCGGCCGGCGGCGAGGACAGCAGCTCCTGGAGCAGGCCCTCGCGCTGCTCGTGGATCACCGCGTTGAGCTGCTCGGTCGGCGTGAAGGTGTGCCCCGCGGCCTGCCCCGCCTCGACGGCGGCCTGGTAGACGCGGAAGGTGTCCTCCATGAACGCGGCCTGCGCGATGCCCGCGGACTCGCGCATGATCTGCTGCACCTCGCTCGGCAGCGCGTCCCAGCTGTCCTTGTTGAAGCCGATCTGCGCTCCCGAGCTCGCGCCGCCGTCGACCAGCGCGGTCGCCGTGGTCACCTCGGTCACTCCGAGGGTCGCCACATTGTCGGCCGCGAGGTAGGCGCAGTTGATGACGCCTCGCTGCAGGGCCTCGTAGAGCTCGGGGGTGGGCAGGAACACGTTGGTCATGCCGAGCGCCTCGACCTCGGAGACCCACGGCTCCCCGCCCGTCCGGATCGTCTTGCCCTGCGTGTCCTCGGGCGTGACGACCGGATCGGTGCAGACCATCATGAACGGGCTCGAGTACATGTAGAGCATGGGCTCGATGTTGTGCCCCCTGAGCTCCTCGACGATGGGCTCCGCGGTCGCGTACGCCCCGACGGAGGCCGGGAAGCCGGCGAGGTTCGCCATCGGGTAGCCAAGGTTGGTCACCGGCACCGTCAACTGGCCGAGCCAGTTGGCGAGCGGCAGCTCGCTCGGCTGGTTCGACGCCGCGAAGAAGCCGACGTCGGCGAGGCCCGACGCCAGCCCAGAGAAGGACTCGGCGCCCGGGATCAGGGTGGCGTCGTGGTAGAGCTCGAACGTCACCTTGCCGTCGGTGCGCTTCTCGACCTCGTCGGTCCAGGTGGCCAGCAGCGTCCCCGGGGTGCCGCCGGCCGGGAACGGCACCGAGGCGCGCAGCGTGATGGGTTCCATGCTGTCGAGCGCACCATCGCCGTCACCCCCCTCGGATGGCGCGCCGCCACCGGCGCAACCCGCGAGCAGCACGGCGATTCCGAGCACCCCCGCGGCAAATCCAGCCTGACGTATGCCTCTCATCCACCCAACTCCTTCGTCGGTGCGCACGGGTACCGCTCGCCGCTGGCGAACGCCCGCCGGCACATGTGGTCAATGAATATAAGGAATACAAGAAATAACCGCAACACCCCGCGCGCGCTGTTGTGGTCGCCGGGGGACGTCGTGCAGGATCCAGGTCATGATTCGTCACTGCTCACTCTGGAAGTTCACGGATGCCGCGCCGGCCGACCTCGTCGACCGGGCCACCGAGGCGTTCTTCGCCGCGGCCGACGAGATCCCCTCGGTCCGCGCCTGCCAGGTCGGCGGCAACCTGGGGTACCTCCCCACCAACCACGACTTCGCGCTCACCATCGACTTCGACGACCTCGACGGCTATCGCGAGTACGTCGCGCACGACCTGCACATGCAGCTGTTCCGGGAGTACCTGGAGCCGTATCTGGAGTCGCGCACGGCCGTGCAGTTCGAGCTCCGCTGACCGCATCGACGCAGCGGGCGCCGACCGATCCCACCGAGAAAGGCCGCAGCGGCGCCGCCTCTTGGGCGGCGCCGCTGCGATCGCATCGGGCGGTGGCTGCTGCGCGCTACGCGCTCTGCGTCACCTGTCGGTACAGCGCGAACGTGTTGTTGAGGAACCCGCCGTCGACCACGATGTTCTGGCCGGTGACGTAGCCCGCGTCGTCCGACGCGAGGAAGCTCACGACGCTCGCCATGTCGGCGGGGCCGGCGAGCCGGCCGAGCGGGATGAACGGCGCCGCCTGGGGAGCCTCGCCGTCCTTGATCGCCCGGTTCGTGCCCTCGGTCTGCACACTGCCCGGCGCGACGCCGTTGACGCGGATCCCATCGGGCGCGAACTCGACCGCGGCCTGCTGGATGAGCATCGCGGCCGCCGCCTTCGAGGCCGCATACGAGCCCACGCCGATCGCCGGGGCGAGCGCCGACATCGAGGTGATGTTCACGATCGCGCCCGCGCCGTCCGCGGCCAGCTGCGGGTGGAACGCCTGCATGCACAGCAGGTTGCCGCGGACGTTGACCGCGAAGACCCGGTCGAACTCCTCGACCGAGATGTCGACGAGCGGCGACCACGGGTAGATCCCTGCGCTGTTCACGAGCACGCTGAGCTCAGGCACCTTGGCCGAGGCATCCGTCACCGACTTCGGATCGGCGACGTCGAGCACGAGGGGCGTCCCGCCGAGCTGTTCGGCCGCGGCGTTCGCGAGCTCGGCGTTGTAGTCGGTCGTGTAGACGTGGTAGCCGTCGTCGGCCAGTCGCTTGGCGATGCCGAAGCCGATCCCCTGGCCCGCGCCCGTGACGAGTGCATAGCGTGTCATGAAGCATCTCCCTTGTTGCTTTCGGTTTCCATCATTTATAGGATAAAACGGATGACGCGCCAAGCAATGGGCGCGTTCCATCCTCGGGCACCAGCAGCGACACGATGAAGTGGAGACTGGACTTGGTCACAGGCAGCACCTCGAACGGCGCCTACCGGGCGCTGGTCACCGGCGCGAGCGTCGGCGGCATCGGCTCGGCCATCGTCGAGAAGCTCGTGGGCTCGGCGCTGGCGCGAGAGCTCGAACCGCGCATCACCATCACCGCGACGCGCGCCACCCCGGAGCTCGAGTCCTTCGCCGACGCGCAGCGCGAACGCGGCGCGCAGGTGCTCATCCTCGCGGGCGACCTCGCATCGACGACGTTCCCCGTCGAGGTCGCCCGGCAGGCGATCGAGTTCGCCGGCGGCCTCGACACCCTCGTCTCGAACGCGGGCAACACCAAGCTCGGGCGACTGGTCGACCAGACCACGCTCGAAGAGTGGGACTCGGTGATGAACGTGCACACGCGCGCCGCGTGGATGCTCGCGTCGACCGCCTACCCCGCCCTCCGGGAGTCGAAGGGCTCGTTCATCGCGACCACCTCGACGAGCGGAACCAGCCCGCACCCGGGGCTCGGCGCCTACTCCCCCGCGAAGGCCGCGCTCATCAGGCTCGTCGAGACGATCGCGCTCGAATGGGGCCCGGTCGGCATTCGCGCGAACGCCGTCGCGCCCGGCCCCATCGTGACCCCGATCATGCTGAAGTCGCGGCCCGGCGTCACCGAGGACGAGCTCCGCGAGATGCTCGCGGCGCGCACCGAGGCCATGCCGCTCGGCGTCCTCGGCGCGCCCGAGGACATCGCCGAGGCCGTGGCCTTCCTCGCGAGCCCGGCCGCCAAGTTCATCACCGGGCAGAATCTCGCCGTCGACGGCGGGCTGTCCCTCACCGCGAACCTCCGGGTGCCGATGCGGCACCAGCTCACCGTGGCGTGAGCCGCGCGAGGCATCCGGAACCAGCCGACCAACCGCGCCACACCAACGAAAGCCGAGGAGACCGATGACCGACACCGCCATCAGCACCGAGACCGAGATCGAGTCGATCCGCCAGCTCAAGGCGCGCTATTTCCGCACGCTCGACACCAAGGACTGGGACGGCTTCAAGGCCGTCTTCACCGAGGACGCGGCGATCGGCCCGGTCGACAATGGCTTCACCGAGGAGCTCATCGCACTGCGCTCGGCCGAATCACGGGCGCCGGTCACGGCATCCGGCATCGACGCCTTCGTCGAGCGCGTCGCGACGAACATCGGGCCGCTGATCTCCACGCACCACGGCCACCAGCCCGAGATCGAGCTCACCTCGGAGGACGAGGCGACCGGCATCTGGGCGATGGAGGACGTGCTCGTGTGGCCCGCCGACGGCTACCGGCTCCGCGGGACCGGGCACTACTGGGAGACCTACCGCAAGGTCGACGGCGAGTGGAAGATCGCCTCGCTCAAACTGACCCGCCTGTACGTCTACGTCGAACGGATCGACCCGCTCGCCTGACCCCCGGCGCGCACGTGCGAGCCCGCACGGCGCGCACCGTGACCGACCCGCACTATGACCACTCGCACCATGACGAAGGAGTCACCGTGACAGATCATGCAGCGTTCGCCGAGAAGTACGGCCCGTGGGCCGTCGTCGTCGGCGGATCCGAAGGCATCGGCTCGGCGTTCGCGAACGAGCTCGCGCACCGCGGCATCAACCCGATCCTGGTCGCTCGCACGCAGGCCACGCTCGACGAGGCCGCGTCCGAGATCCGCGCCGCGAACCCCGGGGCCGAGGTGCGCACGCTCGCGGTCGACCTCTCGGTGCCGGAGGGCGCCGAGCAGGTCATCGCGGCGACCGAAGGGCTCGAGGTCGGCGCGCTCGTCTACAACGTCGGATCCGAGCCGAACTACGGCCAGTTCATCGAACACGACTGGGAGATGCTCGCGGGCCGGCTGCAGCGCAATTACGTGTCCAAGGCCCGCCTCGTCCACCACTTCGCGCGACTCATGGCGCCCCGCGGGCGCGGCGCGCTCGTGCTCATGGGCTCGGTGGCGGGCTTCGGCGGCTCGCCCGGGTTCGCCCTGTACGCCGCCAGCAAGGCGTTCAGCCACACGCTCGGCGAGGCGCTCTGGTTCGAGCTCGGCCAGCGTGGCATCGACGTCCTGACCCCGGTCGTGGGTCAGACGAACACCCCGACCATGGTCAAGGCCTACGGCCGGGTCGACGGCGCCGCCGAGCCCGCCGACATCGCCCGCGAGGCGCTCGACCAGGTCGCCGACGGCCCGATCTGGATCGAGGGCAAGGTGCAGGAGCTCGTGCAGGGCCGGATCGCCGCCGACCCCGCGGAGCGGGTCAGGACCATCGGCGAGCGCGCCGCACGCCTCGCGGCCGGCAACCCGGTGGGGGTGAGCTGACCGTGGCCTACGACGTCACCGCCGAGGAGCGGAATCAGATCAGCCAGGGACTCTACGCCTACTGCCGGGGCCTCGACCG
This sequence comes from Agromyces aerolatus, assembly GCF_031432255.1. Taxonomy (NCBI): domain Bacteria; kingdom Bacillati; phylum Actinomycetota; class Actinomycetes; order Micrococcales; family Microbacteriaceae; genus Agromyces; species Agromyces aerolatus. The sequence continues at coordinate 380,971 of NZ_JAVKGQ010000002.1, read as the reverse complement.
ATTCGACCGCGAGCTCGCGCTCTCGCCGTTCGCGACCGACGCCCGCCTCGTCTACAGCGGCATCTTCCAGGGCACCCCGGCCGAGTTCATGGACTGGATCTGGCCGATCCACGCGCGCATGCTCGTGCACGTCCACCGGGTCGTGAACATCTTCATCGAGCGCGACGGCGCGGGTGACCTGGTGAGCGAGTCGTACGTGCAGGTGCTGCTGCGCACGACGACCGACGACGGCGCGATCGTCGACAACCTCGGCAACGGGCGGTACATCGACCGCTGGGCCGAGCAGGACGGCCGGCTCGTGATCGTCGAGCGCGACTACGTCCGCGACGCGACCCGTGCCTACCCGCACGAGCAGCGGGATCTGTCGGCGGTGCGGCCCGAGTCGGGCGGCGGCGCCCTCACCTGGGCGCGCGACGAGACGGATGCCTCGTACCGATTGCTGCGGGCATGACCGCCGTGGCAGCGGGCGGCCGGACCGCGGGCGCGCAGGTCAGCGCCGACGAGCGCAACCAGATCGAGCAGGCGCTCGCCGCGTACTGCCGGGGCCTCGACCGGTTCGACCGGGAGGTCGCGCTCTCGCCGTTCGGCGAGGACGCGGTCCTGAACTACAGCGGGATCTACGTCGGTGACGCCCCCGGTTTCATGGACTGGGTCTGGCCCTTCCACGAGAAGCTCGAGCTGAACGCGCATCGCATCGCGAACGTGTTCATCGAGCGGAACCCGTCGGGCGAACTCGTCAGCGAGTCCTATGTCACCTCGCTGCTCCGTCGCCGCGACGGCGAGCGGTTCGTCGACCGGGTCGGGTACGGCCGCTACATCGACCGCTGGGCCGAGACCGGTGACGGTCGTCTCGTGATCGCCGAACGCGAGTACGTGAACGATCTCGTCACCGAGATGACGAACCCGGCCGAGACGGCCCGCGCGGTCGCCCCGGTCGACGGCGTCCCCGCGTTCGCGGCGAGCCGCGGCCCGGACGACGCGTCGTATCGGCTCCTCGCGGGCGCCGGCGTGCCGGCGTCCGCCGTGCGGGCGGGCCGGTGACGGCCGTGGAGGTCGGCTTCGTCGGCCTGGGCAGCATGGGCGCGCCCATGGCGCGGCGCATGGTCGAAGCCGGCCACACGGTGCGGGTCTACGCCCGGCGCCCCGAGAGCGCGGCCGCGGCCGCGGCGTGCGGGGCGATCCCGGTCGCGTCGGCCGCTGAGGCCGCGCGGGGCGCGGACGTCATGACGGTGTGCGTGTACACGACCGGGCAGGTTCGCGAGCTCTGCCTCGGCGAGGACGGGCTGATCGCCGCGATGAAGCCGGGCAGCACGCTGCTCGTGCACACCACGTGCCCGCCGGACACCATCGCCGAGCTCGTCGCGCTCGCCGCCGGACGCGGGGTGGCCGTCTCGGACGCGCCGCTCGACGGCCGGCCCGCCGACGTCGCCGCCGGGCGGACGAGAGTGCTGATGGGTGCCGACGCGGAGACCCGGAAGCGCGTCGTCCCGCTCGTCGAGACGTACGCGAACACGATCATCCACGTCGGCGACGTCGGCGCAGGCCAGCGCACCAAGATCCTGAACGTGCTGCTGACCGCGACGCAGACCGCGATGATCGCCGACGCGGCTCGGCTCGCCGGCCAGCTCGGCCTCGACCCGGCCGCGGCGCTCACGGCCGTCAACCAAACGGGGGTCACGAGCCGGCATCTGGAGTCCGCGTTGACGTTCGACGACGATCCGACGAGGCATGCCCAGATGGTCAGGCCGTTCGTGGTGAAGGACATCCTCAACTACGGCGACCTGTTCGATGGCCTCGACCTGGGACTGCTCGACGGCGTCGTGCGCGAGCTCATCGCGGCCGAGGATCAGAGCCTGAGCTCGCCCGCGTAGTACTCGAGCGCGTCGACCACGGCCGCCGCGTCGTGACCGGGCGCGCGGATCACGAACCAGTCGACGCCGATCTCGGCGAGCGACGCCACGAGGTCGCGGTGCTCGGCCACCGAGTGCTCGGCGAACATCACGCGGGAGTGCGGGGTCAGGGCCTGCACCACGACCTCGGCGTCCTCGCCGCGGAGCACGCGCGCACGGTTCCGGACCTCCCTGATGCCGGCGGCGAGCTGGTCGGCATCGGTGAGCGCGGTCGTGCCGATCGACGACGCACGGTCACCGCCGATGAACAGCGGACTCCATCCGCCGGTGCGCGCCGCGCGCTCCTTCGCGCGAGGGCCGTTGCCGCCGATCCAGAGCGGCGGTCCCCCGGGCTGCACGGGGGCCGGCCGGCTGACGATGTCCGCGGCCGTGAAACCGGATCCCGACCGAGTGACCGGCTCACCCGACCAGATCTCCGGCAGCAGCGCGAGCGTCTCGTCGAGCAGCGCGTTCCGTTCATCGAACGGGACGCCGAGCGCGTCGAACTCGGCGCGGAGGTATCCGGCGCCGACGACGGCGGTGAGCCTGCCGCGCGACAGCACGTCGATCGTCGAGAGCGCCTTCGCGAGCATGAATGGCCGATGGTAGGGCAGCACGACCAGGAAGCTCATGAGCCTGACCCGCTCGGTGATCGCGGCGCAATACGCGAGGGACCCGAGCAGGTCGAAGGTGAGGTGGCCGACCGCGCTGTCGAGCCAGGCCTGCGACGGCGCCGGGTGCTCGGTGAACGCCAGGGCGTCGTAGCCGAGGCGGTCCACCGCGCGCGCGATGGTGTCGACGTCGTCGGCGTCCGAGACGGCGGAGAGCGGGAACTCGACGGTGTACTTCACGGCGTGCACCGTCCGCTACCGCTGGCCCAGCGCCTCCGTCGAGGCGCGCGCTGAGCCGTAGTTGGCGGCTCGGTAGAAGTCGAAGAGGGCGGTGGTGTACCCGCCGTCGACGGTCAGCGACTGGCCCGTGATGTACGCCGAGTCCGGGCCGACGAGGAACGACACCGCGGATGCGATGTCGGCGGGGGCGCCGGCACGCCCGAGCGGGATGAGCGCCGAGTCGCGCGGCGCCTCGCCGTCGGCGAGCGCGTTCTGCATGCCCTCCGTCTGGATCGTGCCGGGCGCCACCGAGTTCACCCGGATCCCGCGATCGGCGTACTCGAGCGCCGCGAGCTTCGTGACGCCGTGTGCCGCGGCCTTCGAGGCCGAATACGCGCTCACGCCCGGCGACGCATGGTCCTGAGACATCGAGGTGATGTTCACGATCGCGCCGCCGCCGCCCGCGGCCAGCGCCGGCGCGAACGCGTTCGTCGTGAGGATCGGCCCCAGCACGTTGACGTGGAACAGCCGGTCGAAGTCCTCGACCCGGATCTCGCTGAATCCGAGCCACGGATAGATGCCGGCGCTGTTCACGAGCGCGTCGAGCTCGGGCACGAGTGCGGCCGCCGCGTCGACGCTCTCCGCGTCGCTCACGTCCAGCCGGATCGCGGTTCCGCCAAGGCGCGCCGCCGCCCGCTCGGCGAGCTCGGCCGAGTGGTCCGTCACGGTGACGTGGAAGCCGTCCGCCGCGAGACGTGTCGCGATTCCGAATCCGATGCCCTGCCCGGCACCGGTGATGAGCGCGTGCTTCGTCATTCTCGATCTCCTTCGATCGCTGGGTGGTCTGGTCGTGGTCGTCGTCGGCTCAGACGACGACGCGGTGTTCGCGCAGCGCGGCGATGTCGTCGCCGTCGTAGCCGAGCGTGCGCAGGATCTCGTCGGTGTGGCCGCCGTGCTCGGGTGCGGGCGTCCACTGCGAGGTGAGCTGCTTGCCGAACGCGAACGGCGAACCGGGCAGCGGGATGGTTCCGAGCCGGGGGTGGTCGACCTCGACGACGTAGCCGTTCGCGCGGGCCTGCTCATCGGCGAGGACCTGTTCGAAGTCCTGCACGGGCGCGAACAGGAGCCCCTTGGATCGCAGGTACGCGACCCACTCCGCGGCGGTGCGCTCGAGCATGAGCGGGTCGATCGCGGCGTACAGCGCCTCCTGCGACGCGCGGTCGTCGACGTCCCAGGGCGTCTCGCCGAGCGCGGGGGCCCCGATCGCTTCGGCGAAGGTCGGCCACAGCGCGCGGCCCGGGTTCGTCCCGACGACCCAGTGGTCGTCCTTGCACCGGTAGACCGAGAGCAGCGGCGTCTTCTGGATGCGGTCGTAGGTCACGATCGGCGTGGTGTCGAGCGCGGCCTGCCACAGCAGCTGCGCCGACCACAGCAGGGCGCCCGAGCCGTAGAGCGAGACATGCACGTCCTGCCCTTCTCCCCCGCTGCGCTCCCGCGCGAGCAGTGCGGTGATCGCGGCCTGCGCCGCGGTCTGCGCGGTGAGCTGGTCGACGACGACCACGGGCAGCGGCTGGGGCACCTCGTGGCCCGTCACGTAGAACATTCCGGCGAGGGCCTGACCGAGTGTGTCGAACGCGCCCTCCTGGGCCAGCGGGCCCTCCGACCCGAACCCCGACACATTGACGTGCACGAGACCCGGATTGACCGTGGCGAGGCTCTCGTAGTCGATCCCGAGCTTCCGTTTGGCACCGGGGCGCAGGTTCGTCAGGAAGACATCGGCTCGCTCGACGAGCCGATGCAGCACCTGGCGACCGCGGTCCGACGTGAGGTCGAGCGCGATGCCCCGCTTGTTGCGGTTGGACAGCTCGAACATGAGGCTCCAGCCCGGGGTGTCGATCGCCTGCGACTTCAGCGTGAGGGTGCCGCCCTCGCCCCGTTCCGGGTCGCCCTCGAGGCTCTCGACCTTGATGACCTCCGCTCCCAGATCTCCGAGGATCGCGCCGGCGCCCGGACCGGCATGCCAGACACCGACCTCGACGACGGTGATCCCGGCGAGGGGCCGGGCGGGGAGCCCGGTGGGAGCAGCAGCTTCGGTCATCGTTGAACCTCCTGACGTCCCGGGCGCCATCGTCCGGAACAGCAACATCTTAAGTATAGTTAGGATTAGGGTCGCAGCGACGAAGCGGACTCCGTGGACAGGAAGGTCAGACGATGACGCGCCGAACCGAACACATGGTCTTCGCGGCCTTCGCCTCCGCATCGACGACCAAGACCTCCCTGGGCGCGTGGATGCACCCGAGCACCGATCCGGGCTTCCTCAGCGCCGAGTACTACATCGGGCTCGCGCAGGAGCTCGAGCGCGGCGGCATCGACGTGCTGTTCTTCGACGATCGGCTCGCGATGCCCGCCGCCTACGGCTCCTCGACCGACCCGGCCGTCGAGCGCGGCTCGCGCGTCGTCAAGCTCGACCTCGTGTCGATCCTCGGTCTGCTCGCGGGGCATACGAGCCGCATCGGGCTCGGCGCGACCTACTCGACGACATACGGCGCGCCGTATCACGTGGCCCGGCAGTTCGCGACGCTCGACCACCTGTCGAAGGGGCGCGTGATCTGGAACATCGTGACGTCGCTCAACCACGACGAGGCCGAGAACTTCGGCACCGACTTCCTGAGTCCCGATCAGCGCTACGACCGCGCCGACGAGTTCCTCGAGATCGTCACGAAGCTCTGGGAGTCGTGGGAGGCGGACGCGATCGAGCTCGACCGCACGACGGGCAGGTTCGCCGACCCCGAGAAGGTCGCGCGCATCGACTTCACCGGTGAGTTCCTCTCGTCCCGAGGCCCGCTCACCGTGCCGCGCCCGCCGCAGGGGTGGCCCACCCTGCTCCAGGCCGGACAATCCGGACGGGGCCGGGCGTTCGCAGGCCGGTGGGCCGACCTGATCTTCACGACCGCGCACAGCCTCGAGGCCGCGCAGGGGCACTACGCCGATCAGCAGCGCGTGACCGAGGAGCAGGGACGGCCGGCGGCGGCCGCCAAGATCCTGCCGGCGGTCATGGTCATCGTCGGCGAGACCGAGGCCATCGCCGAGCAGAAGAACGAGTTCTTCAATGAGCTGAGCGACCCGATCGAGCAGCTCATCTTCCTCGCCGAGCAGGCCAACTTCGACTTCGAGCAGATCCCCATGGACGAGACTTTCGACGACGCCTGGCTCGAGCGCTTCACGGGCACCCGGGGAGCGGTCGAGGCGTTCGTGCGATCCGGTCGCGCACGATTCGGACCCGATGCGACGCTGCGCGAGATCGTGAAGGCGCGGTCGATGACCGCGGGCAATCGGTTCGTGGGCACACCAGCCCAGATCGCGGACACCCTCGAGGAGTGGTTCGACCAGTACGGCGCCGACGGCTTCGCCCTGATGCCGTCGGACACGCCGGGATCCTTCGAGGACTTCACCCGGCTCGTCATGCCCGAGCTCCGCCGACGCGGGCGTGTTCCCGAGCTCACGGACCCCGAGGGCACGCTCCGCGACCGCCTCGGCCTCGCCGACCGGACGCGCCGATGACGACGCCGCGAGCGACCTCGCGAGCGGCGCCGCGAGCGACCTCCGTGGCGGGTCCGTGAGCGAGGTCGATCTTCGCGTCGAGGACGGCATCGCGACGGTCACGATGAACCGGCCGGACCGCCTGAACGCGATGAACCCCGCGATGCGCGAGCAGCTCGTCGCGGTGTTCGACGAGACGGACGCCGACGACGCCGTCCGTGTCGTGGTGGTCACTGGCGCCGGCCGGGGATTCTGCGCCGGAGCGGACGTGAGCGCGGGCGGCGACGCCTTCGCCTACGAGCCGGACGATGTCAGGCTGCGCGACGGCGGCGGGCGGATCGTGCTGCGGATGTTCGCGTCGCTGAAGCCCGTCATCGCCGCGATCAACGGCCCGGCGGTCGGCTTCGGCGCCTCGTTCATCCTCCCGATGGACTTCCGCCTCGCGTCGACGACCGCGCGATTCGGCTTCGTCGCGGCCGCCCGCGGCATCGTTCCCGACGCCGTCTCGAGCTGGTTCCTGCCGAAGATCGTCGGGGTGCCCACGGCACTGGACTGGAGTCTCACCGCGCGCCTCTTCGACGCCGACGAGGCCATGAGCCGCGGCCTCGTGCGGAGCATCCACGAGCCCGACGCCCTGCTCGACGCCGCCTACGAGCTCGGCCACCGGATCGCCGCGGCCGCGGCGCCCGTGTCCGCCGCCGTGACCCGGCGCCTCATCTGGCGCATGGCCGGCAGCGACCACCCGATGCACACCCACCGGATCGACTCGGCAGCGATCACGGCGCTCGGCCGGACGGCCGATGCGGCGGAGGGCGTGAACGCGTGGCGCGAGAAGCGCGCCCCGGACTGGGCGCTCTCGCCGTGGACGGACCTGCCCGATCTGCCGTGGCCGGCCGAGCCGCGGTTCGAGGACCGCGCCGGCACCGAGCAGCGGGATCCGGACTGAGGGGCGCCATGGTCGACTCGCGGATCGTTCAGCTGGGGTTCGTCGTGACGGACCTGCGCGCCGCCGCGATGGAATGGACGCGCCGGTTCGGCATCGGCCCGTGGTTCTACTGGGAGCACCTGGGCGACCGCGCGTACCGGTTCCGCGGCGAGGCGAGCGCGCCGGACCTCTCCACGGCCATGGCCGACTGGAACGGCATCCAGATCCAGCTGGTCGAGCAGCACGACGACGCGCCGTCGCCCCACCGCGACTGGCTCGCGTCGCACGGCGGGGCGCCCGGGCTCAACCACCTCGCCGTGGCCGTGCCCGACTTCGAGGCCGAGGTCGCGCGTCGCTCCGAGGCCGGCGAGACCCCGCTCTCGGAGGCCGGTCAGCCCGTGAACAACGTCTTCTACCACTGGGGCGACTGGAACCTGCCGGCGATCGAGCTGAGCGAGCGCCGGCCGCCGTCGATCGTCCCGAGACTCTACGAGCTCGTGGCCGAGGCCGCCCGGGACTGGGACGGCAGCGAGCCATGGCGCCCGATGCCCGAGCTGGACTGAGCACTGGAGGACCGATGTCGGAAGTGGACTACACGTCGCTGATGCGGCTGGACGGCCGCGTCATCGCCGTCTTCGGGACCGGCGCCGGGATCGGCGGCGAGACCGTCCGCGCCCTCGCGGCGTTCGGGGCGCGCGTCGTGTGCCTGGATCTCGATGGCGCGGCGGCCGAGCAGGCCGCGGCTCGCGCCGGCACCGACGCGATGGCGCTGCGCGTGGACGTCTCCGAACCGGGCGCGATCGATCTCGCACTCGACGAGGTCACCCGGCGGTACGGCCGGCTCGACGGCGCGATCGACGTCATCGGCGCGGCGCTGTTCAAGCCCTTCACGAAGACGACGGACGACGAATGGGACCGGCAGTCGAGTCTGGTCGTCCGGCACGCGTTCCGGGTCCTCCGTGCTGCGGCGCCGCTGATCGAGCGCGCGGGTGGCGGATCGCTCGGGTTCGTGTCGTCGATCGCGGGGCTGCATGCGGCACCGTCGAACGGGACGTACGGCATGTTCAAGGCCGCGATGATGTCGATGGTGCGCTCAGCGGCCGTCGAGCTCGGCCCGGCCGGCATCCGCGTGAACTGCGTCGCGCCCGGCGCGACCCGGACGGCCCGCCTGCTCGCCACCCAGTCCCCCGAGATGCAGGAGCTCGCACGTCGCTCGACGCCCCTGCGCAAGGCGGCCGAGCCGAGCGACATCGCCGCCGCGCTCGCCTTCCTCGCCTCGCCCATGGCTGGGCATGTCACAGGTCAGACGCTCGTGATCGACGGGGGCGTGAGCCTCATGAACTGGCGTGAGCTCACGGCCGTGGGGATTCCGGAGGGCGCCGCGCCCTGACGCCCACTTCGTGCCGACCATTCCTCACAATGGTAGCTAAATTTGTAATGATTACCGGCTTATGCGAGACTTCCGCAGTACCCTGGAGCGCCTCCCCGACGACGGGGGCCCGACGACAAGGAAGTCTGCGTGACCCACACCAAGAATCTACTCGCCGCGCTCGGCGCCATCGGCGCGGCCGCCCTGCTCGCGGGATGCGCGGGCAGCACCGCATCGGGAACCACGTCGTCGGGCGAGGGTGACGACTGGAGCGCGATCGAACCCGTCGAGCTCACGGTCAGCAGCATCTTCCCCGCGTCGAGCACGGCGAGCATCCTGCTCGACGAGTGGATGACGGCCGTGACCGAGGCGACCGACGGCGCCGTCACGTTCGACTACTACGGCGACGGCACGCTCCACCCGGCACCGGAGGCGATCAGCGCGCTCACCTCAGGCCTGACCGACATCACGTTCGTCAGCAACGGCACGTTCCCCGACCAGCTGCCCATCTCGAACTGGGACGACGTCGTGGTGCAGTCGACGCTCAGCAGCTTCGGGTATCCGAACATGAACGTCGCCGGGCTCGCCCAGCAGGTCATCCACTACAGCGAGGGCAATGTGGCGCTGCCCGAGATGGAGGCCGCGGGCTTCACGCCGCTCCTCCCGATGCTCAGCGGGCCCGCGGCGCTCACCTGCTCGAAGCCGTTCGCGACCCCAGAGGACCTCGAGGGTCGGCAGGTCCGCGTCCCGAACGCGGTCGCGCAGGGCGAGAACGAGGCGCTCGGCATGGTGGGCGTCTTCACGCCCCCGAACGAGCAGTACGAGGCGCTGCAGCGCGGCGTCATCGACTGCGCCGTCAACGCCCCGACCACGGTCCTGAGCGGCGGCCTGCTCGAGGTCTCGCCGTACGTCGCCTTCACCAACAACGCGCCGAGCTCGGGCGCGAACTGGGTCATCTCCACGACGACGCTCGACTCGCTGCCGCCCCAGGTGCAGGAGATCCTGTTCGACACGCGCTACGACGCCTTCACGAACTTCGCGATCAACACACTCGACCAGTACAGCGAGATCGTGACCGACACCGAGGCGGCCGGCGGCGAGATCGTCGACGCCGCCGAGCTCAACCCCCTGATCGCGGAGTACTGGGCCGGCCGGCCGAGCCTCGCGAGCAGCGCTCCCTCGGGCATCGACGCGGAAGCTTCGATCGCCCTGACCGAGCGGGTGGCGAACGCCTGGTGGGACTTCTCGATCGACGAGCTGCAGGTGCCGGTCGACGACCCCGACATCCTCGACGTGCTGAACCGCGGCAGCGACATCATCGAGTGGGCGCCGTGGACCGAGGCGCTCACCGATCAGCTCGGCGCGGCGAAGTAGGGCACTCCGACGGGCGGTGACGCCCACGGACGCAGGCGCGAATGGCGCGGAACCGACCGGTTCCGCGCCATTCGCGGTTCCGCGCGCCGCACCTCGCACCGCCGCTCGCGACATTCCTAAAATTACAATCTTAAAAAGGATGTCGATTTTTGTAAGGACGGATGATAGATTTCCCATCACCGCCGATGCGGCGACCCGACCACGACAAAGGAGTCCTGTGGTGATTCGTACCAAGCGCGCACTCACAGCAGCAGCAACACTCAGTGCCATCGCCCTCCTCGCCGGCTGCTCCGCCGGCGACACCTCGTCGTCCGCCGAGGAGGCGACCGACACCGACGGCTTCGACTGGAGCAGCGTCGAGCCCGTCGAGCTCACGGTGAGCAGCATCTTCTCCCCCGGAGCGACCTCGACGAACCTCATCGAGGACTGGATGGAGGCGGTGACCGAGGGCACCGAGGGCAAGGTGACCTTCGACTACTACCCGAACGGCACGCTGCACCCGGCGCCCGAGGCGCTGTCCGCGCTGTCATCGGACCTGACCGACGTCACGTTCGTGAGCAACGGCTTCTTCCCCGACCAGCTCCCGGTCTCGAACTGGGACGACCTGGTGGTCCAACACGCCCTGAACGACTTCGGCTACCCGAACACCAACGTCGCGGGCATCGGCCAGCAGGTCATCCACTACGAGGGCGAGAGCCCCGCGCTCGACGAGATGCGCCAGGCGGGCTTCCTCCCGCTCATCCCGATGATCAGCGGGCCGGCCGCACTCACCTGCGGCACCGAGTTCCAGACACCGGCCGACCTCGAAGGCCGCCAGGTGCGCGTCGCCAACTCGGTCGCGCAGGGCGAGAACGAGGCGCTCGGCATGGTCGGCGTCTTCACGCCCCCGAACGAGCAGTACGAGGCGCTGCAGCGCGGCGTCATCGACTGCGCCGTCAACGCGGTCACCACGGTGCTCAGCGGCGGCCTGCTCGAGGTGTCCCCCTGGGTGACCTTCTTGAACACCGCGCCGACCTCGGGCGCCAACTGGGTCATCTCGACGGGCGCGTGGGACGGCCTCGCGCCCGAGATCCAGGAGGTCATGCGCGACGCGCGGTACGACGCCCTGGAGCGCTTCGCCAAGGACACGCTGGACCAGTACAACGAGATCGTCGGCGCGGCCGAGGAGGCCGGCGGCGGCATCGTGGATCCCGCCGAGCTGAACCCCGTGATCAACGAGTGGTGGGCCGAGCAGCCCGACCCGGCGACCCTCGCGCCCGACTCGGTCGAGGACGCGTCCGCCGACATCGAGCGGACCAACGCGATCGCGGATGCCTGGTGGGACTTCTCGATCGACACGCTCGGCGTCGAGACCGAGCACGGGGACATCCTCGAGTCCCTCGACCTCGGATCCGAGGTCGTGAGCGACTGGGGCGCCTGGACCGAGGCGCTCGCCGAGGGACTCGGCAAGCAGTAGCCCCTCACCAGCACGGCACCTCGGCGGTGCGGGACGCCTGCGTCCCGCACCGCCGATGTGCGTCAGCCCCGATCGGGTGCGTCAGCCCCGATCGGGTGCGTCAGCCCCGATCGGGTGCGTCGTAGCCCTCGCTCCACGGCCCGCCCGTCCACCTGACCCGCGCGACACGTGCCGAGATCCGCCACCCGCCCGGCGTGCGCCGCCACGTGTCGCGGTAGTCGCCGCTCCGCGGCAGCCCGTTGTGCTGGTCGATCGTCAGCCACTTGCTCAGCGATACGACCTCGCCGCCCTCGAGGAAGACCCATGCGTTCGCCAGGAGGTGGAACGGCGGATGCACCGAGTCGCCGAGCGCGAGGAACCCTTCGAGCTCGGCCAGCCCTCGGTACACCGGCCCGCCCACGCTCGTCACGTCGAACGTGGCCTCCGGCGCGAACACCTCCGCCAGCCCGGAACGGTCGCGCCCGTCCATCACATGGCCGTATCTGGCGAGCACCTGGGTGATCTCGAACCGATCCTCGACCGTGAGGGCGTCATGCAGAACTCGCAACTATCTCCGCCTTCGTTGTAATGAATGAAATCATTGATTCAGGTAGTGTGACTGACGCAACCCTAGCGTTGTCGCTCCAGGTGCCGTCGAGGACGACGGCACGCCCCTGAGGAGGTACTCGTGTCCCGCACCGACCACATGGTGTTCACCGCATTCGTCTCGGCATCCGTCACGAAGGGCGGCCTGACGTCCTGGATGCACCGTCGCGCCGATCGCGGCATCCTCGACGCCAAGTTCTACATCGACCTCGCACAGGGCCTCGAGCGCAGCGGCTTCGACCTCATGTTCTTCGACGACCGGCTGGCCATGCCGGCCGCCTACCAGGGATCCATCGACGAGACGATCACGCGTGGCTCGCGGGCCATCAAGCTCGACCTCATCACCATCCTGGGCATGCTCTCCGCACAGACCGAGCGGATCGGGCTGGGCGGCACGTACTCGACGACCTACACGTCGCCGTTCCACGTCGCGCGCAAGTTCGCCACGCTCGACCATCTGTCCGACGGCCGCGCCGTCTGGAACATCGTCACCTCGCTCAACGAGGACGAGGCGGCGAACTTCGGCACCGAGTACCTCAACCCCGATCAGCGCTATGACCGCGCCGACGAGTTCGTCGAGATCGTGACGCAGCTCTGGGAGTCGTGGGATGCGGACGCGCTCGAGATGGACCGCATCACCGGCCGGTTCGCGAAACCCGGGTCGGTGCACCGGATCGACTACCGGGGCGAGTTCCTCTCCTCGCGCGGTCCGCTGACCGTGCCGCGGCCGCCCCAGGGCTGGCCGACGCTCCTGCAGGCCGGGCAGTCGGGCCGGGGCCAGCAGTTCGCCGCGCACTGGGCCGACATCGTCTTCACCAGCCAGCACAACCTCGAGACGGCGGCCAAGTACTACGCCGGCATGCAGGAGCAGTTCGTCGCGGACGCCCGCCCGGCCGGGACCGTGAAGATCCTCCCCGCGGTGCTGCCGATCGTCGGCGAGACCGAAGACATCGCCAAGGCGAAGGAGGCGTACTTCGACTCGCTGTTCGAGCCGGGTGAGCAGCTGGTCACGCTGTCGGAGCAGGCGAACTTCGACTTCGCGAAGCTGCCGATGCACGAGCCGCTGACCGACGAGCTGCTCGAGTCGTTCACCGGCACGAAGGGATCGCTGCAGGGCTACGTCAAGGGCGCGCGCCTGAAGTTCGGCGAGGACGCGACGCTGGCCGATGTCATCGAGTCGCGCCGCAAGCAGGGCGGCGCCCGCTTCGTGGGCGACCCGGCCCAGGTCGCCGACGGTCTCGAGGACTGGTTCCAGGGCTACGGATGCGACGGCTTCGCCATCATGTCGACCGACATGCCCGGATCGTTCGAGGACTTCGGCCGGCTGGTGATGCCCGAGCTGCGCCGACGCGGACTCATCGGCGACGACCCGTCGCGGCAGGGCACGCTGCGCGAGCGGCTCGGGCTGCAGCAGCGAGGCTGACCCCGGCATGACGCAGCAGAAGCACGGACCGCTGAGCGGCGTCCGCGTCGTTGAGTTCGCAGGGCTCGCCCCGTCGCCGTACTCGGCGATGATCCTCAGCGACCTCGGCGCCGACGTCGTGCGCATCGACCGGCCGCCGACGGGCGACGAGCTCACCATGGACCCGAGGGTGAACCTGCTCAACCGGGGCAAGCGCTCGATCGCGCTCGACCTGCGTCAGGAGTCGGCGCGTGCCGTGGTGTTCGAGCTCATCCGGCAGAGCGACATCCTGATCGAAGGGTTCCGGCCCGGCGTCATGGAGCGGCTCGGGTTCGGCCCCGACGAGGCGCTCGCGGTCAACCCGCGCCTCGTCTACGGGCGGATGACGGGGTGGGGACAGGACGGCCCGTACGCCATGGCCGCCGGCCACGACATCGCGTACGTCGCCCTGACGGGCACGCTGCATGCGATCGGCGACGAGGATCCCGTGATCCCGCTGAACCTCGTCGGCGACTTCGGCGGCGGCGGCGCGTTCCTCACGATCGGCGTGCTCGCGGCCCTGCACGAAGCCCGCACCACGGGAGCCGGTCAGGTCGTCGACGCCGCGATGGTCGACGGCGCGGCGAGCCTCGCGACCATCATCTACTCGCTGCTGAACGCGGGCCGCTGGGAGGACCGCCGCCGCTCGAACCTCCTCGACGGCGGGACGCCCTTTTACGCGGTCTACCGCACGGCCGATGACCGGCACGTCGCCGTCGGCGCGATCGAGCCGAAGTTCTTCGCCGAGTTCGTCGCGGGACTCGGCGTCGCGATCACGCCGTCCGCGCAATACGACCGCGCGGGGTGGCCGGCCATGCGCGAGCGCATCGCCGAGCGGATCGCCCAGCGCACGCAGGCCGAATGGGTCGCGACGTTCGACGGCACCGACGCCTGCGTCTCCCCCGTGCTCTCGCTCCGGGACGCGCCCACCGACCCGCACGTCCGCGAGCGCGGCACGCTCATCGAGACCGACGGCGCCATCCAGCCGGGCGTCGCACCGCGTTTCCCCGCGCACGACCTGGTCCCCCCGCCGCCCGGGAGCTCGCCGCTTCCCGGCGCGCAGACGCGCGACGTCCTCGCCGAGCTCGGCTTCGAGGACGTCGACGAGCTCATCGCCGCAGGCGTCGCCGTCCAGGCCGACGGCGGCGGATCCGCACCCTCGATCGCAGGAGCATCCGAATGACCAGACAGCTGCACCTCAACACGTTCGTCAACGCCGTGGGTCACCACGAGGCCGCCTGGCGCCTCCCCGGCGCCGTGCCGAACTGGAACCTCGACATCGAGCACTACAAGAATCTCGCGCGCATCGCCGAGCGCGGCCTGCTGGACTCGGTCTTCTTCGCCGACATCCAGGGCCTCATCTCGAGCCCGAGTCGGCGACCGGGCGAGATGCTCGACCCGGTGGTGAAGCTCACGGCGCTCGCGGGGGCGACCGAGCGGATCGGCCTGATCGGCACCGCATCGACCACGTTCGACGACCCGTTCAACCTCGCCCGCCGGTTCGCCTCGGCCGACCTGGTGAGCGGAGGGCGGGTCGGCTGGAACGTGGTGACGAGCATCGCGAAGGAGATCGGCCCGAACTTCGGCGTCAGCGAGTTCCCGACCCCCGAGGAGCGCTACGAGCGGGCCGACGAGTTCCTCGACGTCGTGCTCAAGCTCTGGGACAGCTGGGAGGCGGATGCCCTCGTGGTCGACAAGGCGCGAGGCGTCTATGCCGACCCCGCCAAGGTCCACCGCATCGATCACGTCGGCCGCTACTTCTCGGTGCAGGGGCCGTCGCTGCTGCCGCCGACCCCACAGGGCAGGCCCGTCATCGTGCAGGCCGGCTCGTCGGGCCCGGGCATCGCCTTCGCCGCGAAGTACGCCGAGGCCGTCTTCACCGCGCAGGGCACCATCGAGGAGGGTCGCGCGTTCTACGCGAACCTCAAGTCGCAGGCCGCGGGGAACGGCCGCAACCCCGACCACGTGATCGTGCTCCCCGGCATCGTCACGGTGATCGGCGGCACCGAGGCTGAGGCCCAGGCGAAGGCCCGCGAGCTCGACGAGCTCATCGTGCTCGACCACGCGCACGCGCAGCTCGCCGAACAGACCGGGCTCCCGATCGAGAGGCTCCCGCTCGACCGGGAGCTGCCCGACGACATCCGTCGCCCCGAAGACATCGTCGACGGGCGCAGCCGGTACGAGATCACCGTGGAGATGGCGCGCCGCGAGCGTCTGACCGTGCGCGAGCTGCTCATCCGCCTGAACGGCAGCCGCGGCCACCAGAAGCTCGTCGGCACGCCCGAGCAGATCGCCGACGTCATCGAGACGTGGTTCACGACGGGGGCGTCCGACGGCTTCAACGTCATGCCGGCCACCTTCCCCGACGGGCTCGAGGACTTCGTCGACCACGTCGTGCCGATCCTGCGCGGTCGCGGACTGTTCCGCAGCGCATACGAGGCGACCACGCTGCGCGGCCACTACGGCCTGCCGGCGCCGGAACCGACACGAGGCCCGGCCGCCACGGTCGCGGCCGCGCGCTGACCCCGAGGGGAATCGCACGATGGGACGCATGAGCGGCAAGGTCGCGATCGTCACCGGCGGCGCGCGCGGTCTCGGCGGCGCAGCCGCATCCGCCCTGGCCGCAGAGGGCGCCAGCGTGGTGATCGCCGACGTGCTCGTCGATGCGGGCGCCGCAAAGGTCGACGAGATCACGGCCGGCGGCGGGACCGCCCGGTTCTCGGAACTGGATGTGCGCGACGCCGAGGCGTGGCACCGGGTGGTGGACGAGACCGTGGGCGCGCTCGGCGGGCTCGACGTCCTGGTGAACAATGCGGGCATCGCGCTCCCGCGAACGATCGAGCAGGCGACCCTCGACGAGTTCAGGCACGTCATGGACATCAACCTCTACGGCCCGTTCCTGGGCGTCCAGGCCGCGCTGCCGGCCCTCAAGGCGCGGGGTTCGGGTTCGATCGTGAACGTGTCCAGCAACTCCACCGAGATGATCGTGCCGACCACCACGTATTACGCGGCGAGCAAGGCCGCCCTCGCGAACCTGACGAAGACGACCGCCGTGCATCTGGCGACCCAGGGCACCGGGATCAGGGTGAACTCCGTCCACCCGGGACCGCACGCGACCGACATGCTCGCGAACCCCGAGGTCGCGCGGATGCCGCACATCCAGCGGATGCGCGAGACCATCCCGCTCGGGCGGTTCGGGCGCCCCGAGGAGTTCGGCCAGCTCGTGGTGTTCCTCGCCTCGGACGAGAGCAGCTACATCACCGCCGCCGAGTTCTTCATCGACGGCGGGCTCACGCGGGTCTCATACGCGAACGAACGCGCCGAGGGATGAGCGCGCCGATCGCGTTCGAGCCCGATCGCCCGATCCGGGTGGGCATCATCGGCGCGTCCGCCGACGGGTGGGGTCGCCTCGCGCACCTGCCGGCGATCGCGACGATCCCCGGGCTCGAGGTCACCGCGGTGAGCACCACCCGCATGGCGTCGGCCCGGGCGACCGCTGACGAGTTCGGCGTCCCCGAGGCCTATGACACCCCGGATGCGCTGATCGGGTCCCAGTCGGTCGACCTCGTGATCGTCGCCGTGCGCGTCGAGCACCACTTCGAGCTGCTGTCGAAGATCGCGGAGGCCGGCAAGCCCGTCTACAGCGAGTGGCCCTCGGGTTCGAACCTCGAGCAGACCCGGCGGCTGCGCGACGCGTTCGCCTCGGCGGGGGTGACCGCGGTCACCGGCCTGCAGGCCCGATCGACGCCGGGCCTGAGATACCTCCGGGACCTCGTGGACGACGGCTACGTCGGACGCGTGCTCTCGACCACGCTCCTGGGCGCCGGCGCGCCGTGGGGCGAGGTCGTCGCGGCGCGCAACGCCTACCTTCAGGACGATGCGCTCGGCGGCACGATGGAGACGATCCCGTTCGGCCACTCGATCGACGGCATCTGCCATGTGCTCGGCGAGTTCGCGTCGATCTCCGCGATGAGCGCGATCCAGCGCCCGACGGTGCGCGTGGAGGGCACCGACGAGACGGTCGCCAAGACCACACCCGACCAGCTGCTGGTCGCGGGCCGGCTCGAGACCGGGGTGATGCTCTCGGCCCACTATCGTGGCGGACCGACCGCGGGCACGACGTTCCACTGGGAGATCAACGGCACCGACGGCGCCCTGGTCGTGACCGCGCAGACCAGCCTGCAGCTCAGTCCCCTGACGATCCGCGGCGCCACGGCGGGCGAGGACCGGCTCCGTGAGCTCGAGATCCCGGCCTCGTACGTGCACACCGATCCGTCGCTCTCCTACCCCGCGGCCACGGTCGCCGAGGCGCTCCTCGTGCTCGAGCACGACCTCAGGCACGGCACTCGGCTCGCGCCCACGTTCGACGACGCGGTCGCCCGCAAGGAGCAGCTGGCCGCGCTTCGGCGCGCCGCCGACACCGGGATCACGCAGCACCTGGTCTGACGGCCCGGTGCCGCGTCACGACGCGACGGCGACCCGGACCTCGATCTCGTCGAACGGCGTCGCGGCGGCATAGACCTCGTCGAACAGCTCGACCGCGTCCGCCGCGAGCCGCGTGCCGAGCAGCAGCGTCGCCACGCCGTCGGCGACGCCGGCCTGCGTCACCTGGACGTCGACGAGCTCGCGGGCTCCGCCGCGAGCGCCGGTCAGGACCGTTCCGGTGCCCGCCGAGCACCGCAGCTCGAGCTCGCCGAGCCGCACGTCGATCATGCCGGCGTGTCCGAGGAACCGGACCGCGCCGGCGAACCGGATCTGCGCGTCGAGCGCTTCGGGGTCGAACCGTTCCACGGCTTCGACGGGGAAGTAGAAGCGCCCGTCCGGGAGCGAGCCCGCACCGCCGTCGGGGATCTCGGTGCCGTGCGCGACGCGCTGCACGTACCGGCGGAAGCTCGAACGGATCCCCCACGCGAGCCCCGTGGTCTCGACGGTGCTGCTCACCGGCATGGACGGCGGGGTGGCGGTCAGGAGGTTTCCACGAGCCGGAGCGCGTTCACGGGGCATCCGCTGACCGCGCTGCGCACCCGCTCGAGCTCGGCCTCGGGCACCGGAGTCGTCTCGTCGACCTCGAGCTCGCCATCGTCGTTCAGCACGAACACTTCGGGCGCGAGGCCCTCGCAAATGCCGAGACTGACGCACTTGTCCCGATCCACGACAATCTTCATCGATGTGCCCTCTCACGAACTGGCGGTGCGGCGACGAAACGGCCACTGCGATGTGGCGGTGCACCAAGTGCGTCAATAGTATCAAACATAACCATAATGCGCCGACGAGGAGGTCCCGTGGCTGAGTCAGGATCCGGAGCACGAACGGACGAAGGGCGGCGCCCGAGGGTCGCGGTCATCCACGACTACCTCGGCATCGCCGAGCGGTTCGCCGACTGGTCGCCCGTGGAGGCCCTCGCCGACGTCGACTTCATCTCGGCCCCGCTCACCGATGAGGACGCCGTCGTCGAGGCGCTCGCCGACTACGACGTGATCAGCGCGATGCGCGAGCGGCTGCCGCTGACCGCGACGCTCATGGACCGCCTGCCGCGACTGCGGTGCTTCGTCGCGACCTCGCAGTCCAACCGGGCGATCGACTTCGCCGCGGCGAAGGAGCGCGGGATCGAGGTCGCCGCGACGGCGAACGGGTCGCACGCCCGCGTGGCCACGGCCGAGCTGACCTGGGGCCTCATCATCGCCGCCACCCGAGGGATCGTGGCCGAGGACCGCGCGATCCGCGCGGGCCGGTGGCAGACCGGCGCGTTCCCCGCGCTCTACGGCCGCACGATCGGCATCGTGGGCCTCGGTGGGACGGGCCGGTACCTCGCCCGGTTCGCGCGTGAGTTCGGCATGCACGTGCTCGCCTACAGCCCGCACCTCTCGGAGATGGACGCCGTCGAGAGCGGGGCCGAGGCGGTCGGACTCGACGAGCTGCTCGAGCGCAGCGACGTCGTCACGCTCCATCTCGTGCTCTCCGAGTCCACGCGCCACCTCATCGACGCGCGCGGCATCGCCCGCATGAAGCCGTCGGCGGTGCTCGTGAACACCTCGCGCGGGCCGATCGTCGACGAGGCCGCGCTGATCGAGGCGCTCCGCGACCGGCGCATCGCGGGCGCAGCGCTCGACGTGTTCGACGTCGAGCCGCTCCCCGCGGGGCATCCGCTCACCCAGCTCGACAATGTCGTGCTCAGCCCGCACGCCGCCGGGTTCACCGAGGAGACGTACCGGGTCTGGTACGAGGGCAGCGCCGAGGCGGTGCTCGCCTTCCTCGAAGGCCGGGACATCCCGCTCCGCCATCGCACCTCATGATCCGCACGGCAGCGGCGAACCCGGTCCGGATCGGCCTCGAAGGGTTCACCTTCCCCGACCTCGACGCGTTCGCGCTCGTGGACCTGGCCGCGGGCGCCCGCTACGCCTTCGCTGGCGTCCGGCTCGTGGACCCCGCGACGAACACGCCGACGCTCCCGGCCGACCAGGCGCACCGGCTCCGCGAGCACGCGATCCGTCGCGGCATCACCCTGTTCGGCGCGGACCTCGTCGATCTCGAGGGACCCCGCGACGGATGGGCCGACGTGTTCGCCGTCCTCGCCGCCGCGGGCGTGACCCGGTTCAGTGCGATCCACCGCGGAGCTGACCTGCGCGCGGCGAGCCGGCGCTTCGCCGAGCTCGTCGCCCGCGCGCGCGAGTACGGCCTCACCCCGCATCTCGAGCCGGTGTCGTACTTCGGCATCGACTCGATCGGCACGGTCGCCGACCTCGTCGCGCACGCCGGAGGCGGCGGGCTCACGCTCGACACGCTCCACTTCGGGCGCCGCGGCGACGATCTCGACCGGCTCGCCGAGCTCGCGGCGGGCACCCCGGTCTGGCTCCAGGTGTGCGACGCCCCGGCGCTGGACGAGCTGGTCCCGGCCGGCGCGACCGCAGACGAGCGGCTCGCGGCGCTCCGTCACGAGAGCATCGCCGCCCGTCTGGCTCCCGGAGCGGGCGTGTGCGACGTCGCCGCGATCGTCCGCACGGTGCGCGACGCGGCCCCCTTCCGCGAGCTCGTCGTCATGGTCGAGGTCCCCGATCACGAGCGAGTGCGTCGCATCGGAGCATCCGCCCATGCCGTGGCCTGCCGGGACGCGGCCGACGCGCTCATCGCGCGTGTGACCGTGCCCGAGGAGCGACCGTGACCGGGCACGCACCGCCCGGCCCGACCGGGCCGATCGACGGGCCGATCGACGTCGGCGTCGGCCACGCGCTGATCACGCTCGTGTCGCCGCGCACAGGCCACGAGCGCGCGTACAACCGGTGGTACGAGGACGATCATTTCTGGGCCGGAGGCCTCTACTGCCCGTGGATCTTCGCGGGCCGGCGATGGACCGCGACGCGCGAGCTCACCGCACTCCGCTCCCCCGAGCGCACGCCCGTGACCGACGACGTCCGCGACGGCTCGTATCTCACGACGTACTGGATCGCGCCCGGCCGGCTGCAGGAGACGACCGACTGGCTCGCGGGCATGAACGCGCGCCTCGGCGAGGCCGGCCGCATCTTCGCCGAGCGCGACCACGTCTACACGTCGTTCACGGACCATGCGGGCACCGTCTACCGCGATGCCGCCGTGCCGCGCGACGTCTTCAGCCTCATGGACCCCGCGCCGGGCCTCGTGCTGGGGCTCGTCGACGCGCCGTCCGCGGAGGCCCGGCCCGGGCTCGAGCGGTGGCTGCTCGACGACCATCTGCCCGGCAGCCTGGCCCGCATGGGGCACGCGAGCTCAGCGATGGTGTTCCGCACGAACCCGCCCGATCCGCGACTCAGGCCGGACGTGCTGGCCGGCCTGGCCCGCGTCGCGGGCAACGGAGGCCGGCTCACCGTGCTCTGGTTCCTCGACGAGGAGCCGTCAGCGAACTGGGACGGACGATTCGGGGGGCTCGGCGACGAGCTCGCCGCGGGCGGCGGCGAACTGACGCTGCTCGCGCCGTTCATCCCGAGCGTCATGGGCACCGACACGTACGCCGACGTCATCCGCCCCCAGGGCGGATGACGTCGGCGGATCCTCCGGCTGCACGCGCCTCAGGCGTGCGGATGCCTCGGGCGGAACGCGCGTCCGCCCGCTCGCGCCGTCACTCCAGAGCGCCGGCCAGGTCCTCGAGCTGCGCGAGCCAGCTCGCGGCATCCGTGACCGAGGTGTCGAAGTTCGTGTCGATGACGACGCCGTCGATGCCGCGGCGCCTGGCCTCGTGGACGTACTCGACGACGCCGTCGACGCCGAGCTTGATCCCGGATGCGCTCTCGGTCGCGAGCCGGTACACCATGCCCACGGGCGCCTTGCCCTCGGGGCGCCAGGAGTTGATGAGCGCCAGCTTCTCCTCGGCCTCGTCGAGCGACATGGCGGGGCCGCCGGGGTTCCACAGGTCGAAGTCGCGGGCGGTGCGCCGGAGGCCCGCATCCGACCACATCCCCGCCATGAGCGGGATCGGTCGCGGCGGCTTCGGGCGCATGACACCGGGTGCGATGTCGAACATCGGCGAGTGGAACTCGATCGGGTCGTCCTCCCAGCACGCCCGGAGGGCGGGGATGAACTCGTCGAGACGCTTCCCGCGCGTGGACGCGTCGACCCCGGCCGCGGCGTGCTCCTCGCGCGACCAGCCCACGCCGAATCCGGCGATGAGCCGCCCGCCCGACAACTGCGCGAGCGTCGCGAGCCGGTTCGCGAGCGGCGCCGGGTAGTGGTACCCGGCCACCAGGATGCTCGTCCCGATGCCCATGCCGGGCGCCCACGCGGTCACCGCCCCGAGAAGCTCGAGCGGCGAGTACACGGTCTCGTACACCGAGCGCTGGACGCCCCCGGACTGCGTGGGATACGCGGACTTCGACTCGGTGGCGAACAGGAAGTGCTCCTGCACCCAGAGCGAGTCGAAGCCGAGCTGATGAGACCGGACCGTGTAGTCGCGGATGAGTCCGACGTCGACGACCTCGCCGAGCTGCGGGAGACACAGGCCGACGAACGTCATGTCGTCCGCTCCGTCGTGAAGGGCTGGCTCATCTCATGTTCCTTTCGTGGTCGTTGCGACCCGGGCTCGTTCCGCTCCGGGTTCGTTCAGTTCTGGGCTCGTTCAGTTCTGGGCTCGTTCAGTTCTGGGCCCGTTCCGGCTCCGCGGTCACGCCGCGAGGGCCTGGGCGAGGGCCTCGATGCGCGAACTGAGGGTTCGCGTGACGGCCTCCTGCTGGTCGGCACCGATCGCCTCCGCCCGGATCGACTGCCAGACGACGGTCGTCGCACCGGCGCCGGCCTCCTCGAGCCGGATGTCCGCCACGGACTCCGCCCCCGACTCCAGCCGAACGGCATATCGGAGGTGCCGGCGCTCATGGTCGAGGTGCTCGAGACGCTCGACGATGCGCGCCCCACCGCGGGCCGTGATCGTCCGAGTCATCCCGATGCCGTCACCATCGACGACGACGTGCTCGACGAAGGGGTTCCACGTGGCGACGCCGCCGAAGTCGCCGAGCTGTGCCCAGACCGCAGCCGACGGTGCCGCGATCTCACCGCGCACTTCGATCGTATTCACTGCAATCCTCGCTATCGTTAGAAGGTAAAGGTAGTCTGCACGTTCACGGCACTCGACTCAATGCCGGACACCGAAGGAAAGCGAGAGCGCCATGAAGTTCGCGAGTGAGCTGCTGCAGATCCCCGGGCCGCCCGACGTGACCGCGACCGTCATGGCCCGAGCGACCCTGCTCGACGAGCTGGGCTTCGACATCGGCATGATCGGGCACCACCGATTCGTGAGCGGCAACCCCTCCGCGGTGTTCACCCTCCTCTCCGCGGTCGCCGCGCGAACCGACCAGCTCATGCTCGGCACCGGTGTCCTGGTGCTTCCGGCGTACCATCCGCTCGACATCGCGGAGCAGGTCGCGACCCTCGACCAGGTCTCCGGAGGCCGTGCGTTCCTCGGCGTCGGGGCGGGCTACCGCGCACCCGAGATCGCCGCCACGGGTCGAGACCCTCAAGACCGGGGGTCCCTCATGACCGAGGCACTCGAAGTGCTCGACGCCGTCTGGGGCGCGGAGACCGCGAGCTACCACGGGAAGCACTTCCACTTCGACGACGTCACCATCGAGCCCCGGCCCGTCCAGGATCGACCCCTCATCATCGTGGGGACGAAGGCGAAGGTCGGTGCGCGTCGCGCCGGCCGCCTCGCCGACGGCGTCCTCGGCGGCCTGGTCCAGACCGTCGAGGAATACCGTCCGACGGTCGATCTGTACCGGGAGACGGCCGCGGCCAACGACCGGACCGCGCGGCTCTGGCTGCAGCGCAGCGTCTGCATCGCCGACAGCCGTGCCGAGCTCGAGGAGACCTGGCTTCCCGGATTCCTGGAGAACCGGCGGGGCAAGCTCGCCCTCGGCCCTGGACTCGCGTCATCGGCGGTCGATTTCGCGATCCTCGAGGGGCGCACGCCGAGCCTGGAGGAAGCGGCCGAGGGATGCGCGCTCGTCGGGACCGCGGACGAGGTCATCCAGCAGATCCGCGACCTGCAGGACCGGATCGAGATCGACGCCCTCGTCGTGAACCACCACTGGTCGACGGGCGACGACGCGACGATCGAGCGGCAGCTGCGCCGGTTCGCCCACGAGGTGCGGCCCGCCTTCGCGCTCGCCGACGCTCGCCCGACGAGCCGGTGACGCGCGGCGAAATCCCGCGATGCCGTCAAATTATGGCGATAATGTCACCAATGGAAACAATGGGCCACAGAGGAGCACCGCCATGTCGACCGTGAGCAACCCCATCGCCTCTCGGGGTGCCGGCATCCAGCAGGTGAGGGTCGCAGAGACCGTCGCCGCTGAACTCCGCCGACGGATCCTGCGCGGCGACTTCCCCGACGGCGCACTGCCCAAACAGGACCAGTTGCGTGAAGAGTACGGCATCAGCCACCCCTCCCTGCGCGAGGCGCTTCGGATCCTCGAGACCGAGGGCCTCGTGGTCGTCCGGCGAGGCAACGTCGGCGGCGCGATCGTGCAGCAGCCGGGCGAGGCCCGGTTCGGCTACACGCTCGGCCTGGCGCTTCAGTCGTCGGGCGTGCACCTGCATGAGCTGGCGACCGCGGTCGCGACGCTCGAGCCCGTGTGCGCACGCCTCTGCGCCGAGAACCCGAAGCGCGGGAAGCAGGTCGTCCCGCGCCTGCGTGCCATCCTCGACACCGCTCGCGGCGAAGAGGGCAGCGCCGAGGGCGTGCCGTTCACGCGCGCCGCGCGCAGCTTCCACGGCGCGGTCGTCGACCTGTGCGGCAACGAGCCGACGAAGATGATCGTCGGCGGCCTGGTCGCGCTCTGGGACGCGCAGGAGGAGGCGTGGGCGCAAGACCTGACCGCGCAGGGCGCCTACCCCGACCACGATCGCCGCGTCGCGACGCTCAACGCGCACAACAAGCTGCTCGACCTGATCGAGGCGGGCGACGGCCTGGGCGCGGAAGACTTCTCGCGCCGCCACATCCGTTCGACGCAGAAGGTCATCCTCTCGCGCATCGAGGACCGGGTGATCCAGGCATCGTCGGTACGCTCGAGCATCCTCGCGCAGCAGAACGGCAGGTGACGGTCGCACCATGAGCACCGGACGACCGATCCCGCGCCGGCCTGAGATCGTCGACGCCTGGATCCAACCCTGGACCAAGGAGATCGTCGACGGGCTGCCCTGGCGCACCGCGAACGTCTTCAAGCGGTACGGCGAGTCGCGCGCGATGCACGGCATCCCGCTCGAGGTCATGATCGACGAGCTGGATGCCTCGCCGGTGGACCTGGCGCTCGTGTCGGGTGGCCCGGTGATGCCGAACTCGATCGTGCTCGAGGCTCTCGATCGCTGGCCCGACCGCCTCATCGGCGTCATCGCGGTCGACCCGACGGACGGCATCATGAAGGCGGTCCGCGAGCTGGAGTCGCTGGCCCGCGACTATCCGATCTGCGCGATGAAGCTCGAGCCGTTCTACCACTGGGCCGACCCGACGCACCGCTGGTTCTACCCGCTGTACGCCAAGTGCGAAGAGCTGGGGCTCGCGGTGCAGACGCAGGTCGGCGGCACTGGCCCGTACTATCCCTCGCGCTCGGGCCAGCCGCTGCACATCGACGAGGTCGCGCTCGACTTCCCCGATCTCTCGATCGTGTGCGGCCACGTGGGCACGCCGTGGGCCGAAGAGATGATCCACGTCGCGTGGAAGCACGAGAACGTGTACATCGACACCTCGGCGCGGCTTCCGAAGCACTTCGAGCCCGAGTTCGTGAAGTTCCTGTCGCGGTACGGCCAGGACCGGTGCATCTACGCGAGCGACTGGCCGCTGCTCGACTTCGAGCGCCCGCTCCGCCAGGTCGACGAGATGAACCTGTCCGATGAGGTCCGTGGGAAGTTCCTTGCGGAGAACGCGATCACGGCGTTCCGGCTGGAGCGCTTCATCGCCGACGACGCGGCCTGATCCGGCGTCCGATCGCCGCCGGGTGACCCGGCGACGTTTGACGTGCCCGGCCGACCGAGTTAGCATTGACATATCGTAATGGATTTCGATATTTCAAATTCGGATCGTTCACACTCGGAGCAACAATGAAGTTCTCACATACTCGGCCGCTCCCGCGCATCGCCATCATCGGCGGTGGCTTCGGCGGCATCGGTCTCGGCGTCCAGCTGAAGAAGGCCGGCATCCACTCCTTCGAGATCTTCGAGAAATCGGCGAACCTCGGCGGCGTGTGGTGGGACAACCGCTACCCGGGCGCCGAGGTCGACACCCCCTCGGTGATGTACTCGTTCTCGTTCGAGCCCTACCGCTGGAGCCGCACCCACGTCCGTCAGGCCGAACTGCTCGAGTACATGGAGTACGTCGCGCAGAAGCACGGCCTCATGGACCATGTGCACACCAGCACGGAGGTCACGCGTGCCGACTGGAACGACGACGCCCAGCGGTACACCGTCACGTTCGGCGATGGCACGCAGCGCGACTTCGAGGTCGTGGTCAGCGCGGTCGGCCTGCTCTCGGACCCCCGGTACCCGACCTGGCCGGGCCTCGACTCGTTCGAGGGCGAGAAGTTCCACACCTCGCGGTGGGATTCGTCGATCGACCTCACCGGCAAGCGGGTCGCGGTGGTCGGCACCGGGTCCACGGCCGTGCAGGTGGTCCCGAACATCGCGCCCATCGCCGGCGAGGTAAAGCTCTTCCAGCGCGAGCCCGGCTGGGTGCTGCCGAAGGGCGCGCAGACGTTCGGGCCGGCCGAGCGCGAGGCGCTCAACGACCCGATCGCCCAGAAGCTCGTGCGCTGGGGCATGCTGATCCAGCGCGAGAAGTTCCAGTACCGCAATGCGGCGTGGCGCCCCGGCACGCCCCAGAACGCGGCATCCGAACGCGCGGCGCGCGAGTACATCGCGCGCGTCTTCGCCGAGCGCCCCGACCTCGCCGAGCTCGTGACGCCGTCGTATCCCTTCGGCGGCAAGCGGCCGATCCTGACCGACGACTTCTACCCGTCGCTGCTGCGCGACAACGTCGAGCTCGTGCCGCACGCCGTCGACACCGTGACCCCGAACGGTCTCGTCGACCGGACCGGAGTCCACCACGAGATCGACGTGCTCGTCATGTCCACGGGGTTCAAGTCGTCGTTCGCCTCGACCTTCGACCTGACCGGGCAGCACGGCATCGACCTGCACACCACATGGGCGGGCGACGACCAGGCGTTCCTCGGCATCATGGTGCCGTCGTTCCCGAACTTCTTCATGCTCTACGGGCCGAACACCAACGGCGGCGCCATCGTCACGCACCTCGAGGAGCAGATCCGGTACGTGGTCGCGGCGATCAAGTACCAGGTGCGCAACGGCTTCTCGGCGCTCTACGTCGACGAGGCGATCACCGCCGCGTACAACGCGATCCTCCAGGACCGCCTCAAGGGCACGTCGTTCGATGGCGTCAACAACTACTACGCGAGCGCCAGTGGCCGGATCATCACGCAGTGGTCGGACGGGGCGATCGTGTACGGCGTGGCCACCCGGCTGCTGCGCCGCGTCGCCTGGCGCGGCAAGCGCGTGGTCAGGTCGTCGGTCAAGCCGCCGGTCGTGCTGCCCGTCGACGGCGCGTACGAGCAGACGCCGATCGACGACGAACTCGAGATGATCCTGCAAGCGAACGAGGTGTGAGATGAGCTCCGGAACCGATGTCACCAAGCGCGTCGCCGTGACCGGCCTGACGGTCGCCGCGGTCTACGCGGCCGCGCGAGTGGGGCTGCGCGCCCGTCGTGCGTGGCGGAACATGAAGATCATCCAGTCGGTCGACACCGGCTCGGTCTGGACCACCGAGTAGCCGGGGCGACCAACGCCGCGCTCCCGAGACGACTGGAGGCCCGCATCACGCCGCAACGCGGCGGGAGGCGGGCCTCGCTCGTGCGTGCCGACCGCGCCGGTCCATCCCCACTCCCCGATCCTTGCTCAGGAACGAAGGCGCGACCCGCCGTAGCGGCTACCCGTGCGCGCGGCGTGGCGCCCACGCCTTCCTGAGCAAGGAATACGGTGCATGACGGGCGGGCTGCGGCTCAGCCGTCCCAGCGCCGTAGGAGTGCGGCGAGCGCCTGGCCGCCGCCGATGCACATCGTGACGACCGCGTACTCGAGGTCGCGGCGGTGCAGGTCGAGGGCCGCGCGGACGGTGAGGATGGCGCCCGTCGCACCGACCGGGTGCCCGAGCGCGATCGCGCCGCCGTACGGGTTGACCTTCGCCGGGTCGAGGCCGGCATCACGGATGACCGCGACCGCCTGCGCGGCGAACGCCTCGTTGAGCTCGATCACGTCGACGTCGGCCGCGGTCAGCCCCGTCTGCTGCCAGAGGCGCTCGAGCGCGTAGACGGGCGCGTAGCCCATGAGCTCGGGCTCGTTGCCCGCCGTGGCGACCGCCTCGATCGTGACCAGGCCCTTCACGCCCCGCGCCCGGGCATACGACTCGCGCATCAGCACGGTCGCCGCGGCGCCGTCGTTGATGCCGGAGGCGTTGCCCGCCGTGACCGATCCACCCTCCTGGAACGCGGGCCGCAGCCCGGCCAGCACTTCCTGGGTCGTCCCGGGCTTCGGGTGCTGGTCGGTGGTCACCTCGACCGGCTTGCGGCCGCCGGTGGTGACCGGCACGATCTCCTCGCCGAACGCCGCGCGCGAGGCATCCGTCGCCGCCCGCCGTTGACTCTCGACCGCGAACTCGTCCTGCTCGACGCGGGAGACGCCGTACTTGGCGGCCACGTTCTCGGCCGTGACGCCCATGTGCCGGCCCGAGAACGGGTCGGTCAGGATGCCGACGGTCCCGTCGACGAGCGTGCGGTCCCCGAGCCGATCGTTGAAGCGCGCGTTGAAATCGTAGAACGGCATGCGGGTCATGTTCTCGTCGCCGCCGGCGAGCACGACGTCGACGCCGCCCCAGAGCAGCTCCTGCGCGCCCGACCAGATCGCCTGCAGGCCCGACCCGCAGAGCCGGTTCACGGTGAACGCCGGAGTGCGCACGGGCAGCCCCGCCGCGAGCGCGACCCGCCGCGCGTTGTACGCGTCGCCCGCGACCTGCCCGATGCAGCCCATGACGACCTCGTCGATCTCGTCGGCACCGACTCCGGCCCGCTCGAGCGCCGTACGCGAGGCCACGGCGCCCAGCTCGTGCGCGGCCGTGTCCTTGAACACACCGCCGAAGCTGCCGACCGGCGTGCGCGCGCCCGCGACGATCACGACCTTCTCGCGATCGCCGATCGCGCGCTCCCCCGCCATCAGGCCACCGCCCCATCGGGCCGAACCGAGGCCGCCCGGCCTCCCCCGAACGTGTTCGTCTCATCCATCATGTGCTCTCCGGTCGCCTGTCATCGGTCACCACTCGAACCGCCATCCTTTATATAATAGCCGTGATCGCAGCGCCGCCTCCTCCCGAGCGAATCGGGCCTGATGGAGGAGGCCCTCCAGTCGATCGAGGTGCCAGCGCGATGTCGGCGGCGTCACGAGAGCCATCCGGCCGCCACGATCCCGACAGGCATTGCCGAAGGCTTCTTCACATCGGCGGTCGGCACCGGCAGGCTGGAGGCATGGAGCGCGGAACGCTGAACGCAGGCGAGGGCAGAGCAGAGGCGATGTCGGCGGCCACGGTTCCGGCGGAGCGGCGTCACACGGAGGATTCCGGTCAGGCCGGCCGGGAGGATGAGTTCGTCGGCGACGCGGCATGCTGGCTGCCCCAGGTGTGCCCAGAGTGCGGGGCGATGATCGAGCATGGGCGGTGCTGGCGTTGCGGGAGGGAGTGACATGTCGTCCGACTCGGCCTCGACGTCCGTCGTCTTCACCATCGGACACTCCACCCACCCCGTCGAGGAGTTCATCCAGATGCTCGAGCACAATGGCGTCGATCTCGTCGCCGACGTGCGGGCGAACCCGGGGTCCCGCAGGAACCCGCAGTTCGGGCCGGAGGCGCTGGCCGCGTCGCTCGACGAGGCCGGCATCGGATATACGCACGTGGCGGAGCTCGGTGGCCGCCGGTACTCGCGCGTAGACGACGAGACGTCGAACGCAGGGTGGCGAAACCACAGCTTCCGCAGCTACGCCGACTACATGCAGACCCAGCCGTTCACACACGGGATGGACTCCCTCCTGGATCTCGCTCGGAACCACACCGTCGCCATCATGTGCGCGGAAGCCGTCCCGTGGCGTTGCCATCGTTCCCTCCTCGGTGACGCATTGCTCGTCCGCGGTATCGACGTCACCGACATCATGAGCCCGGCGCAGACTCGTCCTCACAGCCTCACCTCTTTCGCGCGGGTCGACGGCGACCGGATCACCTACCCGCCGCCCGCCCGGTAATCGTGTCGCACCGGCCGTCCGATGAGTACCCTCACCCGCAAAGAACCGATCGCACCAGGGTTTGGCGCGAACGATCCGCACGAGGCTGCTGACACTGCAAGCCCCGTCAGGACAGACACCGGGACCGCTTCCCAGGAGGGTGGAACGAGTGTGGACCGGAGGGAAGGTTCTCGGCGCGCCGCCGAGAAGTTCAGCCAGACGGGTGTCGGTTGTTCGTGCAGTGCAGCACCATCTAGACCCAGCTATCGGCGAGCTTCCAGTTCGTGACAGCGGAGTGCCAGCCACCTACTTGGTCGCGCCTGACAATGCTGCCGTCTCCGAGGTAGCCCGCATACATGATCGACGCGTCGATCTTGTCGCCACCGGTGCGCAGCTCCACACCAGGGGGAATTCGCCATCCGCTGCCCGGGTGATATTCGTGGCCGTCGAGGGTATCTGCCGAGTCTGGGCAAGTGAGTACGGGAATGTTGGCTGAGGCCAACCAGCCAAGCTGGATAACGGGCCCCTCGACGGTGGCAGTCCTCCAGGTTGCGTGGACCGAGTCATCGGTCTCGGGAACGGCAGGCAGACTCGTAAGCGGGGCCAGAGCGGCAAGAGCGGTCGCCGTAGCGGCGAGAGCAATAGACATGCTTTCTAGTATATCCTCGCTGAACGAGGGTGCTCGACGCTGCGACGAGACTCATCTGAAATGCCCGCGCCGTCGAGGTCCTCCGCCGGCATCCCCGCCTCGAGCTCGGCGAACTTCGCCTGCATGGTCGGGTTGCCCCTGGTCAGCTTCTTGACGGTGAGCGCGGTCGCCTTGTCGTTGGCGAGGCGGAGGTTGTTCTCGGAGCCGAGCAGGCCGTCCTTGACCTTCTGGAGCCGGTCGATGGCGAGGTCGATGTCCTTGATCGCGGCGTCGAACTTGCGCTTGGCGAGGTCGTAGTTGCGGCCGAATGCGGTCTTGAACCCCTCGAGCTCGGTCTCGAAGTCGGTGATGTCGATGTGCTGCTGCCTCACCTGTTCGAGCTCGGCCTTCACGAGGATCGTGGCCTGAGCGGCGTTGCGGAGCAGTGCGATGATCGCCAGGAAGAATTGCGGACGAACGACGAACATCTTCGGGTTCGAGCGAGGCGTCACGCGCGCGTCGCTGGTCGACGACCTCGCGCGCTACGCCGGCTGGTTTGCGGCGATGGCGCTTGGCAATGAGCATGATGCGGATCTCGCACCTCGCTTCGCGGACCTGGACCAGCTCACCGATGTCGTCTACCCGTTGCAGCTCCGGCTCTACGCCGACTACGACGCAGGAAAGCTCGCTCGAAGCCAATTCATCGAGATCCTTGACGCGGTGATCTCTTACATCTTCCGGCGCGCTGTGTGCCGAATCCCCACGAACAGCCTCAACAAGACATTCGCGACGATCGGCACGGTGATCGATGAGGCGAATTGCGCAGAGAGTGTCACAGCCCGCCTACTTACCCTTCCCGATTACCGACGCTTCCCGAGCGACGAGGAGTTCATCGAGGCGCTCACGACATCGGACGTGTACAGCTTCAAACGACGTGGGTACCTCTTCACCAGGCTAGAAAACCACGGCCGCAAAGAACCTGTGTCGATCGCCGAGTACACGATCGAGCACATCATGCCGCAAAATGCGAACGCCAGGTGGCAGGAGGCTCTCGGCCCTGACTGGCAGGCGGTGCACGAGCGATTCCTCCATACGCTCGGCAATCTCACCCTCACCGGCTATAACCCGGAGTACTCCGACCGACCATTCGAGCAAAAGCGCGACATGGAAGGCGGGTTCAAGGACAGTCCCCTGCGCCTGAACCAGGGCATCGGGCAGCTCCGCTCCTGGGGTGCGAGCCAGATCCAGGACCGAGCTCAGCGACTCGCTGCGAATGCCGTACAACTCTGGACCCGACCGATCATCGAGCCCACGACCCTCGCCAATTACCGCCGCGGCTTCGAAGAAGGGCAGAGGTTCGATTGGTCCGAGCTTCATGCAATCCTCGAGGAGATTCCCGCTGGACGGTGGACGAGCTACTACCTGCTTGCTGAAGTCGTCGGCACCAGCGCCCAAGCTCTCGCGGGACATCTCCAGAGGCATGGCGGCTGCCCGAACGCCTACCGTGTGCTCGCCTGGGATGGACGTGTCGCCGATGGGTTCCGATGGGCGGACCCGAGTGACACCCGCGACCCGAAGCAGGTCTTGGCGAGCGAGGGCGTGCGCTTCGTCGGAGAGACCGCTGATCCTGAACAGCAGCTCACCGTAGACGACCTTCGTGCCTTCAACGAAGAGGTCTCGGAGTAGGCCGGTCGCGCACGTGCCACGTTCTCCGAATCGGAGCTTGACGCCCATGCCGCCCTGGACGGCGACTGTATCGGGCAGCATCTGCGTGGCGATCAGTGTGCACAGCACGAGGCGCGCACGCGCGACGGCGATCTCGAACTCGGCGGCGACCTGCGCAAGTCGGTCGTTCAGATCTGGTAAACCGGCCCTTCGGGCTACCACCGAGCGGAGGGGCAAAGCTAGAGCTGGCCGCGGAATTCCGCCGATTTCACTGCTGGGGTACCTGGACTCGAACCAAGAACAACTGAACCAGAATCAGCCGTGTTGCCAATTACACCATACCCCAATGGCCTGAAACGCGAGGTTCCGGGCCGACATGTAACTCTAGCCTACGGCCGGGCGGCGTCCAAACCGAGCGCCCGGCCCGCGGCGCCGCTAACCCGCGAACCGCACGCCCCGCCCGACCGCCACCACCGTCAAATCGACGACCGCAGGATAAGCCGATCGATGCGCGCGAGCGAGTCGATCTTCCCGAGGATCGACATCGACTCGAACAGCGGCGGCGACACGCGCCGGCCCGAGATCGCGACCCGCACCGGGCCGAACGCCACGCGCGGCTTCAGGCCGAGCCCGTCGATCAGCGCGCCGCGCAGCGCCAGCTCGATCTCGCTGGTCGTCCAGGCCTCGGCGGGGATGCGGTCGAGGGCGTCGCGGGCCGCTGCGAGCACCTCGCCGGCGTTCGCCGGCAGCGACGCGAGCGCGTCGTCCTCGAAGTGCAGCCGCGAGGCATCCGTGAACAGGAAGCCGACCATGCCGGGCGCCTCGCCCAGCAGCCCGATGCGCTCCTGCACGAGGGGCGCGACCTCGACGAGCGTCGCCTCCTCGGCGGGCGAGATCGGCGTCTCGACGATCCCCTCGCGCTGCAGGTACGGCACGGTGCGCGCCGCGAACTCGGGAACCGGAAGCAGCCGGATGTGGTCGCCGTTGATCGCCTCGGCCTTCTTCAGGTCGAAGCGCGCCGGGTTCGGGTTGACGTTCGCGACATCGAACGCCGCGACGAGCTCGTCGCGGCTGAACACGTCGCGATCGGCCGAGAATCCCCAGCCGAGCAGCGCCAGATAGTTCACGAGCCCCTCGGGCACGAAGCCGCGGTCGCGGTGATGGAACAGGTTCGACTCGGGGTCGCGCTTCGAGAGTTTCTTGTTGCCCTCCCCCATCACGTACGGCAGGTGCCCGAACCTCGGCACGAACGTGGTCACGCCGATGTCGATGAGTGCGTGGTACAGCGCGATCTGGCGGGGCGTCGACGACAGCAGGTCCTCGCCGCGCAGCACGTGCGTGATCCCCATGAGCGCGTCGTCCACCGGGTTCACGAGCGTGTAGAGCGGCGCCCCGTTGGGGCGCACCACGACGAAGTCGATGGTCGAGCCCGCGGCGAACTCGATGGGCCCGCGCACGAGGTCGTCGAACCCGAGGTCGACGTCGGGCACGCGCAGTCGCAGCGCAGGCTCCCGGCCTTCGGCGCGGAACGCGGCACGCTGCTCGTCGGTGAGGTCGCGGTCGAAGTTGTCGTAGCCGAGCTGCTTGGGCCGGCCGGCGGCCTCATTGCGCGCGTCGATCTCTTCGGCGGTCGAGTAGCTCTCGTACACGTGACCCGAGGCCTTGAGCCGTTCGATCACGTCGGCGTAGATCTCGCCCCGCTGCGACTGGCGGTACGGGCCGTGGGGGCCGCCGACGCCGATGCCCTCATCCCAGTCGAGTCCGAGCCAGGTGAGCGCATCGAGGATCATCTCGTAGCTCTCCTCGCTGTCGCGGGCCGCGTCGGTGTCCTCGATGCGGAACACGAACGTGCCGCCCGTGTGGCGCGCGTACGCCCAGTTGAACAGCGCGGTGCGCACGAGGCCGACGTGCGGCGTGCCGGTCGGTGAGGGGCAGAAGCGCACACGGATGTCGCTTCCGGTGGCGGTGGTCGTGGGGTGGGCCGTGTCAGACATCGTCACCAATCGTAGCGATCGTCGCGACGGATGCCTCGGACGCGTCGTCGTCCGCGAGCGCCGCCAGCGCGGCGAGCGCCGCGGCGATCGCGGGGACGCGGTCGCCGCCGCGAGCGGTCACCACGTGCAGCGAGCGCACGTCGTCGCGTGCGGCGCCACGGACAGCCACACCGGGATGCCGAGGCATCGCCTGCAGCGCGAGCTCGGGCAGCAGTGCGACGCCGAGCCCCTGCGCGACCATGCCCTCGACCGCCACGAAGTTGTCCGTCTCGAACGCGATCCGCGGAGTGAAGCCCGCCGCGTGGGCCAGTTCGAGCAGGTGGCCGCGGCACCGCGGGCAGCCCGCGATCCACGCGCGGTCGGCGAGGCGTTCGAGCGGCACCTCGTCGAGGCCGGCGAGCGGATCTGCGGCGGGCAGCACGAGCCGCATGCGCTCGCTGCCGTACGGCCTGACGTCGAGCCCGCGCGCGCTCTGCCGGTGCGGGTCGTCGCGATCGCCGGGGTAGCTGAACGTGATCGCGAGGTCGGCGCGGTTCTCGCGCACCGCCTGCACCGCCTCGGGCGGCTCGGCCTCCACGAACGTGACCTCGATGCCGGGGTGGCTCGTCGCGAGCCGCGCGATGAGCCGCGGCACGAGCGTGGGCGAGGCCGACGGGAACGCGACCAGCCGGACGCGGCCCGAGCGGAGCCCGCGGAGGTCGGCGAGCTCGCCGGCGGCCGCCTCGAGCGAGTCGGTGACGGCGCGCGCGTGCCGCGCGAGCGCTCGGCCCGCTTCGGTGAGCCGGATGCCTCGGCCGGCACGTTCCACGAGCGCGACGCCCGTCCGGTCCTCGAAGCGCCTGAGCTGCTGGCTGACGGCTGGCTGACTGTACCCCAGCGCC
Organism: Agromyces aerolatus; assembly: GCF_031432255.1. NCBI lineage: Bacteria > Bacillati > Actinomycetota > Actinomycetes > Micrococcales > Microbacteriaceae > Agromyces > Agromyces aerolatus. The sequence continues at coordinate 345,616 of NZ_JAVKGQ010000002.1, read as the reverse complement.
GTCGCCGCAGCCGTGAGCGAGCCGTGCTCGGCGACCGCGTGCACGATGCGCACGGTCTGCAGGTCGATCGCGAACGCGAGGCGCTCAGTCGAGTCGGTCATCGCCGAATCATAATCCCGGCGCATGTGTTTCATGCCACACCTGCCCTTGTCCAATGAATCAGGTGGGCGGAGACTGGCCGCATGCCTCAGATCGATGCGCAGCCGCACGCACGACCGGCGGCCACCACCCAGCCGCCGGTCGCCGGCCAGGCGCCGGCCACGGACCGGCCCTTCGCCGATGCCGAGCCGTTCGCCGGCGCCGCGACCGGCCGCGGGTACCTCGCGGCCTGCACCATGGGCCTGCCTGCACGTGCGACGGTCGACGCGCTCCGCGCGGACCTCGAGCGGTGGGGCACGGGCACCGCGACCGCGGTGCACTACACCGAGGTCGTGGAGCGCGCCCGGGCGCACGCTGCGACCCTCCTCGGCACGGGTGCCGACCGCATCGCGCTGGGCTCCCAGGTGTCCGTCTTCGCAGCGATCGCGGCCGCGTCGGTCACCCCGGGCGCCGAGGTCGTGTGCGTCGACGGCGATTTCAGCTCGCTCGTGGCGCCGTTCCTCGTGCGCGCCGACCTCCGCGTGCGGCATGTGCCCCTGACGGCGCTCGCCGACGAGATCACCGCGCGCACCGCGCTCGTCGCGTACTCTCTCGTGCAGTCCGCGACGGGTGAGGTCGCCGACGCAGCATCCATCGCCCGTGCGGCTCGCGACGCCGGCGCGTTCCTGCTCGCCGACACCACGCAGGCGACGGGCTGGCTGCCGACCCGCGACCTGGACGCCGACCTCACCGTGTGCCACACGTACAAGTGGCTCTCGGCACCGCGCGGCGCGGCGTTCGCCGCGTTCTCCGACCGGGCGCTCGCCGAGCTCACCCCGCTCGCCGCGGGCTGGTACTCCGGAGCCGACCCGTGGACCAGCTGCTACGGGCCCGCGCTGCACCTCGCCGACGACGCGTCCCGGTTCGACGTCTCGCCCGCCTGGCAGGCGTGGGTCGGCGCCGACGCCGCACTGGGCGTCGCCGCGTCGCTCGACGAGTCCGTGGTGCTCGCCCACGACCTCGCGCTCGCGAACGCGTTCAGGGCGCGGCTCGGGCTCGAGGCATCCGACAGCGCGATCGTCACCTGGCCCGACGCCGACGGCGACGACCTGCGCACGCTCACCGCCGCGGAAGTCGTGGCCTCGGGCCGCGCGGGCCGCGCGCGCGTGGCGTTCCACGTGTGGAACGACGACGAGGACGTCCAGCTCGCGGCGGATGCGCTCGGCGGGGCCGCTCCGCGCTGAGCCCCGACGCGGTTCAGCGCACCGGGTTCGAGAGCGTTCCGAGCCCCGGCACCGTCACCTCGACCGTGTCGCCCGCCACGATCGGGCCGACGCCCGCTGGCGTGCCGGTCAGGATCACGTCACCCGGCAGGAGCGTGAACACGCTCGACGCGTAGGCGATGATCGCGGGCACCGAGTGCACCATGTCGGCGAGCCGGCCGTGCTGCTTGCGCTCGCCGTTCACGCTGGTCTCGATCGTGCCGTGCTCGAGATCCACGTCGGTGTCGATCACGGGGCCGATCGGGCAGAACGTGTCGAAGCCCTTCGCGCGAGTCCACTGCCCGTCGGTGCGCTGCAGGTCGCGCGCCGTCACGTCGTTGGCGATCGTGTAGCCGAAGATCACGTCGTCGGCGTCGGCCTCGGCGACGTTCTTCGCGATGCGGCCGATGACGACCGCGAGCTCGCCCTCGAACTCGACGCGCTCGCTCTGCTGCGGTGACACGATCGCGTCCCCCGGGCCGATGACCGAGGTGTTCGGCTTGAGGAACAGCAGCGGCTCGGCCGGCGCCTCGTTGCCGAGCTCGGCGGCGTGCTCGCGATAGTTGCGCCCGACGGCCACGACCTTCGACCGCGGGATGACGGGCGCGAGCAGCTTCGCGTCGGCGAGCGGCACGCGCTCGCCGGTCGGGTCGAAGCCCGCGAACATGGGATCGGCCTTCAGCACGATCAGCTCGTGCTCCTCCTCGTCGACGATGCCGAACGAGATGGACTCCCCGTGACTGAACCGCGCGATCTTCATACGGGCAAGCCTATCGACGCGCCCGCGTGCGGCCGCCTCACCGCGCGCGATCGCGCAAGAACCACGTGCTCGCAATGATAGTATTCTGGAATGCATTCTCGACTCACCTGCCGCCTCGCCGCTGCGGGCCTCCTGCTCACCACGATCGTCGGCGCGGGCGCCGCGGCTCCCGCCTCAGCCTCGACGGCAACGACCTCCGAGGCCGCCCCCGCCCCCGCCGGGGTCAGCCTCCAGCTCCTGAAAGGCGAGATCCTCGGTGAGCTCGGCGACACCGGCACGTCGGCGCTCGTGAGCGTCGCCTACATCTGCCCGCCGGGCAACAACGCCGTGATCACGATCGATGCGACCCAGACCACGACCGGCCGGACCGCCTCCGGCACGGAATCGGTGCCCTGCACGGGCAGGTCGGTGGCCCGTACCGTCACGATCACCGCGAACGGCACCGCGTTCTCGATCCAGCCCAAAGACGGCACCATCTCGACCACCGGGCAGATGACGGGACTGGGCTCGCCGGTCGTCGCCGATCTCGTCTACAGCTGGTCGGCCTGAGCGCGGGCGCTCGCGACACGTCGAAGGCCGGCGCTCGGCATACGTCGAGCCCCGGCCTTCCTCACGCCTGTGCCGCCTTCGTCACGCGTCCAGGCGGACCATCCAGCCGTGGCGGTCTTCGACGCGCCCGTACTGGATGCCCGTGAGCTCCTCGCGGAGCGACAGCGCGAGCCGCTCGGCCTCGTCGCCCACGTGCGTGATCTCGAAATCCTCGGCGAGCAGCCGCCCGATCGGCACGACGACCGCGGCCGTCCCGCACGCGAACGCGCCGACGATGTCGCCGGAGGCGGCACCCTCACGCCACTCGTCGATCGTGATCTTGCGCTGCTCGACCTCGTGTCCGCGGTCGGCGGCGAGCCGCAGGATCGAGTCACGCGTGATGCCCTCGAGGATCGTGTCGGACTCGGGCGTGAGCAGCGTGCCGTCCTTCTTGACCAGCACGACGTTCATGCCGCCGAGCTCCTCGAGGTACTTCCCCTCGTCGAGGAACATGACCTGCTGGCAGCCCTTCTCGTACGCCTCGGCCTGCGGCAGCAGGCTCGACGCGTAGTTGCCGCCCGTCTTGGCCGCACCGGTGCCGCCCTTGCCGGCGCGCGCGTACCGCGTCGAGAGCCAGATGTTCACGGGCTGCACCCCGCCCGTGAAGTAGGCGCCTGCGGGGCTCGCGATGAGGTAGTACGCGACCTTCTGGGCCGGGCGCACACCGAGGAAGGCCTCCTTGGCGAACATGAACGGCCGGAAGTACAGGCTGGTCTCGGGCGCGGTCGGCACCCACGCGCCATCGACGGCGACGAGCTGCTTGAGCGAGTCGATGAAGTGCTCGACGGGCAGCTCGGGCAGCGCCATGCGGCGCGCGGAGCGCTGCAGGCGCGCGGCGTTCTCGTACGGGCGGAACGTCCAGATCGATCCATCGGCGTGGCGGTACGCCTTCAGGCCCTCGAATATCTCCTGGGCGTAGTGCAGCACCGCGGCCGCCGGGTCGAGCTGGATCGGGCCGTACGGCGAGACGCGCGGCCGGTGCCAGCCGCCCTTCTGCGACCAGCACAGGTCGACCATGTGGTCGGTGAAGTGGTTGCCGAACCCGGGGTCGGCGAGGATCTCCTCGCGCTCGGCGTCGGTCTTCGCCTCGGCGTTGCGGGCGACGTTCCAGATGAGACCGGCGGCTGAGGGGGCCTGGAGGCGGAGGTCGGTGGTCATGGCGTCTTCCTTCGGATGCGTCTGGGTGAGCGTTCAGTGCGCGGGCTGCAGGGCAGCCTGGATGCGGACGGCGATCGCGTCACCGATCTCGGCCGTGCTGCGTCGGTGGTCGCCGCGCTCGGCGAGGTCGGCGGCCACCGCGCGTTCCACTCGGGTCGCGGCATCCGCTTCGCCGAGGTGGCGCAGCAGGAGCGCGACCGACAGGATCGCGGCGGTGGGATCGGCGATGCCCTTCCCGGCGATGTCGGGAGCCGAACCGTGCACCGGCTCGAACATGCTCGGGAACCTGCCGTCGGGGTTGATGTTGCCCGAGGCGGCGAGGCCGATGCCGCCGCTGATCGCGCCGGCCAGATCGGTCAGGATGTCGCCGAAGAGGTTGTCCGTGACGATGACGTCGAACCTACCAGGATCCGTGACGAGGAAGATCGTCGCGGCATCGACGTGCAGGTAGTCGACGGTGACACCCGGGTACTCGGCGGCGACGGCGTCGACGGTGCGCTTCCAGAGCGAGCCGGCGAACACGAGCACGTTCGTCTTGTGCACGAGCGTGAGCTTGGACCGCCGGGCGGCCGCCTGCTCGAACGCATAGCGCACCACGCGCTCGACGCCGTAGGCGGTGTTCACCGACACCTCGTTCGCGACCTCGTGCGGCGTGCCGACCCGGATCGCTCCGCCGTTGCCCACGTACGGCCCCTCGGTGCCCTCGCGGACGACCACGAAGTCGACGTCGCCCGGGTTCGCCAGCGGGCTCGACACGTTGGGGTGCAGCACGGTCGGGCGCAGGTTCACGTAGTGGTCGAGCTCGAACCGCAGCTTCAGCAGCAGCCCGCGCTCGATGTTCGCGCCGGCCAGCCGGGGGTCGCCGGGGACGCCGCCGACCGCGCCGAGCAGAATGGCGTCGTGCGCCCTGATCGCGGCGAGATCGTCGTCGGTGAGCACGTCGCCGGTCTCGAGATACCGCCCGGCTCCGAGCGAGAACGGCGTCTGCTCGAATGCGAGCTCGGTGCCGACCGTGGCGGCGTCGAGCGCCTTGAGCGCCTCGTCGACGACCTCGGGACCGATCCCGTCACCGGGGATGACCGCGAGCTTGACCCTCGTTACCATGCGTGTCCCTTCATGCGCCAGCCCTCCCAGCGTAGTGCGTGGCGTGGCTAGCCTGAGGCCGCTGCCCGACGCGCTCCGTGTCGGTGCCGGTATGCGGTGCGGCACACGTCCGCGCCGGGGAAGGAAGGGCCGGATGAGCCTCGGACTCGGTATCGTCCTCTTCGCAATCGGCGCGATCCTCGCGTTCGCCGTGAACGTCACGCTCGACTGGATCGACCTGACGACCGTCGGCTACATCCTCATGGGTGCCGGCGCGATCGTCATCGTCCTCGGCATCGTCCTGATCGCGCGGCGCCGCAACACGGTGTCGACGTCGCGCACCTCGGTCGATCCGGCCACCGGCGAGCGTGTCCGCCGCAGCGAGACCAGCTCGCCCGACGACCCGGCGGCCTACTGACCGTCGCGCAGGCCGGCGCGCTCGCCCGCCGACGCGCGCTTCGCGCCGCGACCGAGCGTCGTGGCCGCGACCACGGCCGCGAGGAGCATGAGCGCCACGCCGATGAGCGAGGTCACCATGACCCCGCTGTCGAACGCGTGCGCGGCGGATGCCTCGAGCGCGGCGCGTGCCGTGCCGGGCAGGTCGCTCGCGGTCGTGAACGCCCCGGCGAGTGTCTCGCGCGCGGCCTCGGCCTGCTCGGCGGTCAGCCCTGAGGGCAGCTCAAGGGAGGTCCGGTAGTAGGCCGTGAGGATCGACCCGAGCACCGCGGTGCCGAGCACGGCGCCGAGTTCGTAGGCCGTCTCGGAGACCGCCGATGCGGCACCCGCCTTCGCCGCGGGCGCGTTGCTCAGGATGAGCTCGTTCGACACGGTCTCGGCCGCGCCGATCCCGATGCCGAGCATCATGAAGGCGAGCACCACGGGTGCGAGCGCGCCGGAGTCTGCCGTGAGCGCGATGACGACGTACGCGCCGGCCGAGAGCGTCAGCGCGACCGGGACGACGACCCGGGCGGCGACGCGTTTGGCGATGGGCACGACGATGAGGCCGGCCGCGATCATCGCCGCGAGCCCCGGGGTCAGCGCGAGCCCCGCCTGTACCGGGCTCAGCCCGACGATGAGCTGCAGGTGCTGCGACACGAAGTACAGGAATCCGACGAGCGAGATCACGCTCATGAGGTTCACGAGCACGGCGCCGCCGAACGCGCCCCGGCGGAACAGGCGCACGTCGAGCATGGGCGTCGGCCGCCGCAGCTGGCGGCGCACGAACAGCCAGCCGAAGACGAACCCGAGCAGGATCATCGGGATGCCGTAGCCGCCGAACCCGTCGGTCGCGATCGCCTTGATGCCCAAGACGACCGGGATCATCGCGGCGAGCGAGAGCGCGATGCTCAGCGGGTCGATCGGCCCGGGTGCGGGGTCGCGGCTCTCGCGCACGAGGAGCGGCAGCAGCACGACGAGCGGCAGCAGCACGGGGACGGCGAGCAGGAAGACCGAGCCCCACGCGAAGTGCTCGAGCAGCACCCCGCCGACGATGGGGCCGAGCGCGCTGCCCGCTGCGAAGCCCGTCGCCCAGATCGCGATCGCGAGCCGGCGCTGCTCCCGGTCGGTGAACACGGACCGCAGCAGCGAGAGCGTGGAGGGCATGAGCATGGCGCCGAAGAAGCCGAGCGCGGCCCGCGCGATGATCAGCGCCTCCGCCGTCGGCGCGAAGGCCGCACCCACGGACACGAGCCCGAACCCGATCGAACCGATGAGCAGCAGCCGGCGCCGGCCGAAACGGTCGCCGAGGGACCCCATGGCCACGAGCAGGCCGGCGAGCACGAGCGGATACGCGTCGATGATCCAGAGCTGCTGGGCCGCGGTGGGCGCGAGGTCTCGGGCGATCTCGGGCAGCGCGAAGCTCAGCACCGTGTTGTCGACCGAGACGAGCAGCACGGGCAACATGAGCACCGCGAGCGCGATCCAGGCGCGGCGCGGCGCGCGCGGTCCGTTCGAGGCGAGCGAGGCGGTGTCGACGCGCTCGATGGGGGTCGACGAGGTGTCGGAGTGCATGCGTGGGTGTCCTGTTTCTATACCGTCCGGCTGGTATAGTAACAGAGGTCACCGACGGATGTCTCGAGAAAAGGACCCATGAGCCGACCCCCTGCCGCTCGCGAAGCGGTGCTCGACGCGTTCGAGCACCTGATCGTCGCCGACGGCGAACGCACCGCCACGCTCGACGCGACCGCGAGGCACGCCGGCGTCTCGAAGGGCGGGCTGCTCTATCACTTCGGCTCGCGGCAGGCCCTCATCGCCGGGCTCATCGAGCGACTGCACCGACTCATCCGCGAAGACGTGGAGCGCATCGACGCCGCGCCCGATGGCGCCATCTCGTACTTCATCCGATCATCGACCGAGGTCGCCACACCGCTCGACCGCACGTTCGTCGCCGTCGTGCGGCTCGCGCAGGGCGGCGACCGCGACGCGGCCGAGGCCCTCGAAGCCGTGCGACGATGCTGGCTCGACGCGCTGTCGGCCCACGTCGGCGACCCGACCGTCGCACTCGCCGTGACCCTGATCGGCGACGGCCTGTACTACCACGCGGCGCTCAGCGCGGAGTCCGCCGACTCCCCCGCCGAGATCACCACGATCGACGACGACGCCATGTACCGGCTCGTCGCCCTGCTCGAACGCCTCGCGCGATCCAGCCCGGCGTCACCCGACGGCACCGCCGCCGGCGAGGCATCCGGAACCTGACGCCGCCCGTCGGTCGAGGAGCGCGCGACGAAGGAGCGCGCGTATCGAGACCAGCGCACCGGGTCTCGATACGCTTCGCTCCTCGACCAGCCGGCCGCGGCACGGCCCGGGCTCAGGCCGTCGAGCTCAGGACTCGGTGATGTCGATCTCGACCATCACGTCGGCGTCGGTCGCCGCGCGGACCCGGTCGAGCACGTCGGCGGGCACCGGCGAGTCGACCGTCAGCACGCTGAGCGCCTGCCCGCCGGCCTCGCGGCGCGCGATCTGCATGCCCGCGATGTTGATGCCGGCGTCGCCGAACTCGCTGCCGTACACGGCCACGATGCCGGGCCGGTCGGTGTAGAGCATGACGATGTGGTGGCTCGCGATCGGCACCTCGATCTCGTAGCCGTTGATGCCGACGAGCTTCTCGATCTGCTTCGGACCGGTCAGCGTGCCCGACACCGACACCTGGCGGCCGTCGCCCTGGGCGCCGGTCAGCGTGATCACGTTGCGGTACTCGGGCGACTCTGCGTCGGTGATAAGGCGGACCTCGATGCCGCGCTGCTCGGCGAGGAGCGGCGCGTTCACGTACGAGACCGACTCGCTCACGACGTTCGTGAACACGCCCTTCAGCGCCGCGAGCTTCAGCACGCTCACGTCGTAGTCGTTGAGCTCGCCGTGCACCTCGATGTCGAGGCTCGTGAGCGGGCCGTCGACGAGGCCTGCGAAGAGCTGGCCGAGCTTCTCGACCAGCGGGATGCCGGGGCGCACGTACGGGTCGATGACCCCGCCGGCGACGTTCACGGCGTCGGGCACGAGCTCACCCGCGAGCGCGAGCCGCACCGACTTCGCGACCGAGACGCCCGCCTTCTCCTGCGCCTCGTCGGTCGAGGCGCCGAGGTGCGGCGTGACGACGACGTTGGGCAGGCCGAGCAGCGGCGACTCGCGCGGCGGCTCGGACACGAACACGTCGAGCCCGGCGCCCGCGATCGTGCGGTCCACGAGCGCGTCGTGCAGCGCGGCCTCGTCGATGAGCCCGCCGCGCGCGACGTTGACCACGAACGCGGTCGGCTTCATCTTCGCGAGCTGCTCGGCGCCGATCATGCCCGTCGTCTCGGGCGTCTTCGGCATGTGGATGGTGATGAAGTCGCTGCGCTCGAGCAGCTCGTCGAGCGACACGGTCTGCACGCCGAGCTGCTGGGCCCGCGCGGCCGTGATGTACGGGTCGTACGCGATGACCTCGACGCCGAACGCCTGCAGCCGGGCGGCGATGAGTGCGCCGATGCGGCCGAGGCCGATGATGCCGACGGTCTTCTCGTACAGCTCGGTGCCGGTGTACGCGGACCGTTTCCACTCGCCCTGCGCGAGCGCCGAGTGCGCGGCCGGGATGTGCCGGGCGAGGCTCAGGATGTGCCCCACGGTGAGCTCGGCCGCCGAGATGATGTTCGAGGTCGGCGCGTTCACGACCATGACGCCCGCGGTCGTCGCTGCCTTGATGTCGACGTTGTCGAGCCCGACGCCCGCACGCGCGATGACCTGGAGCTTCGGCGCCGCGGCGATCGCCTCGGCGTCGACCTTCGTCGCCGACCGCACGAGGATCGCGTTCGCGTCGGACAGTGCCGAGAGGAGCGCCGGCCGGTCGGTACCGTCGACCGATCGGATCTCGAAGTCGGGCCCGAGGGCATCGACGGTGGCGGGCGAGAGTTCTTCGGCGATCAGCACGACCGGCTTTGACACAGACGATTCCTTCGGGAGACGTGCGCGGGCCCCGCGCGAGTATGGGAGAGGAACGAACGCCACTGCCGTCGGGGCGTCTCGGCATTCACTCTACTTGAGCGCATATGCCCGCTCGCGCGTATGACGCCGCGGCTACCCCGCGACGCTGATCGCGCCGGTCACCCCGAGCAGGACCGTGAACGTCGAGAACAGCGCGCCCGAGACGGCCAGCCCGGTGAGATAGGCGAGCACGGCGATCAGGATGCTCCGCCCGCGGCCGATCGCGAACGCCGCCGCGAACAGGCCGAGCGGCGCGAGCGCGGCGACGACCATGATGACCCAGCCGACCACCTCGAACGTGAGCCCGAGGCTCAGGATCTGCACGAGACTCTCGACCACCTCCCACACGTCGTACGCGTAGAAGAGCCCGAACAGCACCGCGAGCCCGACCTGCAGCCACAGCGGCTGGTGGGAGCGCGGAGCGCGCTCGTCGGCCGGGACGGCGGCGCGCCCGGCGGCGGATGCGGATTCGGCGCTCACGCGGTCACCCCCAGCACGAACGGGAGCGGCACGAGCACGACCGCGCCCACGGCGAGCCACAGCAGACGCCGTGAGCTGCGCGAGACCACGGCGAAGACCAGCCCGAACCACAGTGCGGGCGCGAGCACCGCCAACCAGAGCCCGAGCGTGTACATGGCGTCGGCGACGAGACTCGTGCCCGGCGCGTCGGTGCGGACGACCGTGAGCAGCCAGCCCACCGTGTACAGCAGGTACACGCCCGCGAGCACGCCGACGATGAGCAGCTCGACCGACCCGGTCTGCCGCCGTTGGCCCGCCGCGTCGCCCTCAGCGGCGTCGTTCACCTCGGAGTCAGCCGTTGCGGCGGACTCCGCCGAGGCATCCGTCGCCGTGGCCTCGGCCGAGGCATCCGTCACCGGCGTCGCATTGCCGACCCGCTTCCAGCCGGGCGCGAGCGTCGGGTCGTCGTCGCCCTCCCAGCTCAGCGCCTCGTCATCGTTCTCGCGGGTCATCCCCCCAGCCTACTGAGCGGGACCGGCCGCCCAGGCCGGCAGCGCTCAGGAGCACCTCCGGCGTTCAGGGCGCGCGATCGCCTGCCGACACACGATCCGCCGGCTCGTCGGATGCGGCACCGTCGTCGCGCACTTCGTGCTTCAGGATGCGCATCGACTGCCCCACGCTGCGGGCCAGCGCCGGAAGCCTCGGCGCACCGAACACCAGCAGCACCACGACGAGGATGATGATCAGGTGCCAGCCCTGCAGGTTCCCCAGCATGGTCGCTCAGCGCTCCAACAGGCCGGTGAGCCCGTCCTTCGCCTCGCTGAGCGCCTGCTTGGGCGTCACGGTTCCCTTGAGCGCGGCCTCGACCGCCTCGTTGAACAGCGTCTGCGCGGCCGTCGCGCTCGGGAACGACCAGAGCGGATTGACCTCCGACGCGGCAGCGACCGTTTCGTTCCACGACGTGTTGAACACGTTCGCGGTGAACCAGTCGGCCGCGAGCGCCTCATCGGTGGCGGGCGGCTGGCCCGACGCGATGAACATGCGCTCGAGACCGTCGAGGTCGGTGCTCAGCGATGAGAGCAGTGACACCGTGGCATCCGTCTCGTCGAAGGCCACCAGGGGCTGACTCCACACGAGGTTCGACCCGGTTCCGCCCGGCGCCGACGGCCGCGACATCGGGAGCATCTTGCCGGCGATGTCGGAATCATCGGACTGCGGCGGGATCACGCCATACGCCTGCGGCGCGTCATCGTAGATCGCCGCACGCCGCTGGGCGAAGAGGGTGCGCGCATCATCACGCACGATGCCGGCCTGGATCAGCCCGTCATCCAGCAGCAGCTTCCAGTACTCGATCGCCGCGATCGATCCCGGGTCTCCGAGTGTGACCTTCCCGTCCTCGACGATCGTTCCACCGAACACCCACATCCACGGCACCATGTCTTTGAGCTGCTCGACCGCGGTGCAGGGTACGTACGGGATCAGCGAACCGTCCAGCCGCGTGATCGCGCGCAACGCCTCGGTGAACTGATCGACCGTGCGAATCGACGAGGCGTCCACCCCGGCCGCCGTGAGCAGCTCCTGATTGCCCACCATGCCGATGGCCGACTGCGTCCATGGCATTGCGTAGCGGGTCCGGTCGTAACGGCCGCCCGCCATCACGCGACTCGGGTAGAGCGACTCATCGACGATCCCGCCGAGATCCTTCAGCACCCCGGCCGAGGCGAGCGTGGACAACCACTCCTCGTCGATGTGGGCGACACCGGCGATATTGCCGCTCCGTGCTTTCAGCACGATCTGGTTCAGGTACTGCAGGTACGGGTAGGTGTTCTCGTTGACGGTGATCTCGGTGGCAGCGCTGAAGTCTGCGATCGTCTCGCGGAGCGCCTCGCCGGCGTTCTGGCCGAACACCCAGGACGTGAGCGTCGTGCTCGACGTGCCGGCCGCAGAACCACCACCGCCGCCCGGCGTGCAGCCGGTGAGCGCGAGCGCGCCGAGCGCGCCGAGTCCCAGGCCGCCGAACAGGAAGCCACGACGACTGACCGTGAGTGAAGAGGTCGTTCGGTGCATTGCTCAATCTCCTTCGATACGAGGGTGACACCTGGTCATTTGACAGAACCGCTGAGCGCGCCGCTGACGAAATGCCGTTGCAGCGCGAGGAAGATGATGACCACGGGGATCGAGGTCACCAGGCTGGCGGCGAGCATCTCGCCGTAGGAACTCTGGAACTCGCCGAGGAACGTCAGCGAAAGCCCGGCGGGGAGCGTCTGATGCTCGGTGCCGACGAGCGTGAGCGCGAACGCGAGGTCGTTCCAGGCCCGGATGAAGGCGAACAGTCCGACCGCGATGAGCGGTGTCCTCGTCACCGGGAGGATCACCGAGGTCATGATGCGCCATTCGCTCGCCCCGTCGATGCGGGCGGCTTCGATGAGCTCGTCGGGAACGGCGTCGAACGTGTTCTTCATCATCCATACCGACAGCGGGAGCGTGAAAGTCGTGTACGAGAGGATCAGCGCGCCGTAGGTGTTGAGCAGCCCGAGCGCGTCGAACGAGGTGTACAGCGTGAGCAGCAGGAGCACCTCGGGCACCATCTGCGCGATGAGCAGCAGGTACATGATCGGCGACCGGCCGAGGAACCGGAACTTCGAGAATGCGTATCCGGCCGCGAACCCGATCACGAGACTCAGCAGTGCGGTCGCGATCGAGACCACGATGCCGTTCACCATGAACCGCATGAGCGTCGCGTCCGTGAGCACCGAGACGAAGTGGTCGAACGTGAAACCGCGATCCAGCGTTGGCGGGAACTGGAAGATGTCCTGGTCGGGCGTGAACGCCGTGATGATCATCCACAGCACCGGACCGAGCGCGAACACCCCGATCACGATCACCGAGACGATCGCGGCGACCGGCCGACGCGTGAGTGGACCGCCCCTCCCCCTCGCCTGCGGAGCTTGCCGCTCTTCAGGTGGCCGTACGCGTTCGCGGCTGCTGGTGGCGACGCTCATCGGTTCGCCCTCCGTTCCTGCCGGGTGATGTAGACCGCATAGACCGCGACGAGGCCTGCCATGACCACCGTCCAGACGATGCCGATCGCTCCCGCGTCGCCGAGATCGAAGTTCGCGAAGGCGGCCTTGTAGAGGTCCACCGCGAGCGTTGTCGTCGACCCCACCGGCCCCCCGCCCGTCATCACGTATGGGATCTCGAAGTGCTGAAGCCCCCAGATGGTCTCCAGCAGCAGGGTCAGCGCGAGCGCCGGTTTGATCTGGGGAAGGATCACGTACACCTGTTTGCGCCAGCCCACCGCGCCATCGACCGCGGCGGCATCGTGGGTCTCCGCCGGAATCGACTGCAACGCCGCCAGGATGAGCACCGCCATCCAGGGGAAGGAGTGCCACACTTTCGCGACGACGACGGCGGTCATCGCGAGCGCGGGCGTATCGAGCCAGTTCGTGTCCCCGGCGCCGCCGAAGAGGGCGATGATCCCGTTCAGCAGTCCGTAGTTCGTGTCAAACATCCACATCCAGAGGAACGAGACGACGACACCGGGGAGAATCCACGGGACGAGGAACGCCGTTCGCAGCACGGCTCGCGCACGGAGCCGGCTGTTCAGGGCGAGGGCCATCGCGATCGCGAGAACGAACGCCCCGACGGTCGACGCGACGACGAAGACCGCGGTCTGCCACACGACGGCCCAGAATCCGGCGTCCGTCACGAGATCGGCGATGTTCCCGAGCCCGACGAAGGTCCCCTCATCGGCGAGCAGGCTGCGATCGAAGAACCCGAACGACAGCGATTGCACGAACGGGTACCCGATCACCAGCACGAACATGATCGCGGCCGGCGCGACGAGCAGATAGGGGAACGCCGAACGGCGTCGTGCACGCCGCATCCGTCCGGCGGGGCGCCCGGGCGGCGCACCCCCCTGCCGGGACGGCGGCGGCTCGAGCGTGATCGATCGACTCATGGCTCGCTCACCCCACCGGAGTGCACACGTTCGCGGCGTACGCGCGCAGTTCGTAGACCGCCGCCGACGGATCTCCGTGCGTCGCGAACACCGTCAGCCGGAGGCGATCGGTCTCGATCGGCACCGGCAGATCGTGAACCACGCGGGACATGATGTTGTCGGTGACCCTCGCAACCTCGTGCCATCCGCCATCCACTCTCACGTGAAACGCATAGGAGCGGACGCACTGCGGATCGCAATAGAGCGGCGGGCATGCGTGATACTCGCGCAGCAGGTTGCCGGCGAACGTCGCCTGGACCTGCGCGATGGTGACGGGCTCGTCCCAGGCCAGTTCGACCGACTGCGGGAGCGGTCGGGCCGGGTCGGAGCGCCACACATTCGTCGCACGGTGCGGCCGGGTGACGCCGGACCGGATCTGGCCGGCGCCGTACGGGGACTGCGCGGGCTCGACCTGGAACGCGAGGGTCGTGCCGCCGCCGAACCTCCGCAGCAGCCCCGGCGCGGCCTCGTACGCCGCGACCTGTCCTGGCACGACCGTTCCAGCCACCTTCCACTCGGTTCCCTCTGCGGCGTCGAGGTCGACGCGCACGTACTGCGAGGGCGACACCACATCGGCGCCGATCTCCCACCGAACCCAGTGCGGCCCTCGCGGCGGGACGATCAACGTCGTCTCCGCGATGCGCGGAGGCTCGACCCGGTAGTCCCAGATCCCATCCACGGCGTGCAACGCTGCAGTGACCTCGATGGGCTCGTCCGTGTGGTTCTCGAGACACAGTTCGAGCGCGTCGAGCCGCCGCCGGTCGTCGAGCGCGATCCACTGCGCCGTCCGGCGAGTGAGCTCGCCTCGGAACGGGTACACCGGGTGATCACGCCAGTGGTCGAGCGCCCCCAACCGGTTGACGCTCTGCGGGCCGACCCCGGAGAACTGCTCCTCGGAGGTTGCGCTGACGCGGGCGCGCAATGCGAGGTCGAGCGGGTCCGCGTTGCTGACGTTGGGCAGAAAACATCCGTCGCGCAGCAGCGCCTGCTGCACGTCGCCGAGATTGCTGGTGACGAAGGCATCCAACGACGCCGAACCGAGGCTCATCGCTGCCACCGTGCCTACGGCCTGTCCCATCACCGCGGTCGTGCTCATGACCCGGATCGAACCGAGCGCCGCGTGCGTCGCGCTGACATTCCGTCCGGCGAAAAGGAGATTCGCGACCTCAGCGCTCCGCAACGCGCCGAGCGGGATCCCGAAGGGTCCCACGTTCGTCTTCGCACCGTAGTCGGACGTCGGGTCGAGCTCGCGCGCGTTCAGCGGCTCACTGGTGTCGGCGAGCAGGCCGCCGATGGTGTGGAGATCGACGTACCAGCCGCCGAAGGCGACTTCATCGGGGAACGCCGTGCGGGCGATCAGATCGTTCTCGGTGAGCATCAGCTGCCCCATCAGCCGCCGGTTCTCGCGCTTGCCGGGGACTTGACCGACCCAATCGAGCGCCAGATTCGCCGCGGCCGCCATGGTGTTCGGGTCCCTGTTCTTGAAGAAGTCCCAGATGCCGAGCAGGTGCCGCGTGAGCTCGTGCCGAACGCGCTCGTTCTCGTACAGCGTGTCCCACGGCGGTCCGATCTCGATCCACCAGTAGCCGCTCTTGAGCGTCTTCGGCACCCGACCGCCGCGATAGAAGAACTCGGGGTCGTCATATCTGACAGCCCAGTCAGGAGCGGTGAACGGCACCGGACGGCCGACGTCGACGGTCTTGAAGTGCAGCGAGCTGCCCATCACCCCCTCGCCGGCATCGATCGGCGCGTGCGGCTCATCGAACTCGTCGCGCGCTTCGACCCCGCTCCGCCAGCTCGCCCCCGCGAGCGCCCCGACCGTGCCGTCGCCGGTGCAGTCGATGAAGACCTTGCCGGTGATGCGCAGCTGCGTCTCCGCGCCGAGCACTCGTGCCGATACCGCCGTGATCATCTCACCGGTCTTCTCAACACCCTCGACCACGGTGTTGAGGTGCAGGGTGAGCCGATCGGTCCGGACCGCCATGTCATAGAGGACGAGATCCCAGACACTGTTGGTCCAGCCGTTCTCGGTGATCGGCTCATGATTGGTCGCGCGCTCCGTGATGAGCGCCTCGCTCACGATGCCGCTCTCTCGGGCGTACGCGTGGAAGGCCGCAGCGCCATGCGGCGTGACCCGGACCTCCGACGACGAGTTGCCCCCGAGAACCGGCCGATCCTGGATCAGCACGGTCCTCGCCCCGTGACGCGCGGCGGCGATGGCGGCGGAGAAACCGGCGAGCCCGCCCCCGCTCACCACCACGTCGAAGTCCTCGTCGACCATCCGCATGAACTGCCTGTCCTCTCTGACGCGTGTGTTGCCCTCGCGCTCAACCATCGATAGATTCTAGAGCGCTCTAGTACCGTACGATCGAGGTACTTCAAATGTCAAGACAAATGAACGAATCGCCCCAGCGGCCCACGCTCGAAGACGTCGCCCGCCACGCCGGAGTCTCGCGCGCCCTCGCGTCGATCGTGCTGCGCGAAGCGCCCGGCGCGAGCGCTGAGTCGCGCGCCCGCGTGCGGGCATCGATGCGAGCGCTCGGCTACCGACCCGACCGCAGGGCGAGCCGGCTGGCCGCCGCACGCACCCGGGTGATCGGCGTGCAGTTTGCACTCGAAAGCGAGTTTCATGCCCGTCTGCTGCGCGGCCTGTACGCAGCAGCGACCCGATCTGGCTATGAACTCCTCCTCAGCGGCGTGACCTACGACCGTCAGCCCAGCGAGGCGATCGCCACGCTCCAGGAGGCCCGGCCCGACGGGCTCATCCTCATCGACCCGGGCGAGATCGGCGAGTCCGTGGGCGACGACCCGCTCGTCCTGATCGGTCACACAGGACCCGAGCACGCCGACCGCGTGCTGAGCTCGAGTAGCGTCGGCGTGCGGCTCGCGCTGGACCATCTCACGCGACTGGGGCACACGGCGATCTGCCATGTGGCCCTACCCGGTCATCCGGTGGGCCGGAGGCGCCTCGAGGCGTACCGCAGCTATGTCGAGGCGCACGGACTCGCCGAGCACGTCCTCGACGTCACGTCGGGGAACGTCGGCGCCGGAGCGGCGGTGGCCCGCCGATTGCTGGGAGGTGGACTGCCGACCGCCGTGCTCGCGTACAACGATGAGGTCGCGGTGGGCGTGATCACCGAACTCACGCGCTGCGGCATCCTCGTGCCGCAGGAGGTGTCGGTGCTCGGGTTCGACGACGTCGGCTGGGCGTCGTCCGGACTGCGCCTGACCACCGTGTCGCAGCACATCGAACAGCTCGCGGCCCGCGCCATCGAGACGCTCGTCGGCCGGATCGAGCAACCGGAGCTGCGGCATGCCGGGCCGACCCGGCTCGTCATCGAACCCTCGCTCCGTGTCCGGGACTCGACGGCTCCGCCACGAACCGGCGAGTGACCGTCACTTTCCCAAAACAGCCACAGTCCCCGCGCGGCCGGCTGGACGGCCGGCCGCGCGGGGACTGCGACGTGAGAGGCGCTGCGCGTTAGCGGGCGACCTCGCCGTCGACGTAGTCGTCGTCGTTGGAGGCGTTCCAGGCGAAGAGCTTGCGGAGCTCGCGGCCGGTCGCCTCGATGGGGTGCTGCTCGCCCTTCTTGCGGAGCTCGAGGAACTCCTTCTGGCCGTTGTCCTGGTCGGCGATGAACCGCTCGGCGAACGCGCCCGACTGGATGTCGGCCAGCACGGCCTGCATGTTCTCTTTGACGTGCGGGTCGATGACGCGCGGGCCCGACACGTAGTCGCCGTACTCGGCCGTGTCGGAGACCGACCAGCGCTGCTTGGCGATGCCGCCCTCCCACATGAGGTCGACGATGAGCTTGAGCTCGTGCAGCACCTCGAAGTACGCGACCTGCGGCTGGTAGCCCGCCTCGGTCAGCGTCTCGAAACCGTACTGGATGAGCTGCGAGACGCCACCGCACAGCACGGCCTGCTCACCGAACAGGTCGGTCTCGGTCTCCTCGGTGAAGGTGGTCTTGATGCCGCCGGCGCGCAGGCCGCCGATCGCCTTCGCGTACGACAGCGCGAGCGCCCACGCGTTGCCCGAGGCATCCTTCTCGACCGCGACGATCACGGGGACGCCGCGACCGGCCTCGAACTCGCGACGCACCGTGTGACCCGGGCCCTTCGGCGCGACCATGATCACGTCGACGCCCTCGGGCGCCTCGATGTAGCCGAAGCGGATGTTGAAGCCGTGACCGAAGACGAGGGTCTTGCCCTCGGCGAGGTTGTCCTTGATGGACTCGGCGTAGATGTGACGCTGGTACTGGTCCGGCGCGAGGATGACGATGACGTCGGCCCAGGCGGCGGCCTCGGCGACGTTCTTCACCTCGAAGCCCGCCTCTGACGCCTTCTGGATCGACTTGGAGCCGTCCTTCAGGCCGATGACGACCTCGACGCCCGAGTCGCGGAGGTTCTGCGCGTGCGCGTGGCCCTGCGAGCCGTAGCCGACCACGGCGACCTTCTTGCCCTGGATGAGCGCGAGGTCCGCGTCGTTGTCGTAGTAGATCTCAGCCATGAGTGGTTACTTTCTCCTTGGTTGGTTCGGTCTGGTCAGCTGCGGAAGACGCGCTCGGAGATGGACTTGCCGCCACGGCCGATCGCGAGGAGCCCCGACTGGGCGATCTCCCTGATGCCGTACGGCTCGAGCACCTTGAGCAGCGCCTGGGTCTTGCCGGAGTCGCCCGTCACCTCGATGACGAGCGCGTCGGTCGCGACATCGACGACGCGCGCCCGGAACAGGTTCACGGCCTCGAGGACCTGCGAACGGGTCGTGTTGTCGACGCGGACCTTGATCAGCAGGTGCTCGCGTTGCACCGACTGCGCGGGCTCGAGCTCGACGATCTTGATGACGTTCACGAGCTTGTTGAGCTGCTTGGTGACCTGCTCGAGCGGCAGGTCCTCGACGTCGACCACGACCGTGATGCGCGACAGGCCGGGGATCTCGGTGTGGCCGACCGCGAGCGACTCGATGTTGAACCCGCGGCGCGCGAACAGCCCGGCGACGCGCGTGAGCAGGCCCGGCTTGTCCTCGACGAGGAGGGAGAGCACGTGGGTCGACATGGTCAGTCCTCCTCGCTGAAGGCCGGCGAGTGATCGCGGGCGTACTGCACGTAACTGTTCGACACGCCCTGCGGGACCATCGGCCACACCATGGCGTCGGCCGACACGACGAAGTCGATCACGACGGGCCGGTCGTTGGTCTCGAGCGCGAGCTTGATCGCGGCGTCGACCTCCTCTTCCTTCGTCACCCGGATGCCGAGCGCGCCGTACGCCTCGGCGAGCTTCACGAAGTCGGGGACGCGCACGGTGTCGTGCCCGGTGTTCAGGTCGGTGTTGGAGTACCGGCCGTCGTAGAACAGGGTCTGCCACTGGCGGACCATGCCCAGCGAGGAGTTATTGATGACCGCGACCTTGATCGGGATGTCGTTCAGGGTGCAGGTCGCAAGCTCCTGGTTCGTCATCTGGAAGCAGCCGTCGCCGTCGATCGCCCACACCACCCGGTCGGGCTGGGCGACCTTCGCGCCCATCGCGGCGGGCACCGCGTAGCCCATCGTGCCGGCGCCGCCCGAGTTCAGCCACGAGTTCGGCCGCTCGTACTTGATGAACTGCGCCGACCACATCTGGTGCTGGCCGACGCCCGCGGCGTAGACGCCCTCGGGCCCGGTCAGCTCGCCGATGCGCTGGATCACGTACTGCGGCGCGAGCAGCCCATCGGTGGTCGGGCTGAAGCCGAGCGGGAACTCCTCACGGAGGCTGTCGAGCGTCGACCACCACTCCTCGAGATCGGGCGTCGTCGAGCCGGCGACGTCGCGGTACGCCGCGGCGAGGTCGACGAGCACCTCTTTCAGGTCGCCCACGATCGGCACGTCGGCCGTGCGGATCTTCGAGATCTCGGCCGGGTCGATGTCGACGTGCACGACCTTCGCGTTGGGCGCGAACAGCGCGGCCTTGCCCGTCACACGGTCGTCGAACCTCGCACCGAGCGCGACCAGCAGGTCCGCCTCCTGCAGGGCGAGGACGGCGGGGACCGTGCCATGCATGCCGGGCATGCCGAGGTGCTGCTGGTGCGAGTCGGGGAACGCCCCGCGCGCCATCAGCGTGGTCACGACCGGCGACTTCGTCGCCTCGGCGAACGCCATGAGCTCCTCCGACGCGTTCGCGCGGACGATGCCGCCGCCGACGTAGAGCACTGGGCGCTTGGCCTCGGCGATGAGCTGCGCCGCGGCCTGGACCTGCTTGCCGTGCGCCTTCGTGATCGGCCGGTACCCGGGAAGGTCGACCTTCGGCGGCCACTGGAACGCGAACGTGTCCTGCTGGGCGTCCTTGGTGATGTCGACGAGCACCGGGCCGGGGCGGCCGGTCGTCGCGATGTGCACCGCGGCCGCGATGGTGGCCGGGATCTCGTCGGCGCGCTTGACGAGGAACGAGTGCTTCGTGATCGGCATGGTGATGCCGACGATGTCCGCCTCCTGGAACGCGTCGGTCCCCATGAGGGTCGAGAACACCTGTCCGGTGATCGCGAGCAGCGGGACCGAGTCCATGTGCGCGTCGGCGATGGCCGTGACGAGGTTCGTCGCGCCCGGACCGCTCGTCGCGATCGCGACGCCGAGCTTGCCCGACGACGAGGCGTAGCCCTCGGCCGCGTGCCCGGCGCCCTGTTCATGCCGGACGAGGATGTGCCGGAGCCGGCTGCTGTCGAGGAGCGGGTCGTACACCGGGAGGATGGCGCCACCGGGAAGCCCGAAGACGTCGGTGATGCCGAGCAGCTCGAGCGAGCGGACGACGGCCTGGGCGCCGGTCAGCTCCTCGGGCGCGCTGGACGGCAGGCTCGGGGGCGTCGGCACGGGATTCGGTTCCGTGGACATTCGTTTCCTTCTACTGGACGAGAGTGTGCGGGGGTGGGCGCAGCGCTCAGCCCGTCGTCGCGCCTTCGGCAGCGGAGCGCACGAGCTTGGAGTACTTCGCGAGGACGCCTCGGGTATAGCGCGGAGGTAGCGGAGCCCAGCCTTCACGGCGGGCTGCCAGCTCAGCTTCGTCGACCAGTAGATCGATGGAGCGAGCCGCGATATCGACCCGAATCAGATCACCATCGCGCACGAAGGCGATCGGACCTGCGTCCACCGCCTCGGGTGCCAGATGGCCGATGCACAGGCCGGTTGTGCCGCCTGAGAATCGACCGTCCGTCAAGAGTAGTACATCTTTTCCGAGCCCGGCGCCCTTGATGGCGGCGGTGATGGCGAGCATCTCGCGCATACCGGGGCCGCCCTTGGGGCCCTCGTACCTGATGACGATGACATCGCCGTGCGAGATCTCGCCGTTCGTGAGCGCGTCCATCGCCGCGCGCTCACGCTCGAACACGCGGGCCGGGCCCTCGAAGGTCGCCGCGTCGAAGCCCGCGGTCTTCACCACGGCGCCCTCGGGCGCGAGCGAGCCGTGCAGGATGGTGAGGCCGCCGGTCGCGTGGATCGGGTCGTCGAGCGTGCGCAGCACCTCGCCGTCGAGCTCGGGGAGGTCGAGCTCGGCGAGGTTCTCGGCCATGGTCTTGCCCGTCACGGTCAGCACGTCGCCGTGCATGAGGCCGGCCTCGAGCAGCGCCTTCATGAGCACGGGCACACCGCCGCGGCGGTCGACGTCGTTCATGACGTACTTGCCGAACGGCTTGAGGTCGCCGATGTGCGGCACCTTCGAGCCGATGCGGTTGAAGTCGTCGAGCGTGAGCTCGACCTCGGCCTCGCGCGCGATCGCGAGCAGGTGCAGCACGATGTTCGTCGAGCCGCCGAGCGCCATGCCGACCGCGATGGCGTTCTCGAACGCCTTCTTGGTGAGGATCTGGCGCGCGGTGATGCCCTGCTTCAGCAGGTTGACGACGGCCTCGCCCGAGCGGTGCGCGTAGTAGTCGCGGCGCCGGTCGGCCGACGCGGGCGATGCCGACCCGGGCAGCGAGAGCCCGAGCGCCTCAGCGACGGAGGCCATCGTGTTCGCGGTGTACATGCCGCCGCACGCGCCCTCGCCCGGCGCGAAGGCGCACTCGATGCGCTTGGCGTCGGCCTCGCTCATCTTGCCGGCCTTGACCGCGCCGACCGCCTCGAACGAGTCGATGATCGTGATGTCTTTCTCGGTGCCGTCGGAGAGCCGCACCCAGCCCGGTGCGATCGACCCGGCATAGAGGAACACGCTCGCGAGGTCGAGCCGCGCCGCCGCCATGAGCATGCCGGGGATCGACTTGTCGCAGCCCGCGAGCAGCACCGACCCGTCGAGCCGCTCGGCCTGCATCACGACCTCGACCGAGTCGGCGATGACCTCGCGCGACACGAGCGAGAAGTGCATGCCCTCATGGCCCATCGAGATGCCGTCGGACACCGACACGGTGCCGAACTGCAGCGGGTATCCCCCGCCGCCGTGCACGCCCTCCTTCGCGGCCTGCGCGAGTCGCGCGAGCGAGAGGTTGCACGGCGTGATCTCGTTCCAGGAGCTCGCGATGCCGATCTGCGGCTTGTCCCAGTCGGCGTCGCCCATGCCGACGGCACGGAGCATGCCACGGCTGGTCGTGGCTTCGATGCCGTCGGTGACGACGCGGCTACGGGGTTTGTGATCGAACTCGCTGGGCATGGGAACGAGTCTAGGACCAGTGCGAGCTGCGGCCGTGCGCACTCTCGCGGGCGTCAGCCAGCCGCTCGAGGAGCTCGGCGACCTCTTCCGGGCTGCGCACTCGGTGCGCCGCGAGCGACTTGCCCTGACCCACCTTGACGCCGACGTCGTCGCTGTCGAGGGTCGCGAACGCGTCCTCGTCGGTGACGTCGTCGCCGATGTAGAGCACGGCCGTCGCACCCACATGCTGCCGCAACCGGTTCAGCGACTCGCCCTTGTCGCTCTCCCGCACCGCGAACTCGAGCACGGCCTTGCCGGTTCGGACCGTGATCCCGAGCAGTTCGGCGGCGACCTGCTCGCGCGCGTCCTGCTGCAGGGCGGCGCCCTCGACCGTGCTGAGCCGGCGGGTGTGCAGGGCGAGGCCTGCGGGCTTCTTCTCGATCCACGCGCCCGAGTTCGAGGCGGCGACCGAACCGACGATCTCGCTCAGCCGGTCGAGCTTCGCGAGCTCGGTGTCGCGCAGGTCGAGCGTGACCGCTCCGGCGTCGAGCTGCAGCTCGACCCCGTGCGAACCGCTGAGCAGGGTGCCGTCCGGCGGGCTCGCGACCGAGCCGAGGCTGTCGAGCGCCCGGCCCGAGACGATCGCGACCCGCGTGTCGTCGGCCGCGCCGAGCCGCTCGATCGCGGCGCGCGCCCGCTCGGTCGCGCGGGCGTCCTCCGGGCGGTCGACGAGCGGGGCGAGCGTCCCGTCGAAGTCGAGTGCGACCAGCAGCCGCTCGGTCCCGGCGAGCGCGACGATCGCGGCCTGCAGCGGGTCGGGGATGCCGGGCGCGATCTTGCCCACGCCCGTGAGCGTCTCGAGGAACGTGGCCGACCAGTTCGCGACGTCGTTCTCCCGCACCCGCTTGCGCAGGGCCCGCATGCGCCTGGCGCGCTCGCGTTTGGGCATCTGCGTCGCCTCGATGATCGCGTCCTTGAGGCCCTCGATGTCGTGGGGGTTCACGAGGATCGCCTGCCGCAACTCGTCGGAGGCCCCCGCGAACTCGCTGAGCAGCAGCACGCCGTCGGTGTCGAACCGGCACGCGACGTATTCCTTCGCGACGAGGTTCATGCCGTCGCGGAGCGCGGTCACGAGCATGACGTCGGCCGCGAGGTACAGCGCGACCATCTCCTCGCGCGGGTAGCCGTGGTGCAGATACGCGACCGCCTGGTGGCCGAGCGTCGAGTAGTCGCCGTTCAGCCGGCCGACCTGCAGCTCGATCTCGTCGCGCAGCTGGCGGTAGGTCTCGACGCGTTCGCGCGAGGGGCTCGCGACCTGCACGAGCGTCGCGTCCTCGACCGAGAGACGTCCGTCGCGCAGCAGCTCTCCGAACGCCTTGATGCGGTGCCTGATGCCCTTGGTGTAGTCGAGCCGGTCGACGCCGAGCATGACCGTTGCGGGGTTGCCGAGCTCCTCGCGGATCTGTCGCGCGCGCTCCTGCACCTCGGGGCGCTGCGCGATCTCCTCGAAGCCGGCCGCGTCGATCGAGATCGGGAAGTGCCGGGCCACGACGCGTCGCACCTCGCCGTCTTCGGCGGGGACCTCGATCACGGTGCCCTTCGTCGCGTAGCCGAAGAGCCGGCGCACGGCGCGCGCGAAGTTGCTCGCGTCGGCCGAGCGCTGGAACCCGATCACGTCGGCGCCGAGCAGGCCGTCGACGACCTGACGACGCCACGGCAGCTGCGAGTAGATGCCGTATGCGGGGAACGGAATGTGGTTGAAGAACCCGATCACGAGGTCGGGCCGGGTCTCCCTGAGCATGCGCGGCACGAGCTGCAACTGGTAGTCCTGCACCCAGACGACGGCCCCTTCGGCCGCGGCACGCGCGGCCGCCTCGGCGAACCGGCGGTTGACGCGCACGTAGGCGTCCCACCACTCGCGGTGGTAGGTCGGCGGTGCGATCACGTCGTGGTAGAGCGGCCAGAGCGTGTCGTTCGAGAAGCCCTCGTAGTAGTCCTCGAGCTCCTGCTCGGACAGCGGGACGGGGATGATCGAGATGCCGTCGTGGTCGAACGGGTCGAACTCGCGGTCGGCGACGCCCGCCCAGCCGACCCACGCCCCTTCGGAGGCTCGCATGACGGGTTCGAGCGCGGTGACCAGCCCGCCGGGCGAGCTGCGCCAGCTGATCTCGTCGCCTTCGCCGCCCTGGTAGTCGACCGGTAACCGGTTCGAGACGACGACCATGTCGTAGGCGGCGTCGATGTAGAGCTCGTCTGATCCGGGAGATTTCGTCATGACCGGCGGTGTCCTCCTCGCGCTCCTCTCAGGCTAACAGTCGCCATTTCGGCCGGTCGGTTCGTGGTATGGCGTCAATCCCCGCCCACCCGTCAGTTCGGCGCACTACACTGGCGCACCTGATGATCCGAGTCGGTATGAGCACGACCTGCGTGTATCCGCAGGGTCCCGAGCAAGCCTTCCGGTTGGCGAAGCTGTCCGGCTATGACGGGGTCGAGGTGATGGTCACCCAGGAGGAGACCACCCAGCAGCCCGAGGTCCTGCGCGAGCTCTCGAAGCGGTACGCGCTGCCCGTGCTGTCGATCCACGCACCCGTGCTGCTGCTCACGCATTTCGTGTGGGGCCGCGACCCGCGAGTCAAGCTCGACCGCACGGCCGAGCTCGCGGCCGCGGTCGGCGCCGACTCGGTCGTCGTCCACCCGCCGTTCCGCTGGCAGTCCGGCTACGCCGAGAAGTTCCTCTCGATCGTGCGCGAGATCACCGAACGCCGCGGCGTCGAGATCGCTGTCGAGAACATGTTCCCGTGGCGCGCCGCAGGCAAGAACCTGAAGGCGTACTCCCCCGGCTGGGACCCGCGCGTCATGGACTGCGACGCGGTCACGCTCGACTTCTCGCACGCCGCGCTCTCAGGCGTCGACAGCCTCGCCTACGCGAAGGACCTCGGCGACCGTTTGCGGCACGTCCATCTGTGCGACGGTTCGGGCGCGATCGGCGAGGGCCAGATCTTCGACGAGCATCTGCTGCCGGGGCACGGTCGCGAGCCCGTCGCCGAGGTGCTCGAGCTGCTCGCCGAACGCGACTGGGACGGCTCGGTCGTCGCCGAGGTCAACACGCGCAAGGCGAAGACCGAGCACGACCGCGTCGACCTGCTGCGCGAGACCCTCGAGTTCGCGCGCCGGCATCTCGGTCAGGCTCCCCGCCCGCGCGAGACGAGCCGCTCGCAGCGCGCCCTCGAGACGCTCCAGCCGGGCGAGGGCGGCTGACCCTTCGCTGGTCGAGTAGCACAGCGTATCGAGACCCGGAGTCTCGCAGACAGGTCACCGGGTCTCGATACGGCGCCGGCGCGCCTACTCGACCGACGGGCGCGGGTCAGCCGAGCGCGGCCGCGGTCAATCCCGTCGAGCGGATGCCTCGGCGGCGCGCCATCACCGCCCACGTGAGCAGCACGCCGGCGAGTCCGAACAGCGCGAGCACGGCCGCGGCCCCGCCCACGACCCCGCCGCCGACGCCGGCGACGATGCCCTGCATGCCCTGCACGGCCCAGGTGAGCGGCAGGAACGGGCTGATCGCCTGGAACGGATCGCTCACGACCTCGATCGGGTAGAGCCCGCCGGTCGCCGCGATCTGCAGCGCCACGAGCACGAGCGAGACGAGCAGCCCGGCCCGCCCGAACGCGGTCGTGAGGAACGCGTGCAGCGCGGTGAAGACGAGTGCCATGAGCGCCGAGAACGCGAGCGTCTGCGGCAGCACCGACCAGGACACGCCGAGCGCGGTGTGCAGCAACGCCACGATGGCGACGGTCTGGGCGAGCGCGACGAGCGAGGCGCGCGCGAGCGTGCGCCACACGATGCCTCCCGTCGAGGACGTGCTGCGCAGCACCTCGCGGGTGACCGGACGGAAGACGAGGAACATCGCGAGCGCCCCGATCCAGAGCCCGATGGGCGCGAACAGGATGCCGATGACCTCGCCGATCGACCCGATCTCGTTCTCACGTTCCGAGGCGACGCTCACGGGTTGCGAGACGACGTCGGCGGTCTCGGCCGCGTCGATCCCGGTGAGCGCCTCGGCGCCCTCGGCGCCGCTCGAGAGTCCCTCGGCGAGCTGGGTGGTCCCGTCGGCGAGCTGGGTCGCGCCGGTCGCGGCGGCGGATGCCCCGGTCGAGAGCTGACCGAGCCCCGCCGCGAGCTCGTCGACGCCGCCGGCGAGCTGGTCGGCGCCCGAGGCGAGACCGGTCGCGCCGTCGCGGAGGCCGCCGGAGCCGGCCGAGAGCTGCGCGGCGCCGCCGGCGAGCTGCGCGATGCCGTCGTGAAGTCCGCCGAGGCCGCTCGCGCCGTTCGCGAGCTCGGTGCCGGCCGCCGAGAACTGCTGCAGCTGGGCCTCGATCGGTCCGGCCTGTTCCTGGAGGCCCGCGAGCACCTGGTCGATGACCGGCGCGAGCTCCGGGTTCTGCTCCTTCACCTGCGTGAGCGCGGCCGCCACTCCCGTGAACGCGCCCTGCACCTGGCCGACGGCCTGGTTCACCCCGCCGACGTACTGGGAGATGCCCGAGCCGAGCTGGCCGAGGCTCTCCGTCTGCGTGCTCAGCTGCCCGAGCCCGCCCGCGATGCCGTCGACGCCCTGCGTGTAGCTCGTGACCCCGTCGGCGTACTGGTGCACGCCGCCCGCATACGTCGCGGCCCCGGCCGAGGCATCCGTCGCCCCTGAGGCCGCCTGCGCGACGCCCGCCGAGAGCTGGCCGACGCCGTCGGCGAGCGACCCGGCCCCGCTCGACAGCTCGGTCGCCCCGTCGGCGGCGTCGCCGAGCGAGCCGCCGAGCGTGGCGAGGTTGCCGTAGAAGCCCTCGAGGTACTGCGCCGTGATGGCCTGGCCGAACGTCGCGCTCATGGCCGTGCCGACCGACTGCGCCACGGCGCCGGCGAGATAGCCGTGCGCGTCGTCCGTGCGGATCGAGAGGTCGGCCTTGGTCGGATGCTCGCCCGAGAGTGACGTGATCGACTCGGAGAACCCGGACGGGATCGTGAGCACCGCGTAGGCCTCGCCCGACGCGAGCTGCTCGGCCGCCTCCTCGTCGTTCGTGATGGTCCAATCGAATCCGGCGCCGCCGTCGCCCGTGAGCTCGGTGACGAGCAGGCGCCCGGCGAGCACGGTCTGCTCGCTGCCGTCGGGCAGGGTCGTGGTGACCATCTCGTCGTCGTTCACGACGACAGCCGGGATGGTCTCGAGCCGGTCGCCCGCACCGCCGAGCGCGGCGGACACGAGCCCGGCCACGGCGAGCGGCACGAGCATGACCGCCGCGAGCAGCACGGCGAACCGGGTGCGGCGCTGCCGTGTCGTGCGGCCGAGCAGGGATTGCAGTCGGGTGCTCATCGGATCGTCTCCTGGAGAACGGCGCCGAGGCGGACGGAGCTGAGCCCGCGGGGCGCGAACGGTGCGGCGTCATGTCCGGGCTCGACCCCGGCGATGACGGTGGTGGCGGCCGGCACGAGCCGGGCCGCGGAGGTCCAGAACGGCGCGGCGTCGGCGCCCGTCTCGTCGTCGAGGTCGATGACGACGGCCGCGGGCCGCTCGGCGAGGGCCGCGGTCAATGCGACGAGCGCGCGGTCCTGCGCGCCCAGCGCGGCGACACTCGTGTCGCGGTCGATCGCGGGCATGCCGGCGCCGCGAGCTTCGGCGAGCCGCTCGAGCCAGCCGTCGACGGCCGCCGTCGGCGGCGTGAGCCGGTACCACGGCCTAGTCGCGTCGAGACGGGACGCGATGACGTCGCCGACGCTGCGTGTCGCGTCGGCGTCGATCTCGGCGATCGCGACCCGGCGGAGCACGGCGGATGCCCCGGTCGGCAGCGGCTCGCCGAGCACCGCGACGCGGCCCTCGACGGGCGCGAGCCGGCCGGCGAGCGTCGCGGCGACGATGCGCCGGTCGACCGGCTCACCCGCGAGGAGCAGCACGCCGCCGGCCGGGGCATCGAGGTCGATGGGGCCGATCGGACGGTCCGGCAGCCCGAACACGGCGCCCTCGGCGAGCACCGCGGCTCGCCTGGCACCGGCCCACCTGGCCTGCTCGAGGTGGGCGCGCAGCCCCTCGCCCTCGATGTCGACGTCGGGCAGGACTCTGCCGAGCCACCGTGGCAGCCACCACGCACCCCGGCCGGCGAGGGCCATCGCGGCCGGCACGAGCGTCATGCGCACGAGGAACGCGTCGAACGCGACGCCCACGGCGAGCGCGAACGCGATGCCCTTGATCACGCCCGAGCCCTCGGGCACGAACGCGAAGAAGACGAAGAACATGATGAGCGCGGCCGCCGTCACCACGCGGGCGGCGTGCTGGAACCCGTGCACGATCGAGGAGCGGGGCTCCTTCGTCTTCACGTACTCCTCGCGCATGCCCGAGACCAGGAAGACCTCGTAGTCCATAGCGAGGCCGAAGAGCACGGCCATCAGCAGGATCGGCAGGAAGCTCAGGATCGGGCCGGGCTCGATGTGGAAGAGGTCGGCCGCCCACCCCCACTGGAAGACCGCGACGGTCGCTCCGATCGCGCCGAACGCCGAGAGCAGGAAGCCCAGTGCGGCCTTGATCGGCACGAAGACCGACCTGAAGACGATGAGCAGCAGCACGATCGAGAGCCCGACGACGATGAGCGCGAACGGGATGAGCGCGTCGTTCAGCCGCTGCGAGATGTCGATCGACACCGCGGTGTACCCGGTGACGGCGATGGGCGTGCCGAACTCGGCGGTGATGGACGGCTCGAGGTCCCGGATCTCCTGCACGACATGTTTGGTCTCGGGGTCGTCGGGCGCGCTCTCGGGGATCACCTGGATGATCGCGGTGTCGACGGTCTCGTTGGGCATGCCCTGGCCGACGTAGTCGACGCCGTCGACGTCGGCGAGCCGGTCGCGGATGGCGTCGAGGTCGTCGAAGATGTCGGTCGTCTGCGTGATGTCGACCGTGACGATGAGCGGGCCGTTGGCGCCAGGCCCGAAGCCGTCCGCGATCATGTCGTACGCCTCACGCTGACTCGATCCCGGCTCGCCGTTGCCCGCGGGCAGGTTGAGGTCGAGGCTCGCGGCCGGGATCGCCGCAGCGCCGAGCAGACCGACGACGAGCACCACGAACACGACGGGGGCCTTCAGCACCGTGTCCACCCAGCGGCGGCCGAGCGTGCGCTTCCCGCCCTCGTCACCGGCGAGGGCACGGCGGGCGGCGCGACTGCCGGGCTTCGGCACGAGCCGTCGGCCGAGCACGCCGAGCAGTGCGGGCAGCAGCGTGACCGCACCCGCGACCGCGATGAACACCGCGAACGCCGCGGCCACGCCCATGACGCTGAGGAACGGGATGCCGACGACGAGGAGGCCGAGCAGCGCGATGATGACCGTGAGCCCGGCGAACACGACCGCTCCACCCGCGGTGGCGACGGCCTCGGAGGCGCTCTGCTCCGGATCCTCGCCGCGTGCGAGCTGGGTGCGGTGCCTGGAGAGGATGAACAGCGCGTAGTCGATGCCGACCGCGAGCCCGATCATGACCGCGAGCATGGGCGCGGTGCTCGACACCGTGGTGAAGGCCGACACGATCGAGATGCCGCCGAAGGCGGCGCCCACGCCCACGAGTGCGGTGAGCAGCGGCATGCCGGCGGCCACGAGCGAGCCGAACGTGATGAAGAGCACGACGCCGGCGAACAGCACGCCGAGCGCCTCGGTGACGGTGAGGCCGAACGTCGTCTCCTCGAACACCTCGCCGCCGAACGCGACCTCGAGCCCGGCGTCGCGCCCGATCTCGCCGGTCGCGACGACCGCGTCGAGGGATTCGGGCGAGACATCCGTCGTCGGACCGTCGAACTGGACCTGGATGTAGGCGGTGCGCTCGTCGCCCGAGATCTGGTCGCCCGCATACTCGTCGAACGGGCCGAGCACGCTGACGACGCCGTCGACCGCTTCGAGGTCGGCCTCCATCGCCTCGATCGCGGCGCGGGCCGATGGGTCGTCGACGGATTCCCCGTCCGGGGCCTCGAGCACGGCCTTCGCCGAGGCGCCGGCCGTCTGCGGGAAGACCGCGGCGAGCTGATCGATCGCGGTCTGCGACTCGGTGCCGGGGATGGAGTACGACTCCTGGAGCTGACCGCCGAGACCGATGCCCGCGCCGAGCAGCGCGGCGAGCGCGACGCCCCACGCCGCGATGACGAGCCAGGCACGGCGGTAGGCGAAGCGCCCGATGCGGTGAAGAAGGAGAGCCACGGTTCGGTCGGGCCTTTCTCGGTCAGGGGCTGATCGGTCAGCGGCCGTCGGCCGGAAGCAGGAGCTCGGAGAGCACGGCGACGAGCGCGTCGCGCACGTCCTCGTCGGGACGTCGCTGCTCGTCGGCGAGGAAGGTCTCGTCGGCGACGAGGGCGTAGGTCGCGCCCGCGAGCGCGACGCCGAAGCGCATCTGCTCGGCGAGCGGCGCATCGGCGTCGCAGATGGAGTCGGCGAGCCCGCGGATCGCGGAGTTCGCGCGCTCGATGACGGGGATGTCGCGGAGGAACTGGCCCTGGTTCACGAAGGTGTGCACGGCGAGCCGATTGCCGAGCAGGAAGTCGACGAACTGCGTGAGGAAGACGCGACGTGCCTCGAGCGTGCGCCCCGCCTCGACGAAGTCGTGCAGCAGCCGTTCGAGGAGATCGATGGCGGGGCCGATCGCGGCCTCGAGCAGCGCCTCCTTCGAGGCGTAGTGGTAGAGCACGCTCGACTTGGAGTACCCGGCGTGGTCGGCGATCTGCTGGAGTGAGCTCGCCGCGAAGCCGACCGTCGCGAACTGTTCGAGCGCGACCTGGCGCAGCTCGTCGGCGGCGCGCACGCGAGAGGTGACCTGGGGGTCTGAGGGCATGCGACCACGCTAGTTGACCGATCGGTCAGAGTCTGTCCGATCGGTCAGATTCCCGGCGTACTCCCAGTACGCCGAAGACGACCGGTAGCGTGGTTGCATGCGCAAGTACCTGTTCAGCGGGGCCGTCATCAGTGCGATCTTCAGCGGCATCGGCGTCGTCCGGGCCACGTTCGCCGGGCCACGCGACTGGCGACTGCTCCTGATGTGGATCTCGTGGGCCGCGAGCCTCGCGATCGCGATCGGCACCGTGACCGACGAGTCGGAGCGCGCGAAGCTGCTCGACTGACCGCGCGGAACACGCCTGAAGGCCGCGTCCCAGCGGCGACGTGTCCAGCGGCGGCGGCGTGTCCAGCGGCGGCGGCGTGTCCAGCGGCGAATGGGGCCGTCGGTACACAAGACTGTGGTAAAAGCACCTCCACTGCCCGCCCGCTGACCCGAGAGGGGCCGCCGATGTTCCGCCGCTGGCGTCGCCGCGCACGGCTCGAAGCCGAAGCCGCTCCCATCATCGCGCCCGCACCCCGGGCCTCGGCCGCAGACCTTCGCGGCGAGCACATCTTCGAACTCGTGAACACCAAGCTCGCCGAGTTCATCGGCGCGAGCGGGCAATGGGCGCTCGTCCGCCGGACGCCCGAAGACACCGACATGATCTTCGACGCCGTCGTGACGCACCAGATCGCCTCCGAGATCACGCGCACGATCCTCGACGAGCGCGAGACCGTCGCCGTCGTCGTGCCCGAGGGCGAAGACACCATGGCGCTGAGCTGGAACCCGTCGCCGCTCGTGCTCTGGGCCGAGCCGGTCCGTGAGGCCGAGCCGGTCCGCGAGCGCGCATCGGCCGAGGCGGACGAGACCGCGTCGCCCGAGGCATCCGCCGACCTCGCCGATGCCGCCGAGACCGAGCGCGCCGAGCTCGACGCGGCCGCCTGAGCGGCCGTCCGCCCGCGACGCTGGGCGACGCCGTTCCAAAGTCCACGCGAGTTCTTTGTAGGGCGACCTCGCGCACCCACCCATCGCTCATTCCTAGCGTGATCCTCAGAGCATCCACCCGAACGTGTGTCCAACGAGGGGAATCATGACGATCACGCCTGCACCGGCCCGGAGCAAGACGAAGTCCACCGCTCGCGATCTTGCGCAGATCGCGGTCTTCGCCGCGCTCATCGCCGGCCTCACGCTCCCCGGCGCGATCCCCGTCGGGTTCGGCGTCCCGATCACGCTGCAGACGCTCGGCGTCATGCTCGCGGGCGTCATGCTCGGCGCGCGCAAAGGTGCGCTCGCCGTCGTGGTCTACGCCGCGCTCGGCCTCGCCGGGCTGCCGATCCTCGCGGGCGGTGCCGCCGGACTCGGCGTGCTGGCGGGCCCGTCGGGCGGGTTCCTCATCGGGTTCATCCCCGGTGCGTTCGTCATCGGCTGGATCGCGGAGCGGCTGGCGCCGAGGCTGAAGTTCTGGCCGCTGCTCGTGGCGAGCCTCGTCGGCGGCGTCGTGGTCGTCTACCTCATCGGCGTGCCGTGGCTCGCGGTCGTCCTCGGCCTCCCGCTCGACCAGGCGTTCCTCGCCGGCGCGCTGCCGTTCCTCCCGGGCGACGTCGTGAAGGCCGTCATCGCCGCGGGCGTCGCGGCCGCGGTCCACCGCGCCTGGCCCGGACTCATCACGCCCCGCGAGTGGCCGTGGCGCCGCCGCGCGGCCGACGCGGACACCACCGCAGTCTGATGCCCGAGATCGTCTTCGACGCCGTCTCGCACCGGTACGACGACCACGAGGTCCTGCGCGAGGTGTCGCTCACGCTGACCGAGCCGCGGATCGGCGTGATCGGCGCCAACGGCTCGGGCAAGTCGACGCTCGCGCGGCTCGTGAACGGCCTCGTCTCCCCCACGTCCGGGCGCGTGCTCGTCGACGGCGTCGACGTCGCCAGACACGGCCGCGACGTGCGCCGCCGCGTGGGCTTCGTGTTCACCAACCCGGACCATCAGATCGTCATGCCCACGGTGCGCGAGGACGTCGCGTTCTCGCTCAGGCGGCTCAAGCTGAGTGCTGCGGATGCCTCGGCCCGCGTCGATCGCGCGCTCGAGCGGTTCGGGCTGACCGAGCTCGCCGACCGGCCCGCGCACCGCCTGTCGGGCGGGCAGAAGCAGCTGCTCGCACTCGCCGCCGTGCTCGTCGCGGAGCCCGCGATCATCGTCGCCGACGAGCCCACGACCCTGCTCGACGCGCGCAACTCGCTGCTCGTCGAGCGGCACTTCGCCGAGCTGGATCAACAGCTCATCCTGGTCACGCACCGGCTCGAGTCGGTCGAGTCGTTCGACCGCGTGCTCGTGGTCGACGAGGGTCGGATCGTGGCCGACGGCCCGCCCGCCGCGTCGCTGGACGCCTACCGGGCACTCGTGGGGTGAGGCATCCGTCATGATCGGCCTGTACTCCTCCGGCGACTCGCCGCTGCACCGCCTGCCCGCGGGCTGGAAGCTCGCGGGGCTCGCGCTCGCCGTGATCGGGGTCGCGCTGCTGCCGTCCTGGCCGTGGATGCTGGGGGCCGCGGCCGTGACCGCGCTGCTGTTCGCGGTCGCCGGGATCCCCGCACGCCTCCTGTTCGCCCAGATCGTGCCGATCGTCGTGATCGTCTCGCTCGCGGGCGCGCTCAACTGGATCTTCCAGGGTTGGGAGGCCGCGCTCATGCTCGCGCTGCGCGTGCTCGTGTGCGTGGCACTCGCGGCCTTGGTGACGTTGACGACCCGCGTCGGCGACATCCTCGACGCCATGCGCGCGGCGCTGCGGCCGTTCGGCCGCCGCATCGACGCCGACCGGGTCGGGCTCGTGCTCGCGCTCACCATCCGCGCCGTGCCGCTCATGTACGACCTCGTTCGCGCCGTCCTCGATGCGCGCAAGGCGCGCGGCGCCGAAGGCTCCCTCCGTGCGATCGCCGTCCCGGTCGTCGTACGCGCCCTGCAGACCGCCGACGCCATGGGCGAGGCCCTCGCCGCCCGCGGCGTCGACGACTGACGCGTCTCGCCCGTCGATCAGGCCGGGTCCGCGTACTTCCGGTGCGCGGCCTGCTTCCGAGAGGCCTGGGAGACTGCCCGGGGGCTTCATCGCTTCCCTCCATCGCGAACGCTGGTCATCAACGGCTTACGGCTGGCGACACATTGTGTCTGAGCACAGCTCAGACTGGAACAACATCGTCACGAAGTACGGCCTCGGGGGCACGTGGCAACAATTCGCCCTCTGGGCCATCAGCGGCGCGGTCGGCCAACCGGCCTCAGCTCCGTACGATGGTGGAAACGACACCTACCGTTACTCCGCGGTCGTCCAGATCAAGAACTACAACAGCAAGGCCACCGCGCGAACCTACACCGTTACCGTGCCCGTAGGCGCGAAGAACAACAAAGTGATCACCGCATTCCCACGGTCATGACGACATCGATCCTCGAGCGCTACTTCGAACATCTCCGACAACGTCCGGGCGTTGACGCAGACGCCTCGACGGGCCGCGTGCTCTGGCCGGCGATCGATCGGGGTGAACGCGCAGACGAACGGGTCGAATTCTTGATTAGCGAGCCGGAACTCCGGGTCGCGATTCAAGAGCGAGAGCATACTGCCGGTTCGGTTTGGCCAGATATCCCCCGGGAGCTCGCAGCGTTCCGTATGTTATATACGAACATGATGGAATGCGCTGAATCAGAACGGTCCCGCACCACGCGGCGATTCCGGCTGACGAATGGCGAATTCGTGGCCATGGAAAGCAGCTCGTAGACCGAGCACAACGCCGGGGCGAGACCGCCCCGGCGTTGCCGCCGGCGTGAAGTCGACGATGAAGTCGTAGTCGCTCCGGTCGGCATCGAAGCCGCCCGTGGCCGCTGAGCCATGGGCGAGGCCCTCGCGGCCCGCGGCGTCGACGACTGACGCGTTTCGCCCGTCGATTCAGGCTGGGTCCGCGTACTTGCGGTGCGCAGCCTGCTTGGAGACGCCGAGGATGCCGCCGATCGCGGTCCATGACAGCCCCGACTCATGCGCA
This sequence comes from Agromyces aerolatus, assembly GCF_031432255.1. Taxonomy (NCBI): domain Bacteria; kingdom Bacillati; phylum Actinomycetota; class Actinomycetes; order Micrococcales; family Microbacteriaceae; genus Agromyces; species Agromyces aerolatus. The sequence continues at coordinate 310,341 of NZ_JAVKGQ010000002.1, read as the reverse complement.
TCGCGCACCGCCGACCGCAGTTCCTGCTCCGCGGCGGCCAGCGCATCCTGAGCCGCGATCAGTCGACGCAGCCCGGCCGCGTCTTTCCACTCGATCTCCGCTGGGTCGAGTGAATCGAGCCATGCGTCGATATCACCCTGCTGTTTCGTACTCATCCTTTGCATCACCTCAATGCGTCATAGAACTTCGGCGAAGCCGATCGGCGTGGATAATCCGTGTCGGACGATCCAGCGGAACGACGATGAGTTCGAGGAGCGCACCGTCGGCTGCCGGCCCGATGACGAGCAACCGCCGCTCATGGTCGTACTCGATCTCGAAGAAACGACACGCGTTGACCCACGCATGGAGGATGTCCGCGTCGTCGATGCCGTGCTTTCGTGCACTCGGGAGAATTCGCGCATCGTCAACCTAATGTTGACGATTTGCTGTCGGCGCGTCAAGGAGAGAATCTGTGGAGCACCCGTCAGCGCGAGCCGATGTGGAGAGGACGTCACTCCCAAGCCGTGTTCCGGGAGTGTCACCCATCACCCGAAGGCAGTGTCACCAATCAACCGAAACCGTGTCACCCATCACCCGGATACCAAACGGCACCCATCAGGCGAAGTAACACAAAGAACTGGTGCACCCCCAGGGACTTGAACCCTGAACCCACTGATTAAGAGTCAGTTGCTCTGCCGATTGAGCTAGAGGTGCATCGGCCCGGGATTTCATCGCCCCGGGCCGGGGATCAACGTTACCAGCCGATCTCGGAATGTGCCAATCGAGCGTCGGCTTCGCTGCCGAAGGCTCCCGCCCGAGGCATCCGTTCATCGTCGCCGGGACGCGCACGGAACCCGGCCGATGCGGTGGGGCATCGACCGGGTCCGTACCCGACAGGTCGCCACTGCGCGAACCGACCTCTCGGGGGCTGGGGTGGGTCTGCGCTGGTCCGGATCGGGGAGAGCACCGGCCTGCCCGCCAGGCCTGCACTCTCCCCGACCCTTCCGGGGTCCTCCTTCTAGGGGGCGAGGACCCCTGGCGAGGTCACCGATTCCGCCGTGCCGTTCAGGTCGGTGTAGCCGACCGTCACGGTGATCGTGGCTCCCGAGTCCGCGGTGCCTGGCGTATAGGTGTTCCCCGAGGCCTCTTCGATGAGGACCCCGTCGCGGAACCACTGGTAGGTGAATCCGGGGTCGTCTTCGTTGAAGCCATCACCATCGGTCGGCGGCGTCACGGTCATCAGACCGCTCGGCGAGACGATGATGGTCGGTGCGGTCGGCACGTCGTTGACGTTCTCGACCACGTTGGTGGTGGGCGCGGAGGCCGCGACCCGGGCGATGCCGCCGGCGTCGAGGTACGACACCGTGACCCTCAGGAACTGCCCGACGGCGGTGTCGCCGGGTGTGAAGGTCGTCGGGCTCGCGGGCTGACCGGCATTGATCGTGACCACTGCCAGCTGTTCCCACTCGGTGACGTTGCCGGCGTTCTCGCCCTCGCCGCCCCACCACGTGTACTGCACGTTGGTGAATCCGGTGGTGTCGAGCTCGGCGCCCTCGAGATCCGTGATGGTCGCCGTGACGGGCACGTCCTCCACGGGGCTCTCGGTGTCGAGCAGGACCTGAGCGCTCGCCTCGCACGCCTCCCAGGCGGTGCCCGCGTCGTTCAGCATGGCGCAGCCGTCGCTGAACTGGAGCACCTCGAAGCCGCGGATGACGTCTGCGCCGTCACTCTCCTCAGCCTCCTGCACCTGGGTGTGCTCGACCCGCCAGTACCCGTCGGGCAGCTCGCTGATCGTGTAGGACGCGAACGCGTTCCGGTAGAACGCGGTGTCGACGGAGGTGTCGGCGTTCGGGTCCATCACGATCTCGCGGACGATGTCCAGCTGGCCCGGGTTCACGTCGCCTCGGAACACCGCCGCCTGCACCTGGGCTGCGCTGTCGTAGCGCGTGCCCGTCTCGGTGTCGACGAGCTGAACCCTGAGGAACGCGTCACCGTCGAGGTAGTCGTTGCCGCCGCGTCCCTCGATCAGATCGGAGCCGGGGCCGCCGACCATGATCTTGTGGACACCGTCGGTGTCGGACTCCGGCGTGCCCCGCAGCAGCGGTGCGGCGTAGTCGAACGGTGCGCCGGTCGGCCGGAGCAGCTCCTCGAGCCCGTCGATCAGGTCGAGGCTCTCCTCCGTGGCCTTGTGCAGCGGGATCTCGTTCTCGGCGACGTCGTCGGGTGCGACGAGCGGACCGCGGAGGGTGTCGTTGCCGGCACCGCCCGACAGGGCTTCGAGCTGATCGAACCGGCTCGGCAGCGGGTTGTTCGGCTGGACGACCCGCGTCATCGACATGTCGGCGTTCACGTTCAGCGACTCGCCGTAGTAGGTGAGCCAGTCGAACCCGAGGTTGCCGAGATGCCGATCGGTGCCGACGGCCTTGCCGACGAGGATGTCGTCGCCGCCCTCACCTTCGATGTCGTCGTTGCCGAGACCACCGATGACCACGTCGTTCCCGCCCAGCACGTCGTTCTGGAACTGGTCGGCATTGTCACCCTGCAGCAGGTCGGCGTGCGTCGAGCCCTCGACCCAGTCGTCGTGCTCGCCGCCGAAGACCGTCAGCCGGCCGGAGGTGCCCAGGATCACATCGTTTCCGAGTCCGGAGAAGATGGTCTTGAAGTCACCGCCGCCCATGATGAAGTCGTCGCCGAGCCCGCCGAGCGTGAGGTCGACTCCTGGACCGGAGTTGATCGCATCGTTGCCCTGACTGCCCTTGATGTTGTCATCGCCGAACGAGTCCGTGATGATGTCATCGCCCTTGCCGCCGACGAGCGCGTCGTTGCCGGCGCCGCCCTCGATGACATCGTCGCCCTCATAGCCCCAGAGCGCGTCGTCGCCCTCGTCACCACGGATGCGGTCGGCATTCGCGGTTCCGTGGAGTTCGACGTGCTCGTCGCCGTCCCAGCGCCAGGTGCCGTTCGGCTCCTGGATGAGCCCCGCGGGGCGCGGGTCCGGCAGGTTCTCGAGGTCGAGGATCGGGTCGTGCAGCGCGAAGACGTCGGCCGGAAGGTTCGACGCGTCCGTGTTGCGCTGGATGATGTCCGCGAACGTGTTGCCCTCGAGTGCGGCGAACAGCTGCTGACCCTGGTTCCGGAACAGGTAGTAGAACCGGTCACCGAACTGCAGTGCCTCCATCTGCGCCTCGAACACGAAGTTGAACGTCGAGCCCAGCATGCCGCCGAACGGGTTGAGCCGTTCCGCGAGTCCGCCGATCCAGAAGTCCACCTGGTCGAGACCCGTCGTGGTCACACCCGGCGCCGAGTTTGCCCATGCACCCGTGCTCTGCATGAACTCCACGCGGTCAGCGGGCGGGTCGAGCGGGACGGGCGTGAACTCCGCGAGCTGCGTGTGCACGACCTGCGGCACCGACGGGTAGTCGCCGAGCACGTGGATCTGCGAGGGCGCGAGCCGTTCGATCTCGTCGAGCACCGCCTGCGAGGCACCGTCCGGGTGGACGAGCAGCAGCGGCGAGCCCGAGAGCCCGGCTGCGACGCCGCCGGCCAGCGCGTCGGGGAAGTTGTACCCCGTCGCGATATACAGGTCCTCGGCCCCGTCCGGGAAGAACGCCTTGCTGATCTCCACGGCCGTGTCGACGCGGTTCTCACCGGCGAGCCGGCTGATCGACGGGGCGTAGCTCCGCAGTGCGGAGTAGACGCTCGCGTTGACGGTGGGCAGCCCGCCGAGCACCACGATCTCGTCAGGGTCGAGCCGCTCGAGCTCAGCGGCCGTCACCGGCGGGATCGAGTCGGGCGTCACGAGCAGCACGGGTGAGCCGTCCCGCGCCGCGACCGCGGAGCCCGCGAGCGCGTCGGGGAAGTTCAGCCCGTTCGTGATGAACACCCGCTCGACACCCGGCGAAGCGAACTCCTGGCTGATGAGCGCCGCCGTCTCGAACCGGTTGACGCCGCCGATGCGGTCGACGACTCCGGTCGTGGCGTACGTCTCGAGCCGAGCGCGCTGCGGTTCGCTCACCGCGTGCCGGTCACCCAGGATCACGATGCGCTCGGGCTTGAGTCGCGCGAGCTCGACCGCGGTCGCGCTCGGGATCTCGGCGCCGAGGGTGTTCGTCGTCAGCAGCACGGGCCCGCCCTGCGCCGCGGCAGCGGCGCCGCCCGCGAGGGCGTCTGGGAAGTTGTGCCCGTTCGTCAGGTACGCCACCGGCACGCCCGGGTTCGGGAATGCCCGCTGCGAGACCTTCGCCGCGGTGTCGAACCGGTCGATGCCGGCGTACTGCAGGATGAACTCCTCGCCGAGCGGCGCACCGTTCACGAGCAACGCAGCCGCCTCCCGCTTCGCCTCCATCGTGGTCGCGTCGACGACCGTCGGGTGCGTGCCGTACGCCGCCACGAAGTTGACCAGCGACGCGTTCGAACCGCCACGACCGAAGTTGTTGCCGTTCTTGATGTTCTGGCCGAAGTCGAACCAGCTGTCGTACGGCCGCAGGCTCGGCTCGTTGGTCTCCGCGAAGAACGTGCGGCGAGCCTCCTGCAGCGGCGGGACGCCCACGTCCCTGGCCCGCAGCAGGTTGATCGTCGCGAGGTCGAGCGGCAGGCCGAGCAGCTGGTTGCGGAGCGTGTCGACGACGTGCTCATCGATCTGGCTGCCCACCTCGGCGGTCATGCCGTTGATGAGCGAGCCGGCGGCCTCTTCGGGTGTGAGGTCGCCACCGTGGTTGTACGCGTCGGGGTTCAGGAAGCCGTCGAACAGGGGTACCGGTTCGAAGTCCTGCGTGCCGCCGTCGACGGCCTCACGGCCGATGCTGTCGGTCATCATCGAGTGCCCGAACCGGTACACGACGTGTGCGAACTCCGCGAAGATCGCGGGGTCGACGCCCGGGTTGTAGCTGTTCTCGTTGAAGACGACCGCATCGATCGACGGGGCCACCTTGCGGCCGAACTCCTCGAACACGAGGTGCTGGTACTGCATCTCGGTCGCGAACTTCGCCGCCTGGAAGAGCCGCTCGCGGTAGCTCCAGTCGTCGGACTCGGGCTGCGGCAGCTCCTGCCCGGCCTTCAGCGACGGGAACGCGTGCGCCTCGCCACGGAACGCCTTGGCGAACTCCTCGAGGTTGCCGCTCTCGAGCTCGGGGCGGTCGCCGTTCAGCACGGCCTCGATCTGACCGACCATGCGGTTGTGCTCCGCGTGGAACACGTGGTGCACCGCCGTGAGGCCGATGTTCTCGTTGACGCGGCCGTCACCGGCGACGAAGTGCCGGCCGAGCGCGACGTTGTCGTAGCCCGAGAGGATCGGCTCACCCGTCTCGGGGTCGAGCACGGGCTCGCCGTCAGCGTCGTACCGGGGCAGCAGCTGCCCGTTCGGGCCGACGACGGGCGTCGCGCCGTGCGCGATGTCGTCGAGGAACGCGTGCCCGGTGCCGAGTGCGTTCTCCGTCGAGATCGGGGCGCTGGTGTCGCCTTCGATGAACGCGACGCCGCCTTCGGCGGACTCGTCGGCGACCGCGAGCTGCGGAAGGCCGCCCGGCCCGGGCACGAAGTGCCCGTACTGGTCGGTGCGCAGCAGCGGCACGTCGAGCAGGTCCGCGTCGGTGAGGTCGATGCCGAGCACCTCGCGCGACTGCGCCTTGACGTCGTTCCAGGTGGCGAGGCCACCCTCGACGCCCTCGAGCAGATGACCCGTGGTCTGGGCGTCCGCGTCGTACTCACGCAGGAACACCTGGTGCGACGGGTGCGACGAGTAGGTCTGGTTCTGGTCGATGTACGGCGTGGTCAGGTTGATGTGCTCACCGGTCGGGTTGCCCGCTTCGTCCGCCACGCGGGTCGCCCGCGTGAGGGTGAGGAAGTTGGTGCGCGAACCCTCCACGTACAGCGGGTCGTCCGGCTGCAGCGGCACGATCAGCGACCCGTTGCCGCCCTTGGCGACGAGGTCGAGCCCGTGGTCGAAGAACTGGCCGAAGAAGCCCATGAACGTGTTGAACGGCGCCGACAGCTCCTCGTCGGGCGCCGTGTTCGGCGTCACGACCCGGTCGGTGCCCGGCACTCGCGTCGCGGTGCCCGCGTCGAGCTGGTTCAGGATCGCCGGGTTGTTGACCGTCTGGTCCACGATCAGGTTCGAGATCGTGCGGGGGTCGGAGTCGTACACGATACCGTCGGTCTGCGCGTAGCAGGTCAGCCCCTCTTCGCACATCTCGACGACCGCGGGCGGGTTGCCCGGAGGGCCCGTCGGCGGCACGGTGCCGGGGAACGCCGGGTTCGGGTCGGCCTGGCGCCACTCGGGCTCGAGCAGGCGCGGGAAGGCCCGGTCGGCGGCGCCGTACTCGGCCTGACCGGGGACCAGGTTGTTCTCGGTGCCGTCGACCGTGCGGACGCCGAGCGTGCGCGCGTCGCCGGTGAGGCACTTGCCGCTCGAGTCCTCGTCGTTCGCGCAGCGCAGCGGGTTGCCCGCGGCGTGCGACTCGGAGATCTGGATCTGGCGGAGCAGGAACTCGAGGTCGTTCTGCGTGAGGACGAACGACGGGTCGTCGTCGGTGACCGCGTGCGCGGCCGAGACCGGCTGCAGCGCGAGCATCGTGACCACGAGCATGACCGCGGTGGTGATGGCGAGGATGAGACGCGCGAGGCGCCCTGGTTCTGAACGTTCGATCGACGCGCGGGCGCGCGCCGGTGCAGTGGGTTTCATTGCCGTGCCTCCGGGATCGGCTGGGTACCGAGTAGGTGTGAGGCGACGGAGGCGCGACGGGTATCGCAGCTCCGATGAGGATTCGTCGGGTAGTGCGTCCCCATCGAGCACAGTTTTGGGCGCGAAAAAGCTGAGCGTCAATCATTAAGAGCTGAATCACCCTCGTTTTGGGGGACAAGGGACCCCGATTCGGTCACCTCGGCAGCGAGGCGGATCAGACGGCGGGTGGCCCGCGAGGGTCAGCACCGAAGGCCGAACGGATGCCCCGGCTGCGCGCCTGCGCGGCGCCGGCGCGCAGCGCGACCAGTCGCCAGACCAGCCAGCTGTGCGCATCGGCGGCATCGTCTCCGGCATCGTCGGCATCCACCGCTCCGGCGCTCGCGGCCGGTGCATCGCGATCGGCTGATTCGTGCTGGACCTCGCCGGGAATCCACGATTGCCCGGCGATCGCGAGCGCCTCGACCGGAGCCGTCGGCGCGACCGCGAGCGAGAGCGCGAGCAGCGCGACGAGCGACGCGGTCGCGAGCGCGACCGACCTGCGCGTCAGGGCGCGCACGACTCGTTTCGGGCTGATCCTCATCGCTGAGGCCTCTCTCGGCCGGGTATGCCGTCGGATGGAGCTGAGTGACGCTCACCGTACACCAGGACCGGCCGAACGCAACAGTGCCGGTTGGCTAGGGTTGATGCACGTGACCGCTCCCACCGATTCCCCGGCACCGGCCGAAGACCTGGCCCTGGCCCTCGACCTCGCCGACCGCGCCGACGCGATCTCGCTCGGGCGCTTCCGCGCCGTCGACCTCGAGGTCTCGACCAAGCCCGACCGCACACCCGTCACCGAGGCGGATCTCGCGGTCGAACGCGCCATCCGCGATCGTCTGGCCGAAGCCCGCCCCGACGACGGGGTGCTCGGCGAGGAGTTCGGCACCGAAGGCTCGACGACTCGCCAGTGGATCGTCGATCCGATCGACGGCACCGCGAACTTCCTGCGCGGGGTCCCCGTATGGGGCACGCTCATCGCGCTCGCCGTCGACGGCGAGCCGGTCGTCGGCGTCGCCTCCTCCCCCGCACTCGGCCGCCGCTGGTGGGCGTCGCGCGGGCACGGCGCCTGGACGACGGATGCCCCGGGCGCCGAGCCACGGCGCATCGCGGTGTCGAACGTGGCCCGACTGGCCGACGCCTCGCTCAGCTTCCAGAGCCTCGCCCAGTGGCGCGACGCCGGATACCTCGACCGCCTGCTCGCGCTCTCGGAGCGCGTGTGGCGCGACCGCGCCTACGGCGACCTGTGGTCGTACACCCTGCTCGCCGAGGGCCTCATCGACCTGGCCGGCGAGTTCGACGTCAAGACCTACGACCTCGCCGCCCTCATCCCGATCGTCGAAGAGGCCGGGGGCCGGTTCACCTCGATCGACGGCGCACCCGGCGCCCACCACGGCAGCGCGCTCGCGACCAACGGCCACCTGCACGAGGCCGTGCTCGCGGCGCTGCGCGAGCCGAGCTGACGCGGCCCGCCCACGCAGCGCTCAGCTGCGCAGGTCGGGCAGCTCTCCCCCGCCACGCGCGTCGGCCCAGAGGTCGACCCCCGTGTCCACCGCGTGCCGGTCGATCGTGGCCAGCTCGTCATCGGCGAGCTCGAGCCGGTCGAGCGCGCGGACGTTCTCTTCGATCTGCTCCACCCGGCTCGCGCCGATCACGAGGCTCGTCACGCGTTCGTCGCGCAGCGCCCACGCGAGTGCGAGCTGCGCGAGCGACTGGCCTCGGGCCGAGGCGATCTCGTCGAGGCCGCGGAGCCGCTCGACCGCCTGCTCGGAGATCATCGAGGGGTCGAGCGAGGTGCCCGCCGCGGCACGCGAGTGCTCGGGGATGCCGCGGAGGTACTTGTCGGTGAGCAGGCCCTGCGCGAGCGGTGTGAAGCCGATCACGCCGAAGCCGAGGTCCTCGGCGGTGTCGAGGAGGCCCTCGGTCTCGATCCAGCGGTTCAGCATGGAGTACGAGGGCTGGTGGATGGTCAGCGGCGTGCCGCGCTCACGGAGGTGGCCGGCGATCTCGCGGCTCTGCTCGGAGGAGTACGACGAGATGCCGACGTAGAGGGCCTTGCCCGCGCGCACGATCGAGTCGAGCGCTGCCGCGGTCTCCTCGAGCGGCGTGTCGGGGTCGGGCCGGTGGTGGTAGAAGATGTCGACGTAGTCGAGCCCCATGCGCGACAGCGATTGGTCGAGGCTCGCCGTGAGGTACTTGCGGCTGCCGCCGACCCCGTTCGGCCCGGGCCACATGTCCCAGCCGGCCTTGGTCGAGATGATGAGCTCGTCACGGTACGGCGCGAGATCGGACGAGAGCACGCGCCCGAAGTTCTCCTCGGCCGAGCCGTAGGGCGGTCCGTAGTTGTTCGCGAGGTCGAAGTGCGTGATGCCGAGGTCGAACGCGCGGCGCAGCATCTCGCGCTGCCCGTCGAGCGGCCGGTTCTCGCCGAAGTTGTGCCACAACCCGAGCGAGAGCACCGGGAGCTGCAGCCCCGAGGCACCCGATCTGCGGTAGGTCATCTGGTCATATCGGGCGGCGTCTGCGACGTACGGCATGCGGGCAATGCTACTGCGGTCCCGATGACGAACTGACGCTTCGACCTGGTGCGGCAGTCGGTGATGCACGAAGCGGCCGCCCGTGGGCGGCCGCTTCGCCGATGGTTCGTGTGCGACGACGACCTTGGGTGGAGATGGGGGGAATCGAACCCCCGTCCATCGCTGTGGTCCCGCGCCTTCTCCGGGCGCATCCTGTGAGGCGTTCTGCTCGGCCCCGACTCTTGCCACAGGCAACTGAGTCGACAGGCCCAGCCTGAAGAAAGTCCCGCACGCCGCTCAGGCGACGGCGCGCAGCAAGTTCCCTAGATGACGCCAGCGACCGGGGCGGGAACCCACCCGGACTGACGGACTATCGGACTCGCTTAGGCAGCGAGGGCGAAGTCGGACTGCTTCTTATTGGCAGTTATTGTTTCGCAGGGAGCGTTCACGAGATAACCCTGCATCCTCGGCCCGCTTCTCGCGGTTACTCAGACGATGTCGAAACCGATCATCCCCATGGTCACCAGGTCTTGTCTGCACAAGATCATGGCGGGCCGTCGTCGCACACTGTGGAGTTGCCATCAACCGCAGCAGCGAACTGCGCGGCCTTACAGAATAGAACATCGGCGCCCCGTGCGCCATTCCCGCCGCCGACCCGACCCCGAGGAGCGAACCGTGAGCACGCAGATCACCGTCACCGGCCAGGCCGAGACCCGCATCGCCCCGGAGCTCGGCGCCGTGACGCTCATCGTCACCGCGTCGGGCGCGAACCGCGACGCGATCCTCCAGCAGTCGGGCGGCAGCCATCACGAACTGCTCGCCGAGGTGAAGTCCCTCGATGCGGCGGGCACGCTCGACGCGTGGTCGGCCGGGCAGTTGCGCGTCTGGTCGCACCGGCCCTGGAACGCCGATGGCCGGCAGCTCCCGCTCATCCACGAGGCCCGGGCCGAGGTCGAGGTCGTCTTCCGGGATCTCGCTCGCCTCACCGAATGGGTGAGTGCGGTGGCCGAGCGCGACTCGGTCACGGTCGGCGGCGTCGACTGGCGATTGACGGATGCCACGCGCCGCCGGGTGCAGGAGGACGCCCAGCGCCGCGCGGTCACCGACGCCGTCGCGAAGGCCCGGGTGTATGCGGACGCGCTCGGACTCGGCGAGCCGCAGCCCGTCGAGCTCGCCGACCGCGGGCTGCTCGGGCCGCACCCCGGGCCGCAGGCCCCGCAGGCGGTCATGATGCGCGCCGCCGCCTTCGGCGGCCCGCAGGCCCCGGTCACCGAGCTCACGCCGGCCGACCTCGTGATCGAGGCATCCGTCGACGCCCGCTTCAGCGCCTGACGACCTCGACGCGGGGTGCGCGCGAGCCGCGCCTCAGGTCGGCTCGACGAGCAGGTGCTCGAGCGTCGCGAGCTCCTCGAGCGTGAGCCCCGAGGCGAGCAGGTACTCGCGTGCCGAACCGTGCTCGCGCTCGACGAGCGCGATCACGTGCTCGAGCGCCTCGGGCGGGCTGCCCCCCATCAGCACCCGGAGCTCGGGGCCGTCGGGCACCCCGAACCGGCCGACCATCGCGACCATCTCTTCGAGCCACTCCCCCGCGAGGTTCGCCTCGGTCCGCGCGTAGTCCGCGACGACGTCGTCGCGGTCGACCCCGACCGCGAGGAGGGTCAGCGCGGTCACGATGCCGGTCCGGTCCTTGCCGGCCGTGCAGTGCACCACGACGGCCCGGTCGCCCGCCGTCGAGATCTCGCGGATGGCGCTCACCACGACGTTCGCGTGCTGCGTCACGATGCGCTCGTAGAGCGCGTCGAGCGTCACGTTCGGGCCGTGCGAAGCCCCTGAACCCTCGAACACGGGAAGCCTGAGCACTTCGACGTCGAGCCCGTCGAGGTCGTCGGGCATGAATCTCGCCTCGGTGTCGTCACGCAGGTCGATGACGATGCCGACTCCGAGCTCGGCGAGCGCCGCGCGACCGCCTTCACCCAGCCGCTGCAGACCGTCGGACCGGTAGAGCACGCCGCTCCGCACGAGCCCGGTCGCCGCCGGCAGGCCGCCGACGTCGCGGAAGTTGTACGTGCCGGGAACGGGGATGCGCGCGTGGAGGGTCACCCGCGCAGCCTACCGACCGCGTCTGACAACTCGCCCGAGCGAGGCTACTCCCCCAGGTGCCGCCTCGACGCGATGGCCCGGTCGGCCTCGCGCTTGTCCTGCCGCTCGCGCAGCGCCTGCCGCTTGTCGTACTCGCGCTTGCCCTTCGCGACCGCCAGCTCGACCTTCGCACGGCCGTCGCTGAAGTAGATCGACAGCGGGATGAGGGTGTACCCGCCGTCCTTCGTGCGGTGGCTGATCTTCACGATCTCCTGCTTGTGCAGCAGCAGCTTGCGCTTCCGGCGCGGGGCATGGTTGTTCCACGTGCCCTCGGTGTACTCGGGGATGTGCACCGCGTCGAGCCACATCTCGCCGCCGTCGATGAACGCGTAGCCGTCGACGAGCGACGCACGCCCCTCACGCAGCGACTTCACCTCGGTGCCGGTGAGCACGAGGCCGGCCTCGTAGGTGTCCTCGATCGTGTAGTCGTGCCGCGCCTTGCGGTTGGTCGCGACGACCTTCTGACCGCGTTCCTTGGGCACGGCGCGCTCCTTCGATGCTGGTTCGGCTGACTGACGGATGCCTCGGGCGGAGCCCGGGCAGCCGTTCAGTCTAGCCCACCGATGCCGGTCGAGGAGCGACCGACGAAGGAGGATGCGTACCGAGACCCCTCAGACCCGCAGGTAGCGGCGGATCGCGATCCCCGCGGAGACCGCGGCGAGCAGCACGCCGACCGCGATCAGGAGCGGCACCACGAGCCACGCCTCGCCGAGTCCGACGAACGTGAACGACAGCGAGTTCGCGAGGTAGCCCTGCACGAAGAAGTGCACGATCGCGATGAGCGCGCCGCCCGCGAGGATCGAGCCGATGAGCCCGGCGATGACGCCTTCGAGCACGAACGGCGTCTGGATGAACCGGTTCGAGGCGCCGACGAGGCGCATGATGCCGAGCTCGCGTCGCCGCGAGAACGCCGAGAGCCGGATCGTGGTCGCGATCAGCAGCGCGGCCGCGACGAGCATGATCGCGGCGATGCCGATCGCCGTGAAGCTCGCGGCGTTCAGCACGTCGAAGATCTGGTCGAGGTACCGCCGCTGGTCGACGACCTGCTCGACCCCGGCGAGCCCCGCGAGCGCCTCGGCGATCACCTCCGACTGCGACGGGTCGACGAGGTTCACCCAGAAGGTCTCGTTGAGCACCTCGGGCGTGACGTAGTCCGCCGCGGGCGTGCCCTCGAACTGCTGCTGGAAGTTCTCGTACGCCTGCTGGTGGTCCTCGAAGTAGAACTCGTCGATGTACGGCACGAGCGTCGCCGACTCGAGCTGGGACTCGACCGCGGACTTCTGCTCCTCGGTCGCCTCGCCGTCGATGCATCCCGCGGCCGTCGAGACCGTGGTGCAGAGGTACACCGCGACCTGCGCGCGGTCGTACCAGTAGCTCTTCATCTGGCCGATCTGCAGCTGCATGAGCGCGGCGGTGCCGACGAACGTGAGCGAGATGAACGTGACGAGCACGACCGACACGACCATCGAGGCGTTGCGACGCAGGCCGTTCGCCGCTTCGGCGAGCACGAGCCCGATCCTCATGAGGTGGGCCCCACTTCCTGGTCGCGGTCGTCATGCCGGGGGCCTCCCGGGGCGCGCAGCCCGAGCCGCTCGGCGAGCGTCAGCTGGTCGGATGCCTCGGGCGCGGACTCGTCCTTCGGCTTCAGCTGCTCGGGGTCGAGCTGGATCTGCCCGGTCGCCGCGGCCGTGATCTGCGCGGCGGCGTCGGTGACGTCGTCGGTCGCCTCGGGCTCGACGTAGAGCGGCGGGGCGTCGCGCATGATCTCGGGCGTCATCTTCGGCGCGACGGCCGTGATGGGTGCGTCGGGCTGCTGCTCGGGCACGTACTCGATGTCGCGCACGGTCTGGCCGTCGTAGCCGGCCTCGGTCTCGTCGCGCACGATGTCGCCGGCCGACAGCTCGATCACGCGTCGCTTCATCTGGTCGACGATGCCGGCCTCGTGCGTCGCCATGACGATGGTCGTGCCGCTCGCGTTGATGCGCTCGAGGAGCGTCATGATGCCCGCGCTGGTCACCGGGTCGAGGTTGCCCGTCGGCTCGTCCGCGAGCAGCACCTGCGGCTTGTTCACGATGGCGCGGGCGATGGCGACGCGCTGCTGCTCGCCACCGGAGAGCTCATGAGGCATCCGCTTGGCCTTGCCGTCGAGGCCGACCAGCTTGAGCGTCTCGGGGACCGCCGACTGGATGAAGCCGCGCGACTTGCCGATCACGCGCAGCGTGAACGCGACGTTGTCGTAGACCGACTTGTTCGGCAGGAGGCGGAAGTCCTGGAAGACCACGCCCAGGCTGCGGCGGAAGTACGGGATCTTGCGGCTCGAGATCGAGCCGAGGTCTTGGCCGAGCACGTGGATCGAGCCCTTCGTCGGCTTCTCCTCTTTGAGGATCAGCCGCAGGAAGCTCGACTTGCCGGAGCCTGACGCACCCACGAGGAACACGAACTCGCCGCGCAGAATCTCCACGCCGATGTCGTTCAGGGCAGGCCTGCCCTGACCCTGATAGGTCTTGGTGACGGAATCGAAGCGGATCATCGCGTTCGAGCCTAAGCAGTGTGCGGTGAAATCGGGCTGAACGACGCGCACCTCATCGTGCCTGCGTTCATCGAAATCGTGACGTCAGTCGTCGTCTTTGCGCTTGCGCCACTTGATGCCGGCCGCGATGAGGCCGTCGAGGTCGCCGTCGAACACGGACGCCGGGTTGCCGACCTCGTAGCCCGTGCGCAGGTCTTTCACGAGCTGCTGACCGTAGAGGAAGTACGAGCGCATCTGGTCGCCCCAGCTCGCGGTGATGACGCCCGCGAGCTCCTTCTTCTTGGCCGCCTCCTCCTCGCGCTTGAGCAGCAGCAGGCGGGTCTGCAGCACGCGCATCGCGGCCGCGCGGTTCTGGATCTGCGACTTCTCGTTCTGCATCGAGACGACGAGGCCCGTCGGGATGTGCGTGATGCGCACAGCCGAGTCCGTCGTGTTGACCGACTGACCGCCCGGGCCCGACGACCGGAAGACGTCGACGCGGATATCGCCCTCGGGGATGTCGACCTCCTGCGCCTCCTCCATGACGGGGATGACCTCGACGGCCGCGAAGCTCGTCTGGCGTTTGTCGGCCGAGCCGAACGGGCTGATGCGTGCGAGCCGGTGCGTGCCGGCCTCGACCGAGAGCGTGCCGTACGCGTACGGCACGTCGACCTCGAACGTGGCCGACTTGATGCCGGCGCCCTCGGCGTAGGACGTGTCCATGACCTTCACCGGGTACTTGTGCCGCTCGGCCCAGCGCAGGTACATGCGCATGAGCATCTCGGCGAAGTCGGTGGCGTCGTCGCCGCCGGCGCCCGAACGGATCGTCACGACCGCGCCGCGCGAGTCGTACTCGCCGTCGAGCAGCGTCTGCACCTCGAGCTGACCGACGACCCCCTCGAGCGCGGCGAGCTCCTGACGCGCCTCCTCGGCGGCTTCCTCGTCGTCCATCTCGGCGGCGAGCTCGACGAGCACGTCGAGGTCGTCGAGCCGCCCCTCGACCTCGGTGATGCGCTTGAGCTCGGCCTGGCGGTGGCTCAGCGCGCTCGTCACCTTCTGCGCGTTCGCGGTGTCGTCCCAGAGGTCGGGCGCACCGGCCTCCTCGGAGAGCCGGGCGATGTCGGCCTCGAGCGCGTCGACGTCGACGACCGCGCGAATGTCCCGGAACGTGGCGCGCAGGGCCTGGATCGCCTGCGAGAAGTCTGCATCCAACATGTCCCGAACAGCCTAGCCGTGCGGACCGCCGCCGATCGCCGCCGCGGCGTGAGGGAGATCGGGCCGCGCCGGCGCCGGACCGGAGGCCGAGTCGCCCGGGTGTAGCGTCGAGCACGATGAGTGCCCCCTCGCAGCCCCCCTTCTCCTGGCGCTCGGTGGTGCTCCCCGCCTACCTGCCCACACTCGTGTTCTCGCTGGGCGAGGGCGCGATGATCCCCGTCATCCCGCTCGTCGCCGCCGACCGCGGCGCCTCGCTCGCGGTCGCCGGGCTCGTCGCCGCCATGCTCATGGTCGGCGAGCTCGTCGCCGACCTCCCGGCCGGATGGCTCGTCGCGCGCATCGGCGAACGGCCGGCCATGATCGGCGCGGCCATGCTCGCCGTGATCGCCGTGCTGGTGCCCCTCGGCCTGCCGTCGGTGTTCGCGCTCGGGGTCGGCGTGTTCCTGCTCGGCCTCGCCACCGCCGTGTTCGGGCTCGCCCGGCACGCGTTCCTGACCACGTATGTGCCGGCGCGCGTCCGGGCACGTGCCCTGTCCACCCTCGGCGGCGTGTTCCGCGGCGGCTGGGCCATCGGGCCGTTCGTCGCTGCGGGCATCATCGCCTGGACGGGCTCGAGCGAGGCCGTGTTCTGGGTGCTCGTCGTCGCGTGCTTCGCGGTCGTCGCGGTCCTGCTGCTCCTGCCCGACCCCGAGAAGACGTTCGGTGCGGCACGCGTCGCGCGCGGAGCATCCGGTGAGGTGAGGACCGCGGGCGAGGCCGAGGCCGAAGCCGAGTCCGCGAGCGTGTTCCACGCGATCCGGACCCACGCGGGCGTGCTCGCCCGCATCGGCACCGGGGCGGGCCTGCTGTCGGCACTCAGGGCGAGCCGCACGGTCATCCTGCCGCTGTGGTCGGTGTCGATCGGCATGCCCGCCGAGCAGGCGGCCCTCGTGATCGGCGTCTCGGGTGCGCTGGACTTCGCGCTCTTCTACGTGAGCGGTCAGATCATGGACCGGTACGGCCGGCTCTGGAGCGCGATCCCGGGTCTGCTCGGCATGGCCGCAGGTCACATCGCCCTCGCCTTCACGCACGAGCTGCCCGACCGGGTCGCCTGGTTCACGGGCCTCGCGATCTTCCTCGGCGTCGCGAACGGCGTCACGAGCGGCATCATCATGACCCTCGGCGCCGACCTCGCACCCAAGCGCAACCCCGCGCCGTTCCTCGGCGCCTTCCGCACGATCGCCGACGCCGGCCAGGCGGGCGCACCCCTGCTCATCTCGGCGGTCACCTCGATCGTGTCGATCATGGCCGCGAGCGCCGTCGTCGGCGGGCTCGGGATCGTCGGCGCCGTCATGCTCTGGCGCTGGGTGCCCCGGTACGTGCCGCACGTGCGGCGCGGCCGGCAGGAGTCGCCGCCGGAGGGGGACGACTGATCCACGCGGCGCCGGCGTCGGTCGGCGTCTCAGCCGGACCGGCCGTCAGGATCGCGGCGGAGCGCACGACTGGCGCTGGACGAGCTGCGCGCCGACCCGGTACGTCCGGTTGACCTTCCGCGGAGCGCCCTCGGGCCCCCGCGTGGTCCCGTCGAGATCGATCTGATCGAGCAGGAGATCCACGGCGAGCGCCCCGATCTCCTCCGCGCCGGTGTCGACGACCGTGACGGGCGTCTGCCACATCTGCAGCAACGGCATGTCCTCGTAGCAGATCAGCGAGAGCTCACGAGCGAGCTCGACGTCCGCGGCGACGAGGCCGGGCATAATGCCGAACACGGCCTCGTGGTTGGCCGCGAAGAGCGCCGTCATGCCCGGGCGTACGGCCAGCAGCTCGTCGATCGCGTCGGCGCCGAACGTCGGGGTGAACGGCCCCTTCGAGATCAGGCGGTCATCGAGCTCGACCCCCGAGTCCGCGAGCGCCTCACGATAGCCGCGGAAGCGCTCGCGACCCGAGTCGGTCGAGTCGAGACCGCCGATGTAGCCGACCCTGCGGTGTCCGAGCTCCAGGAGGTAGCGCACCGCGGTGTACGCCCCGTCGCGGTCGCCCGCGAGCACGGTGGGGGCGCGACTGTCGGGGGACGACCGGATGGCGTTCACCACGGCGATGTCGCTCTCGAGGAACTCGTTCGTCGTCGCGGCGTTCAGGCCGCTGCCGATCACGATGACCCCGTCGACGCCGTGGTCCACGAGCGTCATGAGCAACTCCTTCTCGACGCGCGGGTCGCCGTCGGTGATGGAGATGATCAGCTGGTATCCCTCGGCACTGAGTTTCCGCTGGACCACCTCGGCGATCGTGTGGAACGAGACGTTCACGAGGTTGTTGAGGACGAGGCCGACGAGCCGCGATCGGCGCGATCGGAGTGCGCGCGCCGCATGGTTCGGGCGATAGCCGAGGTCGGCGGCGACCGAGCGCACCCGCTTCCGCGTGGCCGGCGAGATCCGCGGCGAGCCCTGCAGCGCGCGAGACGCCGTGCTCAGCGACACGCTGGCCGCCTCGGCAACCATGCGCAGCGTCGCTGCCATCGGGCTCCTCCCTCACGAGGTCAAGGCGTCGGCCCGCGGCGCTCCCCACGGGTGAGCACAGCATAGCGGCAGATCGAGTTCGTGTGCGATCGATTCCACGGGATCCGCGGTGATCCCGGACGGTCGCGTGGGCAGCGTGCGCATTGCGGACCGAGAACGCGCGTGGCCGGACGACAAATTCGCACTAGACGGATTCGCGGAACTTGTGCAAACTAGTGCAACCGATGGCACAAAACGCAGATGTTTGCCGTGAATGGAGGCCCCGTGAACCGCCACGACGTCGACTGGTCCGGGTACTGGCCCGCAGCGCCGACACCCTTCCACCCGGACGGGCGCCTGGACGAGCAGGGGCTCGCGGAGCTCATCCGCCTCTACCGCTCGCACGGCGTGCACGGGGTGCTCGTCAACGGCAGCACCGGTGAGTGGTTCGCGCAGTCGACCTCCGAACGGCACCGCGTCGCCGAGATCGCCGTGGAAGCCGCCGAAGGCGCCTTCCCGGTCGTCGTCGGCGTCACCGCGTACACGGGCGCCGAAGCCGCCGAGCTCGCGCGCCACGCCCACTCCGTCGGCGCCGACGGCGTGCTCGCGACGCCTCCCCCGTACGTCCATCCCAGCGCCGATGAGGTCGTCGAGTTCTACCGCGCCCTCGGCGACGCGACACCCCTCCCGGTGATGGTCTACAACTGGCCGCGAGGCGTCTCGGTCGACCTCGCGCAGTCCGCCGGGCTCATGTCGCGGCTCGCCGCGCTTCCGCAGGTCGTCGCGATCAAGGACAGCACGGGCGACTGGAACGCCATGGTCAACACGGTGCAGGCCGTCTCCAGCGAGGTACGCGTGTTCGGAGCGCTCACCAGCCGCAAGGGGCTCGCCGTCATGCTCGGCCTCGGCGGCGACGGGGCCATCGACGGAGGCGGCGTGGGTGCGCCGTACGCGGTGCCGTTCTTCGACGCGGTCCGGGAGGGTAACGCGGAGCTCGCGCGATTCTGGGTCGACAAGTACGCCGCGGTGAGCGGGCGCATGATCAATCCGGACTACAGCGGGCGGTTCGCCTCACCCATCGCGCAGCTGAAGGCCGCCATGCGGCTCCTCGAGCAGCCCTCAGGGCCCGTCCGCGAACCGCTCCTCGACGTGTCGGACCCCGACCGGCTGACGGCCATCGCCGGCGTCCTCCTCGACGGCGGACTGCACGTGCGCGCCGGACGCCTCGCGGAGCTCATCGAGGAAGGCGCGCGCCCGTGAAGCGGACCGCGGATGTGATCGTCATCGGGGGCGGCGTGCTCGGCGCCGCGACACTGTTCGAGCTCGCGGCCCGCGGGCTCACCGCGGTACTCGTCGAGCGATCGCTGCCCGGGAGGCAGGGATCGGGCACCACCGCAGGGAACCTGCACATCCAGGCCGTGCACTCGCGTCGGCCGAATCAGCAGGTGCCCGTGAACGTCGCGCGACTGCTCCCCTTCCAACGCGAGGCGAGCACGCTCTGGGAGGGCGTCGGCGAGCGCCTCGGAGCCGACGTCGGCCTCGTGCGCTCAGGCGGGTTCACGGTCGCCGAGACCGCCGAAGACGTCGAGGAGCTGCACACCAAGTCGCTCTGGGAGTCGGACGCCGGGATTCCCACCGAGGTGCTCGATGGAACGGCCGCACGAGCCGCCATGCCGCAACTCGGACCGTCCGTGCGTGGAGCGACGTGGTGCGCGCTCGACGGCTACGCCAACTCGCTCCTCGCCACGCCCGCGTATCTGAGCGCCGCGCGAACCCTCGGCGCGACCGTGTACACGGATGCCCCGGTCGTGGCGATCGAACGCTCCGGATCGAGCTGGACCGTTCGCAGCACCATCGGCGAGTTCTCGGCGCCCGCGGTCGTGAACGCCGCCGGTCCGTGGATCCAGCAGGTGAGCGCGATGGCCGGCTACCGGCTCGCAATGGCGCCCGTCGCGATCCAGATGCACGAGACGGTCCGCGCCCCGCGCTTCCTGCCCCACCTCGTCCAGCATGTGAGCCGGGGACTCTCCGTCAAGCAGGTCACGACCGGCAATGTGCTCGTGGGCGGCGGCTGGCCGGCGGGCCGGCTCGACCTCGCCGGCCGGACCACGATCAGCGAGGAGAGCGTGGCCGGCAACATGGCCGACGCCATCCGCATCGTGCCGGCCGTCGAGAAGCTGACGCTCTCGCGCGCCTGGCCCGGCCCGCTCGCGGCGACCCCGGACGAGATGCCGGTCATCGGTGAGATCACGGGCTCGGACGGCTTCTTCGTCACGGGAGGGACCTACGCCTTCACCTTCTCGCCGGTCTGGGCACGCACCATGACGGAGCTCATCATCGGCGAGCCCCCCACGATCGAGGTCGCCGACCTCAGCCCCGATCGACTCCTGCTCGACGAGGCCGAGCCCGCGGCGCCTCGCGTGCCCGCCCCCGCACCCACCCTGCAGAAAGCCGACCACTGATGCGCAACACGAACCTCCGCCCGGTTACCCCCGGCATGCCCGGCTCGACCGAGTCCCTCTGGCTCGTCGGCGGTCATGTCGTCGACGTCATCCGCACGACCGTCCGTCGCGACACGAACGTCGAGGTGTTCGACGGCCTCATCCGGGAGATCACCGACACGCCCCCGCCCGCGGGTGCGGCGAGCATCGACCTCGGAGGCCGCTACCTCGTGCCGGGCCTCGTCTCCGTGCACACCCATCTCACGATCGTCTATCCCTTCGACGAGACCGACGTCCACGAGACCTCGGGAGCGAGCGCGCTGCGCGGTGCCAGCCGCGCCCGCGATGCGCTGCTGGCCGGGGTGACGACCGTTCGCACCCTCGACGAGCAGAACCAGGCCGACATCGTCATCCGTCAGGCCGTGGCCGAGGGCTGGCTCGACGCCCCGCGCATCTTCGCGTCGGGCCGGGCGCTCGGGATCACGGGCGGACACGGCAAGGGCATGGCCTGCGTCTACGCGGACGGCCACGACGAGTTCCTGAAGGCGGCTCGCACCGAGCTCGAAGCCGGCGCCGATCACATCAAGGTGTTCATCTCGGGCGGGATCGCGCACGCGGACGAGTCGTTCAACGGCGCCCAGATGACCAGGGACGAGATGCGGGCCGTCGTTCGCGCGACCTCCGAGCAGGGCACGTACGTGGCCGCGCACGCGGGCGGCGGCGATGCGATCCGCGAGGCGATCTCGGTCGGGATCACGGCGTTCGAGCACGGGTACGACCTCGACGACGCCACCGTCGAGATGATGGCCGAGCACCGCGCCTACCTCACGCCCACGTTGTCCGTCACGAGCTGCCCCGAGTGGATGCGGGCGCACGGGTTCACCGAGTGGCAGATCGAGCTCGCCATGCGCGTGCACCCCACGCACCTCGCGAGCATCCAGCGCGCGTTCGGGCGTGCGATCGTCGATCCGGCCCACCTCGACGACGACGGCATCCGCATCGTCGCGGGCACCGACTACCTCCCCGGTGAGCCGAACGACGGCACGTCCTGCGCGGTCAAGGAGATGGAACTGCTCGAGCAGGCCGGGCTGCCCGTCGGCGCGGCGCTGCGCGCCGGAACCTGGGAGGCGGCGCGGCTGCTTCGCGCAGCCGACCGGTTCGGTTCGATCGCCGAGGGGCTCGCGGCCGACCTCGTCGTGACCGCCGAAGACCCGACGATCACCGTCTCTGCCCTTCGCACGATCGGCACCGTCATCCAGGGCGGCCGAGTGGTGCGCAGCGACCTCGACGCCCTCGCAACCTCAGGAACAGGAGCACGGCAATGAATGCGACGCGCACCCTCAAAGTCGCGGTCGACATCGGCGGCACGTTCGTCGATGCGATCTCGTACGACACCACCACGGGCGAGATCGTCGTCCACAAGGTCTCGACGACCCCGGACGAGCCGGCGCGCGGCGTGATCAGCAGCGTCGACGGCCTCGTCGACGACATCGCCGCGATCGAGTCGTTCGCACACGGGACGACGCTCGGGTTGAACGCGATCCTGCAACGGAACGGTGCGGACGTCGGCGTCATCGCGAACGAGGGGTTCAGCGACCTCCTCGAGATCGCTCGCGCCGCGATCCCGGTGTCGCACATGTACGACTTCAGCTACCAGCGTCCCGCGCCGCTCGTGCCCCGGCGCCACCGGCGCGGTGTCCCCGGCCGGCTCGACGCGCAGGGCGCCGAGGTGGTCCCGCTCGATGAGGCGGCGCTCATCGAGGCGGCCCGGGAGCTCATCGAACAGCACGGGCTCGGATCCATCGCGATCTGCTTCCTGCACTCGTACACCAACCCGGTCCACGAACGACGTGCCGCCGACGTGCTCAGGGCGGAGTTCCCGGGCGTGCAGTTCTCCATCTCGAGCGACCTCACGCGTGAGTACCGCGAGTACGAGCGCACGAGCACGGTCGTGCTCGATGCGTACATCCGGCCCGTGCTGAACAACTACCTGGACTCGCTCGAGACCCGCCTCACGGAGGGCGGGCTCAGCCGGCCGCTGCACATCATGCGGTCGGGTGGCGGGGCGATGACCTCCGACCTCGCCAAGCAGGCGCCGCTCACCACGGTGCTGTCCGGCCCGGCGGGCGGCGTCGTCGGCACCACCTTCCTCGCACGTGAACTCGGGCTCAAGAACGTCCTGTCCTTCGACGTCGGCGGGACGAGCGTGGACTCGTGCGTCGTCGTCGACGGCAAGCCGAGCGAGATCCACGAGGCCGAGATCGACGGCCTCCCGCTCCTCATCCCCATCTTCGACATCCGCACGATCGGCGCCGGCGGCGGCTCGATCGCGTGGATGGACGAGGGCCTGCTCAAGGTCGGGCCCCAGAGCGCGGGAGCGGTGCCCGGACCTGCCGCGTACCAGAACGGCGGGACCGAGCCCACCGTCACGGATGCCTCGTTCGCGCTCGGATACCTCGACCCCGACGCGTTCCTCGGCGGACAGATGCAGGTGAGCGCCGAGGCGGCGAAGGCCGCGATCTCCGACCGGATCGCCGGCGCCCTCGGAGTGGACGAGTCGGCGGCCGCCGCGAGCATCCTCCGTATCCTGATCGCGCGCACGGTCGGGGCGCTGCGCGAGATCACGATCGAACGCGGACTCGATCCCCGCGAGTTCACGCTCCTCGCCTTCGGCGGGGCGGGCCCGCTCCTCGCGCCCATGCTCGCGCGCGAGATGGAGATCGACACGACCCTCGTGCCGCGCGTGCCGTCGGCGTTCTCGGCGTTCGGCATGCTCATGTCCGATCTCGAGTACGAGTTCGCAGCGACCTCGCTGCGGCCGCTCACCGACGAGGCCATCGCCGAGCTCGAGCCCACGTTCGCCGAGCTCCGCGCTCGCGCGGTCGAGATCCTCGAGCAGCAGCACGTTCCCGAGTCGGCGCGGGGCATCACGCAATCGCTCGACATCCGATACCTCGGGCAGGAGCACGCCCTCGCCGTGGACTACCTGCCGGGCGAGAGCGCGGCAGACCTGCTGGCTCGATTCAACGAGCTCCACCTCGCGCGACACGGTCATGCGATGGACGAGTCCGGGCAGATCCTGAGCGTCAGGCTGCGCGCGGTCGGCAGGCAGCCGAAGCCCGCGCTCGTGCGGATCGCCGAGGCGGACCGGGCTGCCGAGCCCACCGGCTCGCGGCGGGCGTTCGACGTCGCGACCGACGCCTGGGCGGACTTCGCCGTCTACGATCGCGGCACGCTGCTCGCCGGCCACCGGATCAGCGGGCCGGCCATCGTCGAGGAGGGCACCTCGACGACCGTCTTCTTCGGCGATCAAGAGCTCACCGTCGACGAGTACGGCCATCTTGCGATCCGCCGTGCACCCGCCGTCGAGTCGATCGACTCGACGAAGCTCACCGCCGCCCTCGATGGCGTCGACCTCACCACGGGAGCCTTCGCATGACCACCCACGAACGACTCGACGGCGCCACGGTCGAGGTCATCCGCAACTACGTCGTCTCAGCCGCGGAGCAGATGCGCAGGACCCTCGTCCGCAGCGCGTTCAACCCCGTCATCTACGACGTCCTCGACTTCGGCATCTCGATCTACAACGCCGAGCAGCAGCTCATGGCCGAGGCATCCGGGATCACCCACTTCCTGGGCGCGAACGACCGGGCCCTCGTGCTCGCGAGCGACTACATCGGCATCGAGAACATGGAGCCGGGCGACGTCTACCTGCTCAACTACCCGTACTGGAACGGGGCGCACGCGTACGACGCCATGCTCTTCGCACCCGTCTTCAGCGACGGCCGGGAACGTCCGAGCGCCTACCTCGCGGTGCGCGCGCACTGGATGGACCTCGGGGCGAAGGACGCGGGCTACGTCCTCGACTCGACGGACATGCACCAAGAGGGGCTCATCTTCCCCGGGACGCGCATCGTGCACCGGGGCGAGGTCGTCCGCGACATCACCGAGCTCATCAGGTTCAACTCGCGGCTGCCCGAGCTGACGCTCGGCGACTTCCACGCGCAACTCGCCTCCCTGCGCGTCGGCGAGCGCAGCCTGCATCAGATCTGGAACAAGTTCGGGATCGCGACGGTCGATCAGGCGATCAGGCAGGTGATCGAGCACGGCGAGGCGGTTGCCCGGAAGGCCGTCGCGGCGCTTCCCGATGGGAGCTGGACGGCCGTCGACTATATCGACGACGACAACATCACCGACGACCTCATCGAGATCATGGTGACCGTCACGATCGACGGCGACTCGATCACCGCCGACTACACGGGCTCGTCCCCCGCGGTCGCGGGACCCGTCAACCTGCCCATCGGATCGACGGAGGGCATCGTGAAGGCGACGTTCAAGAGCCTCACCACGCCCAACGAACCGGCGAACGCGGGCCACTTCGCGCCGCTCGAGATCATCGCCGAGGAGGGCAGCATCTTCAATGCGCAGTACCCGTCGGCGACGTTCACGCAGTGGAGCGCGATCGTCGCGACCGAGCTCATCCACAAGGCGCTCGCGCAGGTGATCGAGTCCATCCCCGCCTCCTCGGGCGGCGATGAGCCCGGATTCATGGCACTCGGCCGCGACTCCCGGACCGGACTCGACTACGTCGTGAGCAACAACGAGGGCATCGGGTGGGGCGCGTCCCACGACCACGACGGCGGCAACGCCCAGCAGCACCCCTCGCAGACGACCGTACGGAACACGCCCATCGAGGTGCTCGAGCACAAGGCCGCGATCTTCCACGAGCGGCTCGAGCTCATCCAGGACTCCGCCGGTGCCGGACGGTACCGGGGCGGCGTCGGCGTGTTGCGCGAGGTCCGCTACGTCGATCCCGGCGAGGTGCTCTCGATGAAGAAGAAGTCGAAGACCCGCCCGTGGGCGCTCGAAGGCGGGCTCGAGCCCGAGCCGAGCGAGATGGTCCTGTGGCCGGGAACCGACCGCGAGCTCCGCGTCGGCATGTATCGCGCCGCGATGACGACCGACGACCGGTTCGTCAACCGCACGGCCGGCGGGGGCGGCTACGGCGACCCGCTGGACCGCCCGCTGGACGCCGTCGCCGCCGACGTCCTCGACGGCTACGTCAGCCCGGATGCCGCGGCCGCCGTCTACGGCGTCGTCGTCGATCCCGACGGCACCCCGCATCCGACGCCGGCACGCACGCAACGCAGCACCATCTGAAGCACCACCCGATGCCCCACCGACCACCACTGAAAAGGGAGTCCTGATGTTGAACACTCAGACCGTGTCATCCCTGTCCCGGCGATCACGTCCGGGTCGCGGCCGCCTGCCGCTCACCATCGCCGCGGTCATCGGCGTCGCTGCGCTGCTCGCCGCGTGCACGCCGGGCAGCACGACCTCGAACACGGCACGCGAGTCGAGTCTCGTCATCGCCGAGAACGAGGTCCCGGCGACCTTCGATCCGGTCCAGGCCGACAACTCGACGGTCGACGAGGTCGTGATCCCCGCGTACAACAGCCTCCTCACCTACGACGAGAACATCGAGCTCACCGGCGAGCTCGTCGACTCGTGGACGGTGTCGGAGGACGGGACGAAGATCGACCTCACGCTGCGCGACGACGTCACGTTCCACGACGGCGCCCCGCTCACCGCGGACGACGTCGTGTACACGCTCGACCGGATCTCGGACATCGGCATCGGCGTCGCCGCGTTCCTCACGGCGTACGCCTCATCCGAGGCGATCTCGGAGACCGAGGTCTCGATCACCCTCAGCCAGCCGGACGCCCCGTTCCTCGCTGCCCTCACCAGGGTCTACGTTCTCAACTCGGCGCTCGTGTCCGAACACGAGGGCAGCGACTCCGGCCAGTCCTGGCTCGCGAGCAACGACGCCGGCTCGGGCCCGTACGAGCTCGCCGAGTACAGCGCCAACCAGTCGGCGAGATTCACGCAGTACCCCGACTACTGGGGCGGCTTCGACGGACAGGCCGAGACGATCGAGTTCCGGTACCTCACGGAGGCCTCGACGCAAAGCTCGGCGCTCACGAACGGCGACGTCGACATCGCGATGGACATCACCCCGCGCGAATGGGCGACCTTCGAATCGAACGAGGGCTTCACGGTCGACAAGGCCGACTCGAACGTCGTGCTCTACGTCTTCTTCAACATGGACGACCCCGTGACGTCGAACCCTGCACTCCGTGAGGCGATCTCCCACGCCTACGACTACGACCAGCACGTCGAGTCGATCCTCGTCGGCGCCGGACAGACCGTGAACGGCGTCGTGCCCGCGGGCATGCAGTGCGTGGCGGACGACCTCGAGGTGCCCACCTTCGACCTCGACCGCGCCACGCAGATCATCGACGAGAACGGGCTCGAGGGCACGACCGTCACCATGACGTACCTCGAGGCGACGGCCGAGATGGAGCAGGCTGCCGCGCTGCTGCAGTCGAACCTCGCCGAGATCGGCGTCAACCTCGAGCTCCAGGCGATCACCTACCCGCAGTACGTCGAGCTCTCGTCCAAGCCCGAGACCCGGCCGCAGCTCGGCATGATCTACGCCTTCCCCGCGTTCCCCGACACGAGCGCCATCCTGTACCAGAACTTCAACTCGTCGATGATCGGAAGCCAGAACTGGGGCGGGTACTCGAACCCCCGCGTCGACGAGCTGACGAACGCCGCACAGGTCACCTCCGACCAGGAGCTCCGCTGCGAGCAGTACGAGGAGGTGCAGCACCTCGTCACCGACGACATCGCGAGCGTGAACCTCGCGAACGCGCAGACGGTCGCGGTCTTCAACGACCGGGTGCAGGGCTTCAAGTACCGGTCCTGGCACCACCAGACGGTCGACGTGTACGCCATCACGCTCGCCGAATAGCCGCCCCACCGCGTGCGGTGACCGCCGGTCACCGCACACGGTGGTCGCAGCATCCGCAACATCCGCACCGCACCAGGAAGGAGGCGGCCGTGATCCGATATCTCGCGCAACGCCTCGTACTGAGCGCCGTCGTCCTGCTCGGCCTGCTCGTCATGGCGTTTGCCATGGTGCAGATCCTGCCCGGTGATCCCGCCCGCGCCGCCGCGGGCCGGAACGCCACGGCAGAGCAGGTCGACGCAGCCCGGCAACAGCTCGGACTCGATCAGCCGCTCATCGTCCAGTTCTTCTCGTTCCTCGGCCGCGTCTTCACCGGCGACCTCGGCAACTCGGTCTTCACGCAGCGGCCCGTGCTCGAGGACATCGCGCAGGTCCTCCCCTCGAGCATCGAGCTCGTGGTCGCGGCCATGGTGATCAACGTCTCGATCGCCGTCCCGCTCGGCGTGCTCGCGGCGTACCGGCGAGGCCGAGCCGCGGATATCGCCGCTCGCCTGCTGGCGCTCCTCGGTGCCGCGCTTCCCGTCTTCTGGCTCGCGCTGCTCCTCCAGCTCGTCTTCTCGGTGACGCTCGGCTGGCTCCCGCTCTACGGCCAGCTCGACTTCGGCATGCAGGTTCCCGTGGTGACGGGGGCGACGACGATCGACGCGCTGCTCACGGGCGATCCGGTCGCGTTCGGCTCGGCCCTCGTCCACCTCATCCTCCCGGCCGTGACCCTGTCCGCCTCGTTCATCGCGGTCATCGCGAGGACCGTGCGCTCGAGCATGATCACGGCGCTGGACGCGGACTACGTCACGCTCGCGAGGTCGACCGGTGCGGGCGAGCTCCGCGTCGTCGTCCGGCACGGCTTGCGGAACGCGCTCATCCCGATGAGCACGATCCTCGGCATGCAGCTCGGCTGGATGCTGGGCGCATGCGTGCTCGTCGAATCGACGTTCAACCGGAAGGGCATCGGCGCGTACATGGTCAACGCCGTGCTGCAGAACGACCTCTACGCCGTCATCGGCTCGATCGTCGTGATCGGCGTGGTGTTCGTGGTGACGAACCTCATCGTCGACGTCGTGCAGCTCGGCATCAATCCCCGGCTCCGTGACGGCACCTTCACCCGGAAGGCCCCGGGCGCGGCCGTGCTCGCCGCCCGCATCCCGCAGCCCGAGATGAACAGGGGCGTCCAATGACGAACACCGTCGCCATCGCGGTCCAGAAGACCAAACGACGTCCAACGCCCATCGTCGACCGGATCGCCCTCGGGGTGATCGGCGTGATCATCGTCATCGCGATCATCGGCCCGTTCATCGCGCCGTACGACCCGTACAAGGTCGACCTCGCCGCCGCCCTCGAGCCGCCGAGCGCGGCGCACTGGTTCGGCACCGACCTGAACGGGCGCGACGTGCTCAGCCGCGTGCTCGCGGGCGCGCAGATCACGCTCTCGGCAACCGGCGTCGTGCTCGTCATCACGCTCGTCATCGGGATCACGGTCGGCTCGATCGCCGCCCTCGGCAACCGCGTGGTCGATGAGGTGCTCATGCGCATCACCGACATCGGGCTCGCGCTGCCGTCGATCATCCTCGCGCTCGGGTTCGCCGTCGCGCTCGGCCCCGGGCTCGAGTCGGCGGTCATCGCGGTCGCGGCCACCTGGTGGCCGGGCTACGCGCGACTCGTCCGCTCGGTCGTACGCGAGGTCAAGCACGCCGAGTACGTCGAGGCGGCGACCGCGCTCGGCGCGAGCCGCTGGCGCCTCGTCCGCAAGCACATCCTGCCCAACTCGCTCGATGCCATGTACGTGCAGGTCACGCTCGACGTCGCGGCCGTCATGCTCGTCATCTCGGGATTGTCCTTCATCGGCGTCGGCGCGCAGGTTCCGTCGCCGGAGTGGGGTGCGATGATCGCCGCGGCCGCGGGGAACGTGACGAACGGCTGGTGGTCCCTCCTCTTCCCCGGGCTCGCGATCGCCATCACGGCCATCTCGTTCAACCTCGCCGGAGACTGGATCCGGGTCAAGCGCGACCCGACGCTACGAGAAGGGGCGGCGCGATGAGCGGTGTCGATCGGGCGATGCTCGAGATCACGGACCTCAGGGTGACCTATCCGACGGCCGAAGGCCGGGCGGAGGTCGTGCACGGCATCGACCTCCGCGTCGAGCGCGGCGCACGCGTCGCCCTGGTCGGCGAGTCGGGATCCGGGAAATCGGTGACCGCGCGGTCGATCCTCCAGCTCGACCAGGACGCCGGATACTCGGGAAGCATCGCGCTCGACGGAGAGGAGCTCATCGGCGCAGGCCACCGGACGCTCCGATCCGTTCGCGGCTCGAAAGTGGGTCTGGTGTTCCAGGACCCCCTGACCTCGCTCAACCCGGTCATGCGCATCGGCTGGCAGATCATGCAACCGCTCGTCATCCGCGGCGTGCCGAAACGCGAGGCCCGCGAGCGGGGGATCGAACTGCTCGAACGTCTCGGGGTGCGCGACGCGGCCCGCCGATTCGACGACTACCCGCACGAGTTCTCGGGCGGGATGCGGCAGCGCGTCGTGATCGCGATCGCGGTGATCGCGGAGCCCGAACTCCTCATCGCCGACGAGCCCACGACGGCGCTCGACGTCCGGGTGCAGACCCAGGTGCTCGAGCTCCTGCGGAGCCTCGCCGACGAGCGCGGCATGAGCATCCTCCTCATCACTCACGACCTCGGGATCGTGGCGGGATTCGCCGAGGAGGTCGTCGTGATGCGCCACGGCTCGGTCGTCGAGCGGAACCGCGTCGACGAGCTCTTCGCCCGCCCGAGCCATCCCTACACGCGCGGGCTGCTCGGCGCCGTGCCGCGGATCGACGGCGATCCGGACCGCCGCCTGCTGTCGGTGGACGATTTCAACGAGGAGGTCGCATGACGCTCTTGCGCGTGACGGACGTCACCAAACAGTTCCCGGGAAGCGAACGGCGGGCCGTCGACGCGGTGAGCTTCGACCTCGACGCGGGTGCCACCCTCGGCGTCGTCGGCGAGTCCGGCTCCGGCAAGTCGACCCTGGCGCGGTGCGTGGCCGGGCTGATCGATCCCGACCGGGGAAGCGTCACGTTGAACGGCACGGAGATCGTCGGGGCATCGTCGGCCACCAAGCGCAGGATCCGCCGCGACGTCCAGATGGTCTTCCAGGATCCGTTCGCCTCGCTCAGCCCGAGAATGACCGTCGAAGAGCTCGTGGGCGAAGGCTTGCTGGTGCATGGGATCGAGCGGAACGCCTCGCGTCGCCGGGCACGGGTCGTGGAGATCCTCGAACAGGTGGGACTCGGTGCGGTCGACCTCAAGCGCTATCCACGCTCGTTCTCGGGCGGCCAGCGTCAGCGCATCGCCATCGCGCGCGCGATGGCGGTGGGTCCCCAGCTCCTCATCTGCGATGAGCCCGTCTCCTCGCTCGACGTCTCGGTACAGGCGCAGGTGCTCAACCTGTTGAAGGACCTTCAACGCGATCTCGGGCTCTCCCTGCTCTTCATCGCGCACGATCTCGCGGTCGTTCGTCATCTCTGCGAGCGGGTCGTCGTCATGCACCACGGAGTCGCGGTCGAATCCGGTACGCGCGAGGAGATCTTCGAGCGCCCGAAGGATCCGTACACGCGTTCGCTCCTCGATGCCGTGCCGATCCCCGATCCGGTCGTGGAGCGAGCGCGACGCCAGCACCTCCTGGAGGTCGGAGCCGGCTCGCCGGTGCCGACCGTGCGCGCGGCTTCGTGATGCTGGCTCGGGTCAGCGGATGATGGAGCGCGCGGTGCCGACGACCTCGAGCGGCACCGCGACCGGGATGAGACCGCCGTCGCCCAGCCAGCGCCAGCTTGCGGCGAGGGCGACCGCGACGCCGCGCCCGTCCGCGCTCTCCACGCTGATGAGCCGGAGCTCGTGGAACTGCGCCGCGGCGTCGGCCGCGTCGAGGTAGTCGGAGACCGCGCGTTCGAGCTCGGCCGCGTCGAAGGTGACCTCGGGTGCGGCCTCGCCGTCGGCCGCCGCCGCTTCCCTCGTCCCGCCGGCCGTCGCCCCGGCCGTCGCCTCGAACGACCACGCCTCGGCCGCGGCGAGCGCGGCGCCGTCGGCGACCGTGAGGAGCCGCTTGCGTTCGAGGTAGAGCGACGAGGCCGCGGTGATCACGAGGATGAGCGCGGCGGCGAGCGCGGCGAACCCGACGATCAGCGGCAGCGTGGAACCGGTCTCGTCGCCGAGCCGTGTCCGCCATGCGACGCGTGCCCGACCGCACGCCTGCCACTCACTCATCGACCCGCCCCCGCGTACTTCGAAACGGTCTGCGTCGCGACGCCATCGACACGAACGGTGCCGAGACCGAGACCGAACAGATCGGGCACGAGCGGGAGGGTGACCAGCGCCGCGACCTGCACCCGTATGCGGGCGCCGGCGGACGCGCACGCGTCCTCGGGTTCGCACGAGAGCTCGACCGAGGCGGCGCCGGCGTCCAGGCCTGCGTCCTCGAGCACGGTCCGTGCGGTGCGCTCGACCGCCGCTCGCGCGGCGCCGTCGTCGGCGGCCAGCACCGCGACCCGGGCCGCGTGTCGTGCGGCCCCTTCGATGGCGAACGTGCCGGCCTGCACCGCAGCGAGTGCAAGGACGACGTAGACCAGCGGGACCAACAGCACGATCCCGGCCGTCAGGAACTCCAGCGCGGCCGCACCACGTTCGTCGCCCAGGTCGCGGACGCGATCAGTCCAACGGTTCGACGGTCGCACGCCCCGTCACCTCCATGGCGTTCGCGGGGCCGAGCAGGCCGAGAGCCGGAAGCGGCGCGCGCACGGTCACCTCGATGACCTCGTCGCCACCTGACCCGGACCTCGTGAGGGCGACGTCGCGCGCGTACGCTTCGCCGAGCGCGGTCGCGATGAGCGTTCTCGTCCGCTGAACCCCGTCGGCGTCGGTCACGCCGACGAGCGCTCGGTACCTGGCGCCCTCGGCGGCCGCGTCGGCCAGCGTGTTCCGCACGTGCAGCGCGAACGCGAGCTGCAGGACCGCGAGGAGGAGGGCCACGAGCAGCACGGCGACGAGCGAGAACTCGGCGACCGCGGAGCCGCGCTCATCGCGGAGCTCCGGCCGCGTCGCTACGGCGTCGACGACTGGTTGAGCACGTTGTCCATCGCCTCTTCGAACACCTGGGTGAGCGCCGGCCCCGCGAGCACCCAGATCGTGATCATGAGCCCCGCGGTCATCAGCGTGATCAGCACCCAGCCCGGCACGTCGCCGCGCTCGTCGCGTCGCCGCTCCAGCAGTCGTCTCATGAGGCATCCCTTCGGTCATGGCGTGTGGTCGTGTCGGGTCAGAGCCCCGCCTGGAGGACCGCGTAGCCCGGGAAGA
The DNA here is from genome assembly GCF_031432255.1 of Agromyces aerolatus. Classification (NCBI taxonomy): domain Bacteria; kingdom Bacillati; phylum Actinomycetota; class Actinomycetes; order Micrococcales; family Microbacteriaceae; genus Agromyces; species Agromyces aerolatus. The sequence goes on along the minus strand of NZ_JAVKGQ010000002.1, from coordinate 278,209 downwards.
GGGCGAACGCGACGTGCCGCAACAGGGCAGATGAGGCTGGCGCCTTCGCTGACTTCGACTGAATGCCTCCGCCTTATCCCGCCCAGTCAGCGTGCGTCAGGCCCGCCGACATACGATCAGAGCATGGTTAAAGTGGTGTTGCACTCTCGCGATTGGCGCGGGGTCGTCGAAGTCGTGGAGGCTACCGAGTCGCTTCACGAACGAGAACTCGACTGGGTTTACCTGAAAGACCACACCGTTCGCCCGATCGGTAAGGGCGATATGGCGCCGACCGGTCCGCACACCACCTACCGCGCCTACATCCCCGCTGATCCGTCTCTTCGCGACCCTGACCCCGATTGGCTCCCGCCGGCGTCGTAGGCGCGCCGTACTCTCAGGCTGTGCGGTACTGGCAGCCGAAACTTCGACAGGTCCAACGCGACACGTGGCTGCAGTTCGACCGCTCCCGGAAGATCGCCGTTATCCGCGTCGTCGAGCTGTTTGGATTCTTAGATCGTCGCGCGCTGAACGAGGAGGGGGCATTCGAAGGGGTCGCGCTCACCGAGGCCGACTCGGTTTATGTACCGGAAGACGATCCCGTACGACTGCAAGAGCGTGGTCCGGGTGTAGGTGACCTCGCGTTCGCGGCAGTACGCCTCGATGATCGCCGCCGCCCGTCGGAGGTGAGGACGAGGCATCGACGGAAACAGGTGATGCTCGATCTGGTAGTTGAGCCCTCCCATCGCGATGTCGAGCGCTCGTCCGCCGCGGATGTTCCGGCTCATGAGTACTTGCCGGCTGAGGAAGTCGAGCTTCTGTCCCTTCGGTACTTGGGGCATGCCCTTGTGGTTCGGTGCGAAGGACATCCCCATGTAGAAGCCGAACAGGCCGAGCTGGATCGCCAAGAACACCGCGGCCTTGGCGGGTGACAACACCGAGATCACCAGCACCAGGAAGCCGATGATGCGCACGGCGAGGAACATGATCTCGACGTGGCGGTGCGGCAGGGGGTCCCGGGACAGCGCCCGCCGCACGCTCGAGGCATGTAACGAGAGACCCTCGAGCAGCAAGATTGGGAAGAAGAAGGCTCCCTGGTGGCTGATGAGCCAGCGGAGGACGGCTGCACGTTCGCGGGCAGCCTGTTGGGGCGTGAACGCGATCACCGGGAGGTCGAGGTCGGGATCGACGCCGATCTGGTTCGGATTGGCGTGATGACGGGTGTGCTTGTGCTGCCACCAGCCATAGCTCATCCCGACGAACCCACCGAGAACGAGGCTGGTCCAATCGTTCCACTTGCCTGACCGGAAGATCTGCCGGTGAGCGGCGTCGTGGCCGAGGAACGCGATCTGCGTGAACAGGACCGCGAAGCCTACCGCGGTGAACATCTGCCACCAGGTGTCCCCGATCCAGATGAAGAGCACAATGGAAGCGGCCAGGATGATCGGAACGCCGATGAGTTTCGTCCAGTAGTAGCCGTACCGGCGTCGCATCAGTCCGGCGTCCTTGACGAGGCGAGCGAGATCGGTGAAGGCGGAAGCCTGCACATGGTCCCGCGGGCGGTCGCTCACCTGGCGCGCAGGGACGATGTCGGAGTTCATGATGCCCAATCTCTGGCGGGTGTCGCGTGAGGATCGCCCGACGCGATTACGCGGGAGGTGTCCGTACGCGCTGGCGAATGATGCCGATAATCAGGGTGCCGATGAACAGGATGAGGCCGATCACGGCGAGCCACAGAAGACCCTCGAAGACGAACCCGACGACCGTTAGGATCGCCCAACCGACGAGCAGAACGATAATCAGCGTCCACATAGCTCGGAGCGTACGGCGGCCGGGAGGGAACTACTTGCGCCTTGACTTTTTCGATGTTGCGTGCAGCACCGCGCCCGGCGACCCTACGAGCTCAGTTGTAGTGTGGATTGTGGGGCGAGAAATCGATCTGTGATGCTTCGGCGACGACACGCTCGACCCGCTCAGCGGCACGCTTCGCAAGCTCGGCCGCCTCGCGAGCTTGCGAGCGACGAGTCTCAGCTGCGCGCGCCCCGATCCCGTCAAGGATGCGCCCGATGACGAGAGCGAGCCCTTGCCGAAGCTCGCTCAAGTTCGTGTTCGTGATGAAAAGGCGGCGGTCCGCGGTCGTGAGCCCTACCGAGGGGTAGCCTGCGTCGGAGAGCAACGCTTGCGTCGCGGGGCTGGCGAGGAGTTCGAGTTCCAGCGGCAGAGGGCGGCGAGTGAAGACCGCTGTAACAGTGTACCGCTCGGGCGCGTCGATCGTGCCCAACACGGACGGTAGGTCGTTCAGGAGAATCTGGCTTACGGCGAACGGCTCAAATGAGTCGCTTCCCCGTTCGAAGGGGCCTGCCGGTGCATCGTTGTTCTGATCTGTACTCATTTCCGGATCGTAGGTCCGCAACATGTGGGCGCTCCCAGCTCCCACCGGTGTGGCTGTGAGGTTGCATCGCTCGACGTGGTGAGACTGTGGCCGACGAGACCGACCTCGACGACCCGCGTTGCCGGCCCATCCTCGAAAGGGGCAACCCGTGGAGTTCCGAAGTCAACCGCCTTTCGCTCGCGGGTTTGCACATGGACACTTGGCTTCCATGCTGTTCTCCACGCTCACCGTCGATGGCCGAGACCATCACCTGCCGCAAGACTCGGACGTCGAAGCACTCAAGGCGAAGATCACCGAGGTGGCTCATGAAGGCGGAGGCTTCGTCGACCTCCCGTACCAGCCGGGACACACCACGAGCGTGTTCGTCGGCGAGGCCACCCGAATGCGAATCGATATCTACGAACGAGACGACGAAGGGGCCGATGGCGCAGACGCCGCATCGAGACCTCTCAGCTCCCTGGACCTCACCTGGGACTTCGAACTCGACATGTGACCAGGATCGTGAGCGGCGGCGCCCACGGGAACGACGCCGCGACGCGCGCGGTTGACATCGCCTGACCTGGGAACACCCACATCCTGCGCAGCTAGGCTCCCGAACATGGACGACAAGCACACCCGCGACGACGATCGGGGTTGGGAATCCGCGCGACACGAGCACTGGCATGGCGCCGACCCGACAGCCGAGACGTCATCACGCGCCGAAGAGGCTGGCAACCGCGCCGAAGAGGCTGGCAACCGCGCCGAAGCAGACCAGGCAGACCGAGAGCACGAAGGCCGGATAGGGCGATGGCAACAGGCCACGGGCCGCATCTGGAACCGGCAACACGGCTCGGGCGAAGAGTAACGCCCCACCCCAGCCCCGGGCACCGCGGCCCTGTAGTTGCGGACGCCGAGGACGCCTCGGCCGAGACCAGATTTGCGCCGCTCTCACTGCCTAGCCGCACGACAAAGCCCCTCTCGCTCAACGGTGAAAAGGGTGATCGTGACCCAGCCCCCCGAGTCACATCCACCCGGCGGCGTTCTACGACATCTGGCCCGCAGGCCCTCGACGAGCCATGCGCCTCGGGTGAGCCAGGAAGCCTAGGACCATTTACCGGCGAGCTACCCGCCACGCGCTAGTCAGGCCGGAGAGCCGCCGGCGAGAACGGCGGACGACTGGTTGCGGCGATTCCCGACCCGGCTGATTCAGACGGTGACGAGAAGTGAGGCGATCGAGTCGAGGCTTCCGGGCACCAGACGGTAGTACGCCCAGGTGCCACGCTTCGAGCGACTGAGCAGGCCGGCATCCACAAGGATCTTGAGGTGATGCGACACGGTCGACTGCGACAGTCCCAGCGGTTCCGTGAGGTCGCATACGCACGCTTCTTCGTCGGCATGAGCGGCAACCATTGACAGCAGTCGAAGGCGCGCTGGGTCAGCCACAGCCTTTAGGGCGTGCGCGAGGGACAGCGCATTGTCCTCACTGATCGCCGCGCGAGTGATCGGCGAACAGCACGCCTGCAGGTCGCGAATCGGGATGAGCTCAACGGTCGGCATGCGGCAAGTTTGGCATACATTGACAATCATCGATGCATGCGTTCATACTCCATTCATCGACGTTGGTCGATGGAGGAGGTAACGTCATGAACGAATGTTGTGACCCGACGATCTGCCCGCCCGGCTCCGAGGAGTACTGCGGACCCGGCTGCTGCTGATCATCAGCTGGTCGCCGCCGGAAGGCGGCGACCAGCCCGCCCCTGGAGGACCACTATGCAAACTCCCACCGTGCTGTTCGTTTGCGTCCACAACGCAGGACGCTCTCAGATGGCAGCTGCCTACATGCGTGAGCTCGCAGAGGGCCGCGTCGAAGTCCTCTCGGCGGGATCGGAGCCCGCAGGCCAGATCAATCCCGTCGCCATCGACGCGATGCGGGAGGTCGGCATCGACCTCACCGCTGAGCAGCCGAAGGTGCTGACCGTTGACGCCGTGCGCGAGTCCGATGCAGTAATCACCATGGGCTGCGGTGACGCGTGTCCAGTGTTCCCTGGCAAGCGCTACGAAGACTGGGAGTTGGACGATCCCGCCGGCAAGGATCTCGCAGCCGTTCGAGTTATCCGCGACGATATCCGTGGCCGAGTCGAAGCACTGCTCACAGCCCTCGTCCGCGCGTGACGACGAAAGCGCCCCCTCCCACCCGAAGGTGAGAGGGGGCGCTTCTGTCTGTCATGCGGCGAGCGGGACGCCGTAGGCGTTCGCGACCCAGCGGTGAATCGCACGGTCGGTCGTGTCGTCGATCTCTCGGTGGTAGCCGAAGCTCCACAGAGGCATCGCTCCCGCGACCGTCCCAGATGTGGAGACGCGGCCCTGAGGGATGCCTCCGCCTGGGTTGAGGGTGGCGATCGAGAGCTCACCGCCGTCCAAGCGGCCGTATACGTTCCTCATGCCGTCCGGAGCCCGCCACGACAGAAGATGCCTGCCGTTCTCACGAGCGCCTACCCTGCCCAGAGTGAGATTCGAGGACCCACCCACCGTGTCGGCCCGTAGCGACATATTGGGAATGCCAGCCGAGGACGTTTGAATCGTCAGCCGCCCGTCGGAAGCGGTCGAGGCGCCGAGGATCGCGACGGTACCAAACGCCGCGGCCTGGCTGGTGACGTCAAGAGAAGTGCACGTGCAGCGAGGTCCGCGCGGAGCTGATCGATGGTCCCGTCTGGAGTGAGATCGCCGCGCTGCTCGGCGACCCTGCCCGACTTGAAGCGATGGCGAAGAAGTGGCTTGAGCTTCCCGACGACTCCGACCTCACGGACGACAGCTCGATGATCGCAGCGCTTGAACGCCAGGCCGCGAAGATCGAGCGTGCGCTGTCTCGCGCTATGGACGACATGTACCTGGCCGACGACCCTGCTGACCACCACGCCCGCGTTGAACGCTTCAAGGGCGAGCTGGCCGACCTGCGTGAGCGACTCGCCGCGATGACCTCCGTGAAGGCTCAACGGCAGGAGAGCGCCCAGAGGCTCACCGACCTGGCGCGACTTGCCGAGAGGGCCAAGGGAAGGCTCGCGGACATGCCTCCTGCCCAACGACGCGACATCATCGAGCTTCTCGACGTTCGCGTCTACATCGACGCCGTACGCAACGGCGCTCCCGAGACCATCAAGATTTCAGGCAGCATCGACCCGAGACTCTTCGAAGCGCAGAGCGGAAACCAAACGAGTAGCAAGCAGCATCGCGATCTCTTTGCGCCCGGCGAGCTCGATGACCGTGCGCTTGGCCTCGGCCCGTGCATCGCCGGCCTGCGCGGCCAGCACCGAGGCGAGCGGCGCGCCCCGCTCGAGCGCGCCGAGGACCTGGTCGAGCGCGCGCGAGAGGGCCGGATGCCCCAGGTCGTCGCGGAGCGAACGCAGCGCCACCGGGAGAGGGACACCGGCGCCGACCGCGGCCACCACGTCGCCGAGCTCGCGGGAGAGCTCGCCGTTGCCGGCGCGGGCGATCCGCCGGATCGCGTCGAGGATGTTCTCGCCCGCGGTCAGGCTCAGGGTCAGGAGCTCGAGCACGGTCGGCAGTTCGGAGCTGATCCGTGCGAGGCGCCGACTGACGGCACGCTGCAGCAGCCAGTCGCGGAACGCGGCGCCGAACGCGGCCGCGATGAACGGCACCATGACGCGCGCGAGCGCGGGGAGGGTCTGCGCGGACGGTGCCATGAGCACGACCGCGGAGGCCACGCAGAAGGCGCCGGCCGCCCACGCGAGCTGCTCGCCGCGGAAGCGGTCCGCGTCCGCGGCGGACCCGGCCTGCCGCAACCGCCGGCGCACGAGCTCGTCGCCGCCGAGCAGCTGAGCGAGCAGCCCGCGTGCACCCCGCACGAGCGGAACGGCGACGACCCCGAGCACGGGCGCGGGGTCGGTCGTGCGGCGGATGAGACTCTCGCGGGCCACGTCCGAGACATCCGCCAGGTAGGGCGCGACGCGCTGCATCAGCCGAGGCCGCCCGAATCGCGGGACCGACGCGACGACCAACCAGAGTCCGAGCCCGAGTGCGGCACCCGCGACGATCGCGAGCGCGGCCGCGCTGTTCACCGGGACCACCGCCGCATCACTGGAACCACCGCCGCTCCCCCGGGATGCGACCGAGCGCGATCATGGCCCGGTAGGCGATGACACTCACCACGAGTCCGACGAGCAGCAGGGCCGAGCCGGCGGGAGTCTCGTACGCCTGCAACGTCTCCGGCTTCGTCGCGAGCAGCACGAGCAGGATCCAGGGCGCGGCGACGCCGAGCTTCGCGGCGTTCCTGGTCCACGACTGGCGGGCACGGACCTCGGCCCGCACCGCCGCATCCTCCCGCAGATACGTCGACAGGTTCCGCAGCACGTGGACGATCTCGGTGCCGCCCACCTCGCGCGCCATGCGCAGCGTCTCGAGGATGCGATCGGCGACCGGGTCGGCGAGCCGCGACTTGAGCGCGTCGAGGGCGGGCGCGAACACCCCGCTGCGCCGGTACTCCTCGTCGAACGCCGCGAACGGTGCGCGCGTCGCCGCAGGCCCGAGTGTCGCGAGCGAGCCGATCGCGTCGGGCAGCGACATGCCGGCACGCACCCCGGCGACGAGATGGTCGACGACCTCGGGCCAGACGGCGCGGTTCGCCGCGCGACGCGCTCGTGCTCGCACGTGCACCGCGGCCGGCACGATCGCGAGGCCCAGGATGCCCCCGACGAACGTGAGCGCGGACAGGCCGAGCACCGCGTGCACGATCGCGGCGGAGACCGCACCGAAGATGATGGCGACGGTGCCGACCACGACGACCGGAACCGACCCGAGCCCCGCGAGTCGCAACTCGTCGCGCATCGCCTCCCATCGGACGCGCAGCCGATGCCGACGGGGCGCGGCGCGTGAGGCCGGCCAGACGAGGGGCGAGACCGTGAGCAGCAGTCCGAGGCCCAGCGCGGCACCGAGGATGAGGCTCACGAACGGGCCAGCACGATCTCCGGGTCGAACCCGGCCAATCGGAGCTTGCTGAGCCGCTCGGGCCTCGCACCCGTCGCGCGGAGCCGGCGCCCCCGGCGCATGAACACTGTGCCCGCCACGACCGTGCCGTCGTCGACCTTGCCCGTGGTCACCGCGATCTCCTCGACCCGGCGCACCCCGTGCCGGTCGATCGCGAGATGGACGACGACGTCGATGCAGCTCGCGACGGTCGGGACGACGAACGCGGCATCGATGTTGCGGCCCGCGAGCAGCGGGAGCGTGCACAGCTTGGCGAGCGCGTCGGCGGCCGTGTTGGCGTGGATGGTGCACATGCCGGGCAGGCCGGAGTTCAGCGCGATGAGCAGGTCGAGGCTCTCGGCCTCACGCACCTCGCCCACGAGCAGACGGTCGGGCCGCATGCGCAGCGCCTCCTTGATGAGCCGGCGGAGCGTGATCTCTCCGGTGCCCTCCAGGCTCGGCTGGCGGCACTGCATGGCGACGAGGTCGCGCACGTCGAGGTCGAGCTCGAACGTCTCCTCGACGGTGATCACGCGCTCGTGGCTCCTGATCGACGACATGAGCGCGTTGAGCATGGTGGTCTTGCCGGTGTGCGTCGCGCCGGAGACGAGCACGTTGGCGCCGGCCAGCACGCACATGCGCAGGAACTCGGCGGCCTCACGGCTGAGCGCCTCGCGTTCGACGAGTTGGGACAGGGTGCGGATGCGCTGCTGGAACTTCCGCACGTTGACGGCCCATTCCCTGGTCACGTCGGGGATGGCGACGTGCAGGCGGGAGCCGTCGGGCAGCGACGCGTCCACGAACGGCGACGAGAGATCCACCCGCCGGCCGGAGTGCTGCAGCATCCGCTCGACCAGCTCGCGCACCTCGTGCTCGGAGAGCATGACGTTCGTGAGCTCGGGCACGCCCTCGCGCGCGACGAATACGCGCCGGGGACCGTTGATCCAGAGCTCTTCGACGTTCGGGTCGTCGAAGAACGGCTGGAGTGCGCCGTAGCCCGCGAGCTCCGCGACGACCTCGCGCTCGGCCGCGACCTCGTCGCCCAACGCGTCGTGCCGGCCGCCGAGCGCGAGCTCGTTGTACCGGCGCACCTCGTCACGCGCGTAGTCCGCCGCGAGCGCCTCGTCACCGCCGAGGTCGACGCCCTCGCGCAGCACGCGGGTGCGCACCTGCTCGGCGATGCTGCGGACCGGATCGGACATGCGCCCCATGATGCCGAGAAGCGGATGCCTCGCCCCGAAGTTATCCACAATGGGCGCCCGACCGCGCCGACCGTGTCGGGCTGCCGCCTGTCGCGTGGCGCCGCGCCGCCTAGACTGGGCGGGCACTCGCGGGAGTGGTGAAATCGGCAGACACGCAGGATTTAGGTTCCTGTGCCTTCGGGCGTGAGGGTTCAAGTCCCTCCTTCCGCACTCTTCGGTGGTGCGCGCGCCGCTCGGTGGCGCATGATGTGATCAGGCGAATCGCCGTGCCGACCATCGATGAGGATCGTCGCAATGGCCCACCTGGAACGTACCCGTCCGTCCCCCGGCGACGACGCACGCTTCGAGGCGCTCGCCGCGCTCGCGACCGACCTCGCCGGCCAGTTCGCGCTCGAGCCGCTGCTCGAGCGCATCCTCAGGCACACCATGGAGCTCCTGGGCTGCGACAGCGGCTCGATCTGCACGGTCGACGAGGTGGCCGGGACGTACCGCAAGGAGGTCGACCTCGGTGTCGGCTGCCTCTCAGGGCAGACGTTCCCCCTCGATGAGGGTGTGACCGGCGCGATCGTGCGTGCGCGGGGCTCGGTGGTCTTCGACGAGTACGCCGACGTCAGCGGCGGACACATCGCCGCGCGCGACCGCGCGTCGCTGCACGGCGTGATCGGCGTCCCCATCCGCTGGGGCGAGGCCATCATCGGCAGCTGCGTCGTGTTCAGCCGCGAACCCGGTCGCCGGTTCACCGAGGCGGATGTCACGCTGGTGGAGTTGTTCGCTACACACGCCGCGATCGCCATCACGAACGCCCGGTTGCACGCGCTCGTCAATCGCCGCGAGCGCGAGGCGGCCGTGCTCGCCGAACGCGAACGGGTCGTGCGCGAGGTGCTCGGCCTCGGGCAGGCAGCGGCGCTCCACCTCCCGCCAGCGACCGCGGCGATCGCGACCCGCCTGCGCTGGCGCGTGCTCGTCGTCCACGAGAGCCCGCTCGTCCGGGCCGGCCTCGTGCGACTGCTCGGCAGCCTCGAACCCGGTGTCCAGGTCGTCGGCGAGGCCGGTGACGCGGCGCAGGCGCTCGAGGCGTACACGCTCCTGCGCCCGCACGTCGTGCTCGCCCACCTCGACCTGCCGCACATCGACGGACTGCAGCTCACGTCGTATCTGCGAGCCGCCGACGCGCGCGCCGCCGTCGTGCTCCTCATCCACGACCTCGACGACGAGCGCGTGCGCGGCGCGGCGCGTATCGGCGCCGTGGCGTTCGTCGAGTACGGAGCCGATCCCGGTGAGCTCGCACGCGCCGTGCTCGCCGCGGCCCGCGGCGAGTCCCTCATGTCGGCCGAGGTCCTCAGCCGGCTCGCGGCGGCGCACGGCCCCGACGAGCTGCACGCCGACCATCTGACTCCTCGCGAGCAACAGGTCCGCGCGCTCGTCGAACGCGGCATGCCCGACAAGCGCATCGCGGCCGACCTGCGGATCTCGGTGCGGACCGTCGAGAAGCACGTGGGCGCCATCCTGCGGAAGACCGGCGCGGCGAACCGCACCATGCTCGCGAGCCGGTCCGCGTCGCACGCGCACCAGCACTGACCGCACCGGCGTGGAACTCCCCATCCCGCGTGGGGGAAACCACGCCTGTCGGCGGCGGCGCCCCGCTCGTAGCCTGAGCCCGACGGCGAGGAGGGCGTTCGCATGGCTGTCGTCTCACTGCGCGAGATCGTGGACCGGGCCTTCGAGGGCCGGTACGGGGTTCCCGCCATCAACATCGTGAACGATCTCACGCTCGAGGCGGTGCTCGCGGGCGCGGTCGAGGCCCGTTCGCCCGTGATCGTGCAGACCTCGGTCAAGACCGTGAAGTCCATCGGCTTGAACGTGCTGTTCGGCATGTGGGAGTCGATGACCGCCGGCATCGACGTGCCGGTGACCCTCCACCTCGATCATTGCCCCGAGCGGCAGGTCATCACCGACTGTCTCGAGCGCGGCTGGAACTCGGTGCTGTTCGACGCGTCGACGCTCCCGGTCGAGGAGAATCAGCGGCAGACGATCGAGGTCGTCGCCGAGGCCCGCCGGCACGGCGCACACGTCGAGGGCGAGATCGAGACGATCAGAGGCGTCGAGGACGGCATCGGCAGCGACACCGAGACCCGGCGGCAGAGTCTCGACACCGCGATCACGTTCATCCGGGAGACCGGCGTCGACGTCTTCGCACCCTCGATCGGCAACGCGCACGGCGTCTACTCGTCATCGCCCGACCTCGACTTCGAGCGGGTGACGGCGCTCGTCGAGGCGACCGGCACGCCGATCGCCCTGCACGGCGGCAGCGGCATGACCGACGCGCAGTTCCACGACCTGATCTCGCGCGGCTGCGCCAAGGTCAACATCTCGACCGCGCTGAAGATCGAGTTCATGCGGTCGAGCCTCGCCTTCCTCAAGGGCGCCGAGGCCGCGGACAAGTGGGATCCGCCGTCGCTGTTCGCCGATGTGCGTTCGCACATCGTCGCGCTGACCACGGCGCTGGCCGGAACGTTCGGCAGCGCGGGCAAGGCCTGGTGATCATGCCGACCCTCATCTTCGACTGCGACGGCGTGCTCGCCGACACCGAGCGCACGGGGCACCTGCCCGCGTTCAACGAGACGTTCGCCGAGTTCGGCCTGCCGGTGCACTGGAGCGACGACGAATACGCGGTGAAGCTCCGCATCGGCGGCGGCAAGGAGCGTATGGCGAGTCTGCTGACGCCCGAGTTCGTCGCCGCGAACGGCCTGCCGGCCGACGAGGACGGTCAGCGCGACGTCCTCGCGCAGTGGCACCGCCGCAAGACGGCCGTCTACACCGAGCTGGTCGAATCGGGCGCGCTCCCGGCGCGGCCCGGCATCGCACGTCTCGCGGGCCAGGCGGATGCCGCGGGGTGGCGCCTCGCCGTCGCCTCGACCTCGGCCGAGGCATCCGTGAAAGCCGTGCTCGAACACGCGGTCGGCCGCGAGCTCGCGGCCAGGTTCCGGGTGTTCGCGGGCGACATCGTGCCGCGCAAGAAGCCCGCCCCCGACATCTACCTGCTCGCGCTTCACGAGCTCGGCGCCGATCCCGACACGACCGTGGTGATCGAGGACAGCGGCAACGGCGTCGAGGCGGCCGTCGCGGCCGGGCTCCGGACGCTCGTGACCGTCAGCAGCTACACGCGCGACGAGGATTTCACGGGCGCATCGCTCGTGGTGTCGTCGCTCGGCGACGACACCGAGATCGCCGAGGTCATCGCCGATCCGCTCGACCTCGTCCCTGGGCCCGAGCTGGGCCTCGCCGACCTCGAACGGATCCTCGCGCGCGAGCGCCCACAGCCCGGCAAGGAGCACCCATGACGAGCGTCGACGACACCGAGTTCGTCGTCCGGACCATCGCGCAGACCGCGGTGGACAACGAGAAGTACTTCGGCGACCTGGACTCGGTCGTGGGCGACGGCGACTTCGGCTACTCGCTCGCGCGCGGGTTCGAGATCGTGCTGAAGGACTGGGACGGCTACGACCGCACCGACATCGGCACGTTCCTGCAGAAGATCGGCATCGCGATCAGCAGCCGGATCGGCGGCACGTCGGGCCCCATCTGGGGGACGGCGTTCCTCAGGGCGGCCTCGGTCGCGAAGGGCAGGACCGACCTCTCCGGCGCCGACGCGGTCGCGATGCTCCGGGCGTCGATCGAGGGCATCAAGGCGCGCGGCAACGCGGAGCTCGGCGACAAGACGCTGCTCGACGCGCTCGCCCCGATGACCGACGCGATCGAGGCGGCCCTGGCCGCCGAGGAGGAGTCCGGCGCCGTGCTCGTCGCGGCGGCCGAGGCCGCACGACGTGCGGCCGACGCGACGACGCCCATGATCGCCAGACGAGGCCGCGCCGCGTACACGGGCGAGCGCAGCATCGGGTCGCCCGATGCCGGCGCGGTCGCGATCGCCGTGATCGCCGAGGCGATCGCCGCGGAATGGCCTGCCAGGAACCCGAACGCCTGAGACCAGTGGAGGACAGTCACATGAAGAAGTTCGTCAACGACCCGCAGCAGTTCGTGCCCGAGATGCTCAAGGGACTCGCGCTCGCGAACCCGGACACGCTCACCTACGTTCCCGCGTACAACCTCATCATGCGATCGGATGCCCCGCGCGACGACAAGGTCTCGATCATCCAGGGCTCGGGATCGGGTCACGAGCCCGCGCACGTCATGGCGGTCGGCAAGGGGATGCTCGATGGCGCGTGTCCGGGCGACGTGTTCTCAGCGCCGCCCATGGACTATGTGTACGAGTCGACGAAGCTCCTGAACTCGCCCAAAGGTGTGCTGCTGCTCGTGAACAACTACACGGGCGACCGCATGGCGTTCGACATGGCGCAGGAGATGAGCGAGGCCGACGGCGTGAAGGTCAGGACGCTGTTCATCGACGACGACGTCGCCGTGCAGGACTCGACGTACACCGTCGGCCGCCGCGGCGTGGCGGGCAACTTCTTCGTGATCAAGGCCGTCGGCGCGGCCGCGGAGGCCGGCGCGGACCTCGACGAGCTCATCCGCATCGGCGAGAAGGTGAACTCGGTGACGCGCACGATGGGACTCGCGCTGACCGCGTGCACCCCGCCCGCGAAGGGCTCGCCCCTGTTCGAGCTCGGCGACGACGAGATCGAGATCGGCGTGGGCATCCACGGCGAGCCCGGCCGCAGGCGCGCCAAGATCGTGCCCTCGGACGAGCTCGTCGACATCCTGCTCGAACCGGTCGTGGCCGACCTGCCGTACGAGCAGGGCGACCGGGTCGCGCTCATGATCAACGGGCTCGGCGGCACGCCGATCAGCGAGCTCTACGTCGCCTATGGACACGCGCACGAGGAGCTCGAGCGCCGCGGCATCACGGTGGCGCGCAGCTACGTCGGCGAGTACTGCACGTCGCTGGACATGGCCGGCGCGTCACTCACGCTCGTCAAGCTCGACGACGAGATCGAGCGCCTGCTCGAGGCTCCGGCCGAGGCGGGCGTGCGCATCTTCTGAGGCGGCGCGGTCGCGACGGCAGACGAAGACCCCCGCGGCATCAGCCGCGGGGGTCTCCGTCTTCAGCGCGTGTGCGTCAGGCGCAGGCGCGTCAGGCGCAGGCGCGTCAGGCGCGAGCGCGACGCTGGAGCACCAGCGCACCGGCTCCGGCGAGCAGCGTCAGCGCGGCGAGCACGCCGACGCCGATGAGACGCTCACCGTCGAAGCCCGTGTCGGCGAGGGGCGCCGCAGGCTTCGCCGGCGGTGCCGGGGTCGACACCGTCACGTCGTCGCCGTCCGTGACCGCGGGGCCGGCCGGGGGGAGGCCGGTGGCGGTCGCGGAGTTGGTGACGGAACCGGTCGCGCGGTCCGCGTCGGTGACCCGGTAGGTCGCCGTCGCGGTCACCGACTCGCCCGGCGCGAGCACACCGGCCTCGGCCGGCCACTCACCGAACACGATCTCCGACAGGCCTGCGAGCTCGTCCGAGATCGAGACCTCGGTGAGCGTCACGTCGCCGGTGTTCGTGACCGTGAACTCGTACGAGATCACGCGGTCGGTCAGCGAACCGGTCTTGACGAGCTGGATGCCGGGCGCCTGGGGCACCGGCTGCTCGTGGTCGTCGACGTCCGTCACGTCCGGGCCCCTCGGCGGCGTGCCCGTGGTGGTCGCGGTGTTCACGACCTCACCGGCGTCGCGGTCG
>NZ_JAVKGQ010000002.1:263330-263902 GCF_031432255.1 Agromyces aerolatus | reverse complement strand
CGAACACGAGGTCCGACAGGCCCGGGAGCTCGTCGGTGATCCCGACACCCGACAGTGTCACGTCACCGGTGTTGGTCACGACGAACTCGTACGCGATCGTGTCGTCCGTCAGCACACCCGTCTTGACCAGCAGGATGCCCGGGGCCTGCGGCACCGGCTGCTCGTGGTCGTCGACGTCGGTCACGTCCGGGCCGGCCGGCGGCGTGCCCGTGGTGGTCGCGGTGTTCACGACCTCACCGGCGTCGCGGTCGGCCTGCGTGAGCTCGTACGACGCGGTCGCCGTCACCGACTGACCCGGCGCGAGCACGCCGGCCTCGGCCGGCCACTCACCGAACACGAGGTCCGACAGGCCCGGGAGCTCGTCGGTGATCCCGACACCCGACAGCGTCACGTCACCCGTGTTCGTCACGACGAACTCGTACGCGATCGTGCCGTCCGTCAGCACACCCGTCTTGACCAGCTGGATGCCGGGCGAGGGCACGAGCGGCTGCTCGTGGTCGTCCTCGTCCGTCACGTCCGGGCCGCTCGGCGGCGTTCCCGTCGTGGTCGCGGTGTTCACGACCTCACCCGCA
>NZ_JAVKGQ010000002.1:0-263230 GCF_031432255.1 Agromyces aerolatus | reverse complement strand
AGGTGCCGTACACGATCTCCGACAGGCCCGGAAGCTCATCCGTGATCTCGACACCCGAGAGCGTCACGTTGCCCGTGTTCGTCACCGTGAAGGTGTAGTCGATGTCCGACCCGTCGACCGTGCCGGTCTTCACCAGCGAGATGCCGGGAGCGGCGAGCAGCGGCTGCTCGTGGTCGTCCTCGTCGGTCACATTCGGGCCGCTCGGCGGCGTTCCCGTCGTGGTCGCGGTGTTCACGACCTCACCCGCATCGCGGTCGGCCTGCGTGATGGCGTAGGTCGCGGTCGCCGTGACCGACTGCGTCGGCGCAAGCACACCGGCGGTACCCGGCCAGGTGCCGTACACGATCTCCGACAGGCCCGGAAGCTCATCCGTGATCTCGACACCGGTGAGCACCGTGTTGCCGGTGTTCGTGACGGTGAAGGTGTAGTCGATCGAGCCGCCGTTCACGGAGCCGGTCTTCACCAGCTCGATGCCGGGGGCGGGCTCGGGCAGCACCACGAGCGCGGGCGACTCGTCGGTCACCGCGGCGCCGGCCGGGGGCGTGCCCGAGGTCGACGCGACGTTCGCGACTTCTCCGGCCGAGACATCCGCCTCGGTCAGCAGGTAGCTCGCGGTCGCCTCGACGGATTGACCGGGCGTCAGCACGTTCGGTGCGCCGGGCCACACGCCGAACTCGATCTCCGACAGTCCGGGCTTCGGGTCGGCCAGGGTGACGTCGGTGAGCGTGACCGTGCCGGTGTTCGTCACGGTGAACGTGTAGTCCACGCGGTCGCCGACCGCGCCGGTCGCGCCGTCGGCGAGTTCGCCCGTCTTCTCGAGGTCGATCGCGGCGCAGTTCGCGTTGATGATCCCGATGAGCGTGGCCTGCAGGCCGCTGAAGCCGGCGATGTAGTAGTCGCTGCCCTCGACCGGTCCCGAGACCTGCTCGATGTGCTCGCGGAACTGCACCAGCGCGTCACCCGAGAGGTTGTCGTTGACGCCGATCGGGACCACGCGGATGTCTTCGTCCTTGACCGCGTTGGCGCTGGTCACGGCGGCGTCGATCGTGGCCTGGTTCGTCGAGCTGCCCGGACCCTGGGCGGGGCTGCCGTACTGCGTCGGGTTGCCGTCGGTCAGGAACAGCAGCGCGTCGTACCGCTCCGACGAAGCGGCGATCTCCGCGAACGCGCGGTCCCAGTTGGTGCCGCCCTGCTGCGACGCGGGCCGCTGCAGGCCGTTCACGTACGCGTCGATCGCCTCGACGCCTTCGGCGTCCGCGAGCGAGGTGAGCGGCAGCGGGGCGTTCGAGGCGCCCGAGGTCGCGGGCGCGTTGGACGCGAAGTTGTGCACCGCGATGCTCACGGGGTACCCCTCGAGCGCCGCGGCGAGCGCGGCGAGCTCGGCACGGGTCTGCTCGAGCTGGGGCGCCGTGACGGAGTTCGACAGGTCGATGCTGATCGCCAGGTCGAGATCGCAGCGCTCGGCGAGCGGCGGGTTGGGGGTGACGGGCACGGTCGATTCGACCGCGTGCGCCGCGGTGGCACCGGCGGCGACGAGCATCGTGGTCGCGGCGGCGGCCAGGGCCGCCTTCGCGAATGCTCTGCCGCGTCGGCGACGCGGGAGATCTGGACGGGAAACGTTCACAATCAGCGACTCCTGGGGGTTTGCGCGCGCACGATGGCGCACGGCAGCCGTCGGCTGTCTCCCCCGAGACTGGCGAGGTGGGTGAGGCCGAACTCGGCCGAACGGGTCGGATTCACCCCCGAACTCACCCCCTGACCCCGCCGCGGCGACGCGTCTGCGAGAATGCTCGGATGCCCCGCTCCCGGCTGCTCTGGTCGCTGTTGGTCGCGAGCCTGACCCTGAACGTCATGTACGGCGCGATCGCGGGGATCCTGGTGCCGGCGCAGGTCGCGGTCGCCGATCCGGAGGGCAAGGAGCTCACGCTCGCGATGATCATGACGGCGTCCTCGCTCGTCACGTTCGCGGTCCATCCGCTCGCGGGCGCGCTGTCGGATCGGACGCGCACGAGGTGGGGGCGCCGCTCGCCGTGGATCGCGGGCGGGGCCGTCGCGAGCGCGCTCGCGATGATCGGGCTCGGCCAGGCTGAGGCGGTGTGGGCCATCGCGCTCGGATGGCTCGTGCTGCAGCCGTTCCTGAACACGGTCGAGGCGCCGCTCGACGCCGTCGTCGCCGACCGCGTCGATCGCCGGGCGCGGCCGCGCGCGGCCGCGGTGTACGGCGGTGCGGCCGCGGTCGGCATCGCGATCGGCGCGGGCGTGGCCGGCCAGGGCGCGGGCGCCCCGGCAATGGTCTACCCCGTGCTCGCGGTCGTCTTCGTCGTCGTCATGGTCGGCTTCACGCTCACCGCTCCCGATCGCACCACGACGTCCGCGGTCCAGCGCTCGACGCCCGCGCGCGTGGCGTGGCGATCGCGCGACCTCCGGCTGGTCTTCGCCGCCCGGTTCGCGATGGTCCTCGGCCACCAGCTCGTGATGGGCTACCTGCTCTACGTCGTCATGGCGTTCACCGGGGCCGCCGTGGCCGACGCCGGCGCGACCGTGAGCCTGCTGATCGGCACCCACATCGCGTGCATCGCGGTCGGTGCCGTGGCCGGATCGAAGCTCATCGGGGACGCACGCCGCCCCTGGATCATCGGTTCGAGCGTCGTGCTCGCGGTCGCATTGCTCGCACCGATCGCGATGCCGAACCTCGCCGGGCTGCTGCTGTTCGCGACGATCGGCGGGCTCGGCCGCGGCATCTACCTGAGCGCCGACCTCGCCCTCATGATCGACGTGCTGCCGTCGAGCGCCGACCACGGCCGCGACCTCGGCGTGCTCGGTCTCGCGACGATCGTGCCGCAGATGCTCGCCCCGGCGATCGCGGGTGTGCTGCTCACGGTCACGGGCGGCGTCTATCCCCTGCTGTTCGGTCTCGCGTCGGTCCTCGTGCTGTGCTCGGTGCCGTTCATCGCGCGGGTCGACACGTCGACGTCGTCGATGAGGCCGTGAGCGATCGCGCTGGCCAGCGCCTCCTCGCGTGAACCGGCGCGCAGCTTGCGGTACAGCGAGCG
This sequence comes from Agromyces aerolatus, assembly GCF_031432255.1. Classification (NCBI taxonomy): domain Bacteria; kingdom Bacillati; phylum Actinomycetota; class Actinomycetes; order Micrococcales; family Microbacteriaceae; genus Agromyces; species Agromyces aerolatus. Next base: position 260,177 of record NZ_JAVKGQ010000002.1, on the reverse strand, counting down.
GCGCTGGGTCTTCAACGTGTTCAGCGAGACGTGCAACTGCGCGGCGATGTCCTGCAGCCGCGTCGCAGTGAACAGGTGGTGGAGCAGGATCGCCTCGCGTTCGGTGAGCCGCGGCGCGACGGCCATCTCGTCCAGGCCCGCCGGCGCGTCGGGCAGCTCGGTCGCGAACAGGTCGCGTTCGCTCGCGGGCACGAGGGCGAGCGGCGTGACCACGCCCGCGCTCCGGGCGAGCGCGTCGGCACGTCGTGCGACCCCGGCCGCCTCATCCTCGCGTCCGAGCCGGCTGAGCAGCACGGCCTCGAGACTCAGCCGGCCGAGCCGGTCGGCCGGGGTCTGCGCACGCGATTCCCCGAGGAGGCGGAACGCGCGGTCGTCGTCGCCTTCGAAGACCGCGACTCTCGCGGCGCCCAGCCAGATCCAGGGGTCGTCGGATGCGGCGGCCTCCAGCCGTCGCGCGGTCGCGAGGTCGCCCGCGGCGAGCGCCAACGTCGACTCCGCGAGGTCGAGCATGCGTGCAGCCGCGGTGCCCGCGCCGAGACGGGAGCCGCGCCGGCGGCGAAGCATCCGGATCGCCTCGAGCCCGTGCTCGGGCGTTCCGCGACGCACGTCGAGCAGCGCACGCACATGGCCGAGGATCGGCCAGTGCTCGATCGTGTCGATGATCGGCCAGATCCGGTCGATCAGCTGTTCGGTCTCGTCGAGCCGGCCGCCCTCGAGCGCGACGATCGCCTGCGCGATGCGCAGCATGCTGCCCGGGTATTCGTCGAGCAGGTCGGGCGGCCAGCTGCGATCCTCCGCGAGGCCGGTCCAGTGCCTGGCCGCATGGATGTCTCCCTGGAGCGCGGCGACCATGGCGACGCCGCCCAGGGCCATGAGCTCGACGCCCACCCGGCTGGGCGTCGCAGCAGCGCGCTCGAACAACGCCTGCGCCTCGTCGAGATGACCGGCGTAGAGCAGGCTGATGCCGGCGTGGACGCGCAGGTCTCCGACGAGCCCTGACAGGTCGTCGAGGTCGGCCGGCGCCATCTCGTCGAGCATCCGGGCCGCCGAGCGCGCGGCTTTGACCCCGCCGTCGCCGAACCCCGTGAGGCGGCGCGCGACGCTCTCGATGACGCGCAACAGCGCCCGGTCGGGCGAGTTCCGCGGACCGGTCTGGATGCCGAGCAGGGCGACGCCCATGAGCTCGGCCGCTCGGACCGCGTGCTGACGGCGCGCGTTGAGCACGAGGGCCTGCGCCATGGCGATCACCGGCCGGCGTCGCAGCTGCGTGAGCGGGATCCCGCGCACGACCCGGACGATCGCGCGCCCCTCATCCCACAGCAGCGGCATGCCGCCGCGCTTGAGCGCGAGGTCGACGACGTCGAGGCGGCCCGACTCGGTCCCCTCGACGATCGCGGGGAGCCACGCGCCGTCCTCGAGGAGCCGGACCGCCGCCAGTTGCCGGATGGCCCGGCGCTCGGTCGCCGGGATCTGAACACGTGCGGCAGTGACGGCCCGCACGAGCGGCGTGAGTGCGAAGGCCGGCTGCCCGCCGCCGAACGTCCAGGAGCCCAGCCCGGCGCGTTCGGCACGCTCGATGAAGTCCTCGCCTCCGCCGAGTGCGGCGACGGTCGCGGGTGTGAGCGCGGCCGGGACGGCGAGCCGGGGGTCGTCCGCGGAAAGCCCGACCCCGCCGGCCGCGGCGACGAGAACCCCGGGGAAGCGATCGCGCCGGGTGACCCCGCTGGTCACGATCGCCCGCACCGATCGCGCGTGCCCGCCGGTCGTCAGGTACAGGGCGCCGGAGTCGACTCGCGACCGGTTCTGCGTCAGGTAGTCGTCGAGCTCTTCGGGCGTGAAAGCCAGCCCGTCCACGACCTCGACGTCGAGCTCGGGCGGCACCGACCGCAGGCTCCGGAGGCCGAGCCGGATCCGCACGCCCGGATCCTCGTCGAGCCGCTCCCTGAGCCATTGCCAGCCCTCGGGCGTCAGCCGCTCGGCATCGTCGATGACGAGCACCGGGTCGTGGGTCGGCGGCTCCGCCGGGTCCCCCACGCGCGCCGGCGCGAGTTCCACCGCCTCGGGCCGGGTCTCGCGCCACTGCTGCAGGACCGTGGTCACGCCTGCGCCGTGGGCGCCGACGACCGCGGCGACCCGGGCCGGCCCGTCGAGCGGTCCGAACAGCCGCGCGCGCACGAGGGCGACCTGCGGGCGAAACGGGGGCATGGGTTCCACCTTATTCGGCGCCGGTGACGCGTGGTCCGAGCCGTTCAGCCGGTTCAGCCGTTCGGCAGATGCGGGAGCAGGCGTAGTTCGAGCATGAGCGCGAAGCGCTGGTCGGCATCGCCGAGGTCGATCTCGCCGACCGCTGCCGCGCGGCGCAACCGATAGCGGAACGTGTTGGGGTGCACGAAGAGCGACTTCGCCGCGGCCCCGACGTCGCCGAAGTGGTCGAGCCAGGCCGCGAGCGTCTCCACGAGTCTCGACCCCTGGTCGCGATCGTGCGTGAGCAGCCGCGTGACGGCGCCGCCGCCCCGGTCGCCGCGGGCGAGCACGAGCCCCGCGAGATCGGACATGAGCGCTGCGGCGTAGACGTCGTCGATGGTCGCGACGCGCCGCTCGCCGCGCACGTCGCGGAGCACCCGGAGCACACGGTCGACCGCGGCCCGCGAACGAGCGATCCCGGCCGTCTCACGTCCGACGGTGCCGACGCCGACGATGCCGTGCAGGCGGCCGCCGACGCGCTCGACGAAGTCCTCGGCGATCTGCACCGCGCGCTGCGGCGCCCTCGCCGGATCGCCGGTCACCGGCAACAGCCCGTACGCGATGTCGCCGACCAGCGCCGTCACCGCCCCGGGGCTCCGCGTCGACAGGTGGACCGCGAACGCGTCGGCGAGCCGCTGGCCGTCGGCCAACGACTCCTGGTGGCTCTTCGCGCGACGCCCCTTCACGGGTTCCGGCTCGGGCGCCGCCGACGCGCCGAGCACGAGCACCTGCTGGCCGGCGAGGCGCAGCCGACGCAGCGCATCGCGCGCCCCGGCACCGCCGTCGAGCGCGGTGCTCACGAGATCGGCGGTGAGTCTGCGCTGCACGTCGGCGCCCGCCCTGACGCGCAGCAGGTGCAGGGCCGCGAGCTTCGACGCCTCGCGCAGCGCGGCGGTGCGCTCGGCCGTCACCGGTCCGTCCATCGCCGCCCAGATCGAGCCGAGCACCTCATCGCCCGCGCGGACCGCGATCGCGACGCGCGGGGTCGTGAGCCCCTGATCGCCGACGATGCCGGGGTCGACGATCACGGGCCCGTCGTCGCGGTACAGGTCGCGGAACACGCCGTGCTCGGTCAGCCGGCGCGCGTACCGCTCGGGCACGCGCCGGCCGACGATCGTCTCGGCGCGCGAGGCATCCGCCGTCTCCTGGCCGCCTGAGAACGCGAGCACGCGTGACGAGCGGTCCTCGATCGTCACCGGTGCGTCGACGAGCGCGGCGATCGCGTTCGCGACGGCGAACAGGTCTCCGGAGGGCAGCCCGCCGAGCGACTCGTGCTCTTCGGCCCCGACGTCGCCCTCGGCGAGGATCGTCCGCAGCAGCGCCGCGACCTGGGTCCAGGTCGCGCCACGCGCGAGCCCGAGCACCGCGACCCCCGACCGGTCGACGGCCGCGAGCACGCGCTCGTCGAGGCTCACCGGCGCACGCAGGACGAGCGCGGACGCCCGGGCGACGCCGAGGTCGTCGAGCACGCGCTCGAGGTCGTCGGCGGACTGCAGGCCGACCCCGAGCACGAGCGCGTGCTCGGGGTAGACCGGCTCATCGACGGGGTCGTAGATGACGACGCCGCCGATGCCGCGCAGCAGGTCGACCTCGCCTGCGGCCGGGTCGAGCAGCGTCGCTCCGAGGTCGTCGAGCACGCGACCCAAGCTCGCCCGGGGTCGATCGCTCATGGCCGGAAGCCTATCCGTCAGGCCGCGATCCACTCGACCGAGGTCGTGAGCGCGTCGAGCACGTCAGGCAGCGGGTCGACCCCGAGGCCCGGCCCCGTCGGCACCTCGAGGTGCCCGTCGCGCATGACGAACGGCGCCGTGAGGTCGACCTCGTAGAACCGGTCGGACGCCGAGACGTCGCCGGGGAGGGTGAACCCGGGCAGCGACGCGAGCGCGACGTTCGCCGCGCGCCCCAGCCCCGACTCGAGCATGCCGCCGCACCACACCTCGAGCCCGTTCGCGGCCGCCACGTCGTGGATCCGTCTGGCCTCGAGGTAGCCGCCGACGCGGCCGGGCTTGATGTTGATGATCTCGACCGCGCCGAGCCGGATCGCCGCGGCGGCCGACTGCGCCGACGTGATCGACTCGTCGAGGCAGATCGGGGTGCTCAGCACGCGCGCGAGCTCGGCGTGGCCGAGCAGGTCCTCGTCCTCGAGCGGCTGCTCGATGAGCAGAAGGTCGAACGCGTCGAGCTTCGCGAGGTGGCGCGCGTCGCTCACGGTGTACGCGGTGTTCGCATCGACCTGCAGCGGGATGTCGCCGAAGGCCTCGCGCACGGCGCGCACGGGTTCGAGGTCCCACCCGGGCTCGATCTTGAGCTTGATCCGCACGTACCCCGCGTCGAGGTAGCCGCCGACCGCGTCGAGCAGCGCGGGGATGGAGTCCATGATGCCGACCGACACCCCGCACGGCACCCGTCCATGAACCGAGCCGAGCTCACGCGCGAACGACCGCCCCTCGGCGCGCAGTTCGGCGTCGAGCACGGCGGTCTCGAGCGCGGACTTCGCCATCCGGTGCCCCTTGAACGCGTGCAGGGCGGGCGCCACCGCGTTCGCGTCGGGGATCTCGGCGCCGAGGAGTGTGGGGATGAGGTACCGCTTCAGCACGTCCACCGCACCATCCGCGTACTCGGGCGAGTACACGGGGTCGAGCAGGGTCGAGCACTCCCCCCACCCGTCGGCGCCGTCGGTGACGGCGCGGACGAGGACGATGTCGCGCACGGTCTGCGTGCCGAACGACGTGCGGAACGGTGCGACGAGGGGCATCGCGACGCGACGCAGCTCGAACCCCGACAGTCTCATGGAGTGCCTTCCTCGATGTGGACCAGGTAGCCGCGGCCGCGCTCGAACCCGACGACGCGGCCGTCGGCGCGCATGAGCCCGCCGAGCTCGTCGCGCACGCGCTGGCGCCAGGCGCGTGCACCGTCCGGGTCGTCGCGGCGCAGCCGCTCGATGTCATCCGGCACCGCCACGGCGCGCAGCGCCGCACGATCCGGCAGCGCCGCGCCCGCTGGCGCCGCGCCCGCTGGCGCCGCCCTTGCGCCGAGCTCCCATCGGACGAGCAGACGGTCGGTCTGGTCGGCGCCGTTGATCCCGTCGTCCATGACCCCGTAGAAGTCCACGAGGTATTCGGTGGGCAGCGCGCCGAGCTTGCAGATGTTGAAGTAGGCGTTGCGCGACACCAGCGGATCGAACGTCCACTCGATCGCGTCGAGCTCGCGCTCGAGTGCCCAGGCCCGCTGGTGCAGCTTCATCGCGGTGCCGATGCCGAGCCCGGTGCGGTCCGGCGCAACCCCGGCGATGTGGCTGTGCAGGATGCGCCGGCCGGGCGCGCTCGCGAATCCGATCGTCGCGCCCACGAGGCGCGAGCCGACGAAGGCGCCGCTGACGTAGTGGCCCGCCTTGGTGAGCGCGCGCAGCATCTCGGTGGTCACCGGCGGGTTGGTCGACCGTCCCCAGATCTCGCCGAGCAGGTCGACGACCGCGACGTGTTCGGACAGCTCGGTGAGCTCACGGACGGTCACCTCGTCCCCGAGATCGGATGCGGCCCCGCCGGGGCGCTCGTCGGCGACGATCGCCGAGCCCGACCGGTCGTGGCTGAGCGCGGTCATGAGTCCTCATTCCGGTCTGGCGACTGCAGCAGGTCGTCGATGAGCGCCGTGAGCAGCCGCGTGCGCGGCGCGAGCTCGCCGACGATGACGTGTTCGTCGTCCGCATGCGCCCCGCCACCGACCGCTCCGAGCCCGTCGAGCGTCGGCACGCCGATGCCCGCCGTGAAGTTGCCGTCGCTGGCGCCGCCGACGGCGACCGCGGTGGGTGCCGGCAGCCCGAGGGTGACGGACAGCCGGTCCGCGCGCCGGAAGAGTGCGGCCGAGGCCTGCGCTTCGAGCGGCGGCCGGTTGGGCCCGCCGTCCACGGTGATGGTCGAACCGGGCACGGCCGGTTCGAGCGCGCGGATCGCCAGGTCGACCCGGTCCTGCTCGGCCGCCGTCCTGAGCCGTACGTCGACCGTGATCGCCGCCTCGGCCGGGACGGTGTTCCCGGTGGTCCCCGAGTGGAGCACGGTCGGCGTGACCGTGGTCCCGGCGGCGGGATCGGCGAGCGCGGCGATCGCGAGCGTCGCGTGCGCGGCCGCGACGGTCGCGTTCACGCCGCGCTCGGGTTCGAGCCCCGCGTGCGCGGCACGCCCGTGGACGCGGACGGTGTAGAGCGAGACGCCTTTGCGTTCGGTCTTGAGCGCGCCGCCCGGTCCGGATGCCTCGAGCACGAGCGCGGCGTCGGCCCCCGTCGCCTCGTGCTCGATGAGGGTCCGCGACGTCGGCGAGCCGAGCTCTTCGTCACCCGTGACGAGCAGCGTCACGCCGTCGCGTTCGGCGAGTCCGGCCACGGCGTGCAGCGCCATGACGACGCCCGCCTTCATGTCGAACGAGCCGGGTCCGGTCAGCACGCCGTCGACGACGGCGAACGGGTGCGTCGCGAGGCTGCCCAGCGGCCACACGGTGTCGTGGTGCCCGACGAGCAGCACGCGCGTGCTGGCGCCGAACCGCCAGCGCAGGTGGGTGCGCCCTTCGAGCTCGACGACCTCCGGCGCGCGGCCGAGCAACTCGGTGCCGAGCGCGGCGAGCGTCCGCGCGGATGCGGCGACCGCGGCGAGATCCGACGACGGCGACTCGTGGGTCACGAGCCGGCCGATGTGCGCGCAGAGCACTTCGGCGCTCACCGATCCTGAGATCGCGGTCGCGTTCGCGTTCACACGGCCTCCCGCTGCTTGCGCGTCGCCCGCGCACCGAAGTGCACGTAGGCCTCGCCCGTGGGCAGATCGTAGAACGTGACGGGGATCCACGTCGATGCCCCCTGAGGCGTGACCACGTACTGCCGGTCGGCGAACGGCACGAGGTCGTGCTCCTCGACGGGCGTCGGGGTGAGCTCCGCGAGCACGCCGAGGGTGGAGATCCGCACGCGCAACCGGCCGTCCTCGGTGAACACCTCGACGCGCTGCGCCTCGCGCTCGTAGGTGCCGAGGAAGGGGGTGGGGTCGGAGGCCTGCGAGACCGCCTCGGGCGGCGTGAGGGGCTCGCGCATGCAGACGCCGGCAAGCTCAGCGAACAGCTCCCGGTAGAGCGACTCGTACAGCGCGTGGGCGTCGCCGCCGTTCGTGAGCAGCGCGACCGCGAGGCCGGACTCGGGGTGCACCCGGAGGAACGCCGACTGTCCGATCGTGTTGCCGTCGTGGCCGTAGAGCCTGGCCCCGTTCCAGTCGAAGCGGATCCAGCCGAGGCCCCAGGAGTCGCCGAGGATGAGCCGGTCGGGCAGGTCGACCTGGAACGCCTGCATGGCGTCGGCGGATGCCTCGTCGAGGATGCGTGCGCCGTCGGCGCCGACCCCGCGCGTGAGGTGCATGCGGGCGAACGCGAGCACGTCGGCGACGCGTGCGGTGATGAGTCCGGCCGGTCCCACCGCGCGGGGCAGCATCCACTGCGGGGCGACGATCTGCTCACCGCCGACGTCGAGATGGCCGACGGCGACGCCGTGCAGGATGGCCTCCTCGGGCAGGGTGACGGTGTGGGTGAGCCCGAGCGGCGTGAAGACCAGGTCCTTCATGGCCTGGTCCCAGGTCGTGCCGGTGAGGCGCTCGATCACGAGGCCGAGCAGGGAGTATCCCGAGTTGCAGTAGGACCAGGTCGCGCCGAGCGGATGCGTGATGGCCGAGGTGCCGAGGAGCGTGGCGTAGCGTTCGAGGCAGTCGTCGCCGCGCCCGGTGTCGGTGAAGACGTCGCCGTCGATGCCGCTGGTGTGCGTGAGCAGGTGGCGGACCGTCAGCCCGTCGGTGTGTTCGGCCGAGGCGAGCTCGAGCTCGGGGATCACGTCGGCGACGCGCGTGTCGAGGGTCAGCCGCTGCTGGTCGATCAGGCGCATGATCGCGGTCGCGGTGTACACCTTCGAGATCGACCCGATCTGGAAGATCGAGTCGGCCGCGACCGGAGCACCTGTGGCGATGCCGCGGTTCAGCGTGCCGGTGGTCGCGACGATGGTGTCGTCGGCCGCGCCGTCGACGACGCGGAGCACGCCGAGCTGTGCACCGGGCACGCCGTGCTTCGCCGCGAGCGCGTCCAGCCGTCGCTGCCAGTGGTCGGCGTCGAGACGGGCCGGGCGGGGCTGCTCGGGGTTCCGCGCGAATCGTTCCACCCAGTCCACGACCCGCCTGGCGTAGTCGGTGCGATGGCTCGGACGACCGGCGAGCGCGAAGATGTGCGAGCCCTCAGGGTAGATGACGAGGTCGGTCGGGATGTCCCGCTCGCGCAACGCGGTGTGCCACTGCTGGGCCTGACCGAGCGGGCACACCTGATCGGCGTCGCCGTGCAGGACGAGGGTCGGCGTCTGCACGCGCCCGACGCGCGAGTAGGGCGACAACTCGGCGAGCCGCGCGCGGTCGGCGTCCCGCCAGGGCATGAGGCCGAGCTCGGTGACGCCCAGCACGTGGCCCTCGTCGCTCGTGCCGGCCATGCTCGTGAGATCGGCGACCACGCCGCCGGCGACCGCCGCGGCGAACCGGTCGTCGAGCCCGGTCAGGTAACAGGTCATGAACCCGCCGTAGCTGTAGCCCGTGATGGCGAGCCGGCCGGGGTCGACGAGCCCTTCCGCGACCAGGGTGTCGATGGGCTCGAGCAGGTCGGCCGCGTCCGCCGCGCCCCACCCGTCGAACACCGCGTCGAAGAACGCCTCGCCGTAGCCGTCGCTGCCGCGCGGGTTCACGAGCAGGATGGTCCACCCGGCCGCGGCGAGCTCCTGGTGGTAGAGGTGGGCGTCGTCGGCGGCCGCGTTCCACGCGTTGTGCGGACCGCCGTGCACGTCGAGGAGCAGCGGCCCGGGGCCGCCGAGCTCCGGGTCGCGGATGATCCACGCTTCGACCTCGGTGCCGTCGCCGATGGTGAACCGGCGGGGAACCCGCGGCAGCAGCGTACGATCCGCGACCCGTGCGCCGTGCCGGGTCGCAGGTTCGCTGCGGCCCTCGGCCGGGCTCAGCCAGACCAGCTCGCCGAACGAGTCGGGCGTCGCGAGCGCGGCCACCGCGGCATCCCCGGCGATCGACAGGCCCGAGACGACGTGCCCCTCGTCACCGAGCACCGGCCGCGGCTCGCCGCCCTCGGACGGGAGCGCGTAGAGGTGCGTGCATCCGCGGTCGCGGACGGCGAAGACAAGGTCGCCTCGGGCCGTGAACCGCGGCTGCGCCCCCGGATATCCGGGGGCGCCGGGCATGACGTTGCGGTCGAGCGCGGGCGCGAGGTCGACGGGCTCGCCGGCCGCGGCGAGCCGGTACAGACGCGCGTGCCCCCGCGGGTCGCCCCGCCAGCCGACGACGATGAGCGCCGAGCCGTCGGGGGTGTAGGTCACCGTCGAGGCGAAGCCGTCGCCGAAGCCCGCGACGCGCGGCTCGGCACCGCGGCGCGGGGCCACGACGTGCACGGCTGAACGCAGGTCGAGGTCGTCGGCGCTCTCGGGCGCCGCCGTGAACGCCAGCTCGCCGGCGTCGGGGCGCCAGGCAGCCGACGTCACATCGGCGGCGCGGTCGGTGAGCCGCACGACCTCACCCGAGCCGAGGTCGAGCACGTGCAGCTGCGCGCGGACCGCGCGACGGTAGCCGTGCCCGTCGGCGCGGTAGTCGATCCCGCCGGCGACGATGGGGCTCACCCGCCGCGCCTCGGCGGATGCCGGGTCGTCGCCGTCGGGCGCGGCCCCGTCCACGGGCGCGATGAACGCGATGCGTGACGAGTCGGGGCTCCAGATGGGAGCGCCGGCACCGAGTGGAAGCGAGGTCAACCGCACCGGTGCGCCGCCGCGCACGGGCACCCGCCAGAGCTCGCCGGCGCGCACGAACGCAAGCCAGTCCCCATCGGGACTGAACGCGGGCGCGTGATCGTCGGGACCTTCGGTCACGGGCCGGTGATCGCCCGCCGCGCGGTCTGCGAGCCAGATCGAGGTCACCGTGGCATCCGGCTCGCGCGCTGCCCGTCGCAGGGTGTATGCAGCGAGCTCGCCGTCGGGATGCAGCGACGGCTCTGCGGGGATCTCGATCTCGTGCAGATCGTCGATGCGAACGGTAGGGCGGCTCATCGAATCTCCTTCATCGGGGTCGATCGTCGGCGTCATCGGATGGGGGTCGGGGTCATCGTGCGGTCGGGGGTCGTCGCGCGATCCGGATCCTCGGCCGGGATCCGGCCGGGGACGGCATGGAGCAGCGCACGGGTGTACTCGTGCTTCGGTGCTTCCAGCACCTCCCTCGTCGGACCCTGCTCGAGCACGCGCCCGTGCCGCATCACGACGATCTCGTCGGCGACGTACCGGACCACGGCGAGGTTGTGCGTGATGAACAGCATCGAGAGGCCCAGCTCGCTTCGCAGCTCGCGAACGAGGTTCAGGACGGATCCCTGGATCGAGACGTCGAGCGCCGAGGTGATCTCGTCGGCGATGACGATCGAGGGCTCGGCCGCGAGCGCTCGCGCGATCGCCACGCGCTGCCGCTGCCCGCCCGAGAGCCCGGCCGGGAGCCCGGTAGCTCGCGCGGGGTCGAGGTGGACGAGCTCCATGAGCCGCGCCACCTCGGCCGCCCGCTCGGCGCGCGAGCGGCCGCGCGGCATGGTCTCGGCGATGCTCGCACCGATCGACATGCGGGGGTCGAGCGAGGAGAACGGGTCCTGGAAGACCATCTGCATGGGCCGGTGGCTGAGCTCGCCGACCGGCGTCTCGTCGACCAGGATGCGGCCGCCCGCGAGCGGGACGAGTCCGACGGCCGCGCGGGCGAGCGTCGACTTGCCCGACCCGGACTCGCCGACGAGCCCGACGATCTTCCCGCTGGGGACGTCGAACGACACGTCGTCGACCGCGACGATCGGCGACCGCCGCGTGCCGAACTGCACGCGCACCGCGTCGAACCGGAGGCTGCTCATGCGTCCGCCACCGCCCCCGCGCCGACCGTCGCGGGCCGTGCCGGCGCCGTCTCGCCGGGGTGCCAGCACGCGGCGGCCCTTCCGGGCCCGAGGTGCGCCAACGGCGGGTCGACGGTCCGGCAGCGCTCGTCGGCGAGCGGGCACCTCGGGGCGTAGGCGCAGCCGCCGTCGGGCCGCGACGGGTCGGCGGGCCGGCCGGGGATGGTCGCGAGCGGCAGGTCGAGCGGCGTCTGCATGTCGGGCACCGCGGCCAGCAGCGCGCGGGTATACGGATGCCGCGCGTCACGGCGAAGGTCGGATGCGGGCAGCTCCTCGACGATGCGCCCACCGTACATCACGACGACCCGATCGCAGACATCGGCGACGACCGACATGTCGTGACTGATCAGCAGCAGCGCAACGCCGTCCTCCCGCCGGATCGACTGGAGCAGATCGAGCACCTGCCGCTGCACGGTCGCATCGATCGCGGTCGTCGGCTCGTCGGCGATGATGAGCTTGGGGCTCGCCATGAGCCCCATGCCGATCATCGCGCGCTGGCGCATGCCGCCGGAGAACTCGTGCGGGTACTGCCGCGCGCGGCGATCCGGCTCGGTGATCCGCACGTCGCCCAGCCGCTGCACCGCGCGGCGCTTCGCCGCGGCGCGGCCGATGCGCTGGTGCGCCGTCGCAGCCTCGGCGAGCTGGGCGCCCATGCGCTTCGCGGGGTTGAACGACGACATCGGGTCCTGGAACACCATGGCGAGCGACGTGCCGAGCAGGCGCCGCCTGACCTCCGGGGCGCACACGTCGAGGTCGACGCCGTCGAAGCGGAGCCGATCGGCCTCGACGGTCGCGGGGGCCTCGAGCAGCTGCGCGACCGCGAGCGCCGTGAGGCTCTTGCCCGAGCCCGACTCCCCCACGATGCCGACGGCCTCGCCGCGCCGGACCCTGAGGTCGACGCCACGCACGGGACGCAGCGGTGTGGTGGCACCGGGGAAGCCCACACGCAGGTTCTGCACGTCGAGGATCAGATCCTCGTCGGCGGGAACCCCCGGGAGCGTGTTCGGGCGTGTGGCCGCGTCGCGCCCCGGCCCGCGCCGGCGGACGGAGGAGACCGTGGGCGCGACGCCGAGGCTCCGGGCGAGGGCCTCCCCGGTGAGATTGAACGCCAGCCCCGCGACGACGACGGCGATACCGGGTGCGAGGGCTGCCAGCGGGTTGACGTAGATGCCCGTGAGACCCTCCATCATGAGCCGGCCCCAGTCGTACTCGGGCGGCTGCACGCCGAGTCCGATGAAGGAGAGGCCCGCGAACGCGAGGAGGGCGCTGCCCGCGCCGATCGCCGCGTTCACGATGAGCGGCTCGCCCACGTTCGGCAGCACGTGCCGGAACAGCACGCGGATCCGGCTCACGCCGCCGATCCTGGCCGCCGCGATGTAGTCGCGGTTCGTGATTCCGGCGATGAGGGTGTGGCAGACCCGCGCGAATGCGGGTGCGCCCGCGAAGCCGATCGCGAGCACCGCGCCCAGCCATCCGCTGCCGAACATGACCGCGAAGAACAGCGCGAGCAGCAGGCCGGGGAACGCGACCGCGATGCCGATGACCCAGCTCGTGGCGCGCCCGGCTCGCTCGCCGAACAGCACGGGCACGACGCCGAGGACGAGCCCGAGCGTCACCGTCACCGCGGTCGCGCCGAGCGCGAGCAGCACCGAGAGCCGGGTGGCGACGAGGACGCGCAGAAGCAGGTCGCGGCCGAGGCTGTCGGTCCCGATCGGATGCTCCGCCGAGGGCGGCTCGAGGATCGCCCCGGTGTCCACCCGGGCGGCCGCCTCGCCCCAGACGATCGGCGCGATGACGGCGGTCAGCAGGACGAGCGCGAGCAGGCTCGTGCCGACGAGGCCGAGCGGCGTGCGCAGGAGGGCAGTGTTCCGGGACATCAGGCGCTCGCAATCGTGGTGCGCGGGTCGAGCACCGCGAGCACGGCGTCGATCAGGGTGTTCACGAGCAGGACGCCGATCCCGTAGACGAGCACGATGCCCTGCACGACGGCGTAGTCCTTCATCTGGATCGCCTGGACGATGGTGCTGCCGAGGCCCGGCCACGCGAACACGTTCTCGACGAGCACGGTGCCCGCGACGAGGGAGGTGAGGATGAGGCCGCCGATGGTGAGCGAGGCCGTCACGGCGTTCGGCAGCGCATGCCCGAGGTAGACCCGCCAGGGCCGCAGCCGCTTCGCGCGCGCGGTGCGCACGAAGTCCGACTCGAGCACGAGCAGCATCTCGACGCGGACGATGCGGGAGAGGATGGCCGCCGGGCCGAGCGCGAGCGCGATGACCGGGAGCACGTAGCTCTCGGGCCCGCCTCGCCCGGCGACCGGGAGGAGGCCGAGCGTGACGCCGAAGATCCAGACGAGCGCGACGCCGAGCAGGAAGTCGGGGATCGACGCGACGAAGATGCTCGTCGAGGTGAAGCCGAGCTCGGTGCGCGGCCTGCGGCCGCGCCGTGTCGCGATGGCCATGAGCACGCCAACGGGCACCGCGACGAGGATCGCGACGGCGAACGCGAGCACCGCGAGCGACAGCGTCGCCGGGAGCCGCTGCGCGATCGTGTCGACGACGGGGACCTGACTCGTGATCGACACGCCGAGATCGCCCGTGAGCACGCCGCTGAGGTAATCCCAGTACTGCGTGAGGAACGGCTGGTCGAGGCCGAGCGCGGCGCGGCGGGCCTCGACGACCTCGGGCGAGGCGTTCGGCCCGAGGGCCGCACGCACCGGGTCGCCCGGGATCAGCCTGACCATGAGGAAGGCCGCCGTGACCAAGACCCAGAGCGAGACGAGCAGCCGCCCCGCCCGGCGCAGGGCGAACCTCGACCAGCGGTGGGAATCGCTGGACGCGGACGTGCGCGCGGGTGGGGCGGCTGCGGTCGCGGTCATGACGGATGGTTCTTTCAGTCGTTCGGCGGATCGGGGGTGCGACGGCCAGGTGCCGCCGCCTGGGTGGGCGCGCGTCAGCCGAGCATGCGGATGCTCGTCGGCGCGATGTTGCCGAGCAGCGAGAACTCGGCTCCCGATCCGAAGTAGTTCAGCGCGTTGTTCGCGAACGGCACCACGTCGGCGTCGCGGACGAGCGCGGCCTCGGCCTCGGCCCACAGCTGGCAGCCTTCGGCGCCCGGCAGCTGCATCGCCTCGGCCACGGCGGCCTCGTAGTCCGCGTTCTGGATCGAGGCGAAGTTCGTGCCGCCGGGGACCCCGGGACCCGACAGGAAGCCCACCATCTGCGACGGGGTGTTCACGTTGACCGGCTCCCACATGATGTCCCACGCGCCGGTGCCGAACATGACGCCGGCGATCGCGGTGCTGTCCTGTGCTTGGGCGTCGACCTGCACGCCGAGCTCCTGCCACGCCTCGACGGCCAGCTCGGCTGCCGACGCGCCCGGGGTGCCGAGCACGGTGTCGTGCACGAAGGTCACCGCGAGCGGAACACCGTCCTTGGCGCGCACGCCGTCGGCGCCGGCCACCCAGCCCGCGTCGTCGAGCGCCTGCTCGGCCGCCGCGACATCGAACTGGGGCAGGTTGTCCGTCACCGAGTCGAACGTGCACGCGGCAGGCTCGACCGCCGTGAGCGACGTCGCCGGGAGGTCCTTGCCGGACGTGACCACCTTGCGCAGCTCGGCGAGGTCGAGCGCCTGGGTGAGCGCCATGCGCACGGCGGGGTCGCTCGTCGGGCGGCCCTCCGCCTCGTTGTACCACTGCTCGCCGAGCACGAGGGGCGTCGAGCGCTGGAACAGGTTCGCCGCCTCCAGCCGCTCGGCGTCGGGCCCGACGACCTGGGCCGCGTTGATCTCGCCCGACAACAGCAGGTTGGCCGCGGTCGTCTCGTTCGGCACGATGCGCGCGGTCACGGTCGCGGGGAGCCCCGGCTCGTCGCCCGCCAGGCCGCCGGGTCCCCAGGCGTAGTCCTCGCGGAGCGAGTACGCGAAGTGATCGTTCGCCACGGCCTCGTCCAGCACGTACGGCCCGGTGCCGTTCGTCGCCGTGACGAGCGACGAACGGTCGGCGAGTCCGGCCTCGCACACCATCGGGACGTTCGCGAGCCCGTGCATCAGGAACGGCGCGGGGGCTGCGAGCGTGAGCGTGAGCGTGTCGCCATCGGCCTCGGCGGTGATCCCTGGCGGGAGGAAGGAGCCGAGATAGGGGCTCGCGTTCTCGGGATCGCTCAGGAAGGCCAGGTTGTCGACCGCGGTCTGCGCGGTGAACGCCGATCCGTCCGAACAGGTGATGTCGTCGGCGATCGTGAGCGTGGCCGTCGTGCCGTCGACGACCCAATCGGTGGCGAGCTGCGAGCCGATCTCGCCGTCGAGATCGATGCTCACCAGCGGGTCGTACGCGAACTTCGTGAGCTGGAAGAGGGTTCCCGTCGCGGAGAGTTGCGGGTCGAGGCTGCCCGGGTCGCCCGAGAGCGACATGGTGAACGCCGCTCCGTCGGCATACTCGCCGGTGGCGTCGGGTGCCGCTCCGCCGCCCGAACAGGCGGCGAGCGTGGTTGCAGCGGCGAGGGCGGCCAACCCGGTGAGGGCGAACCGAGGGGTCGAGTTCATGTGGTGCCTCTTTCGGTGTGGGGTGGTGCGGGACGGGGATGCTGCAAGAGAAACGGGTGGTCCAGAGGAACTGGTGGTGCTGTGGTGCGGTGGTGCCTGCGCGCGCGAGCGCGCGGATGATCGCAGGCCGCCGCCGTTGCCGGCGATGCGCAGCCTGCTCGTCTTCGGGTCGGGCTCAGGGGTCGACGCGGCCGACCGCTCGGCTGTAGTGGATGTACCTGCGGCGGCCGTCGCCGCGGTCGCCCACGAAGGTGTAGATCGTGTGCACGCCCTGCTTCGCCTCGAGCTGGATCAGCGAGTCCGGACCATACGGCGCGAGCTCGTCGCGCGAGGGCTGATCGCCCATGGCCGCGAGCACGCCCTTCGGCTCACGCCGGACCCAGATCCGGTCGTCGGGGTCCTGCTCGACCGTCAGGTCGACGAGGGCGTCGGCATAGCTGCCGACGAGCGGCGCCAGGTCGACCTCGGGCGGATTCGCGTGCGGCGAGGGCAGGCGGGGAAGGTCGACGCCGGTGAGCTCGGCGAACACGGACCCGACGACGTCTTCGAAGAGCCCGACGGCGTTGCCGCCGTTCGTCAGCAGGGCGACGGCCACCCCGAGCTCGGGGCAGACCCGCAGGAACGCGGACTGCCCGATCGTGCCGCCGTCGTGCCCGATCACGACCGGCGACTGGTCGGTCGCGAACGACCAGCCGAGTCCCCAGGCGGGGCCCATGAGGCTCAGGCGCGGTACGCGCACCTCGGGCTGCCGCATGGCGTGCACGGATGCCTCGGAGAGCACCCGGGTCCCGTCGTCGGCGAGGCCGCCGTTCAGGTGCAGCTTCGCGAACCCGACCAGGTCCCGGGCCCGCATGGACAGCATCGAGCCGGCCGGCTCGTTCGAACGCGTGAGCGCCCAGATCGGCGCGGGGATCTGCACGCCGTCGGGGCCGGGGCCGACATGGCCGACGGCCGCGCGGTGCAGGATGGCCTCGTCGGCACTGGGGGCGACGTGCGTGAGCCCGAGCGGCACGGCCACGCGTTCGATGAGCGCCTGACGCCAGGTCGTGCCGCGCAGCACCTCGACGATGCGGCCGAGCACGCAGTAGCCGACGTTGTTGTAGGAGAACAGCTCACCTGGTTCGAACAGCTGGGTGAGGTTTGCGATCGATTCGACGAACTTCGCGAGGGCGTCGTCGCCCTTCCCGGTGTCCGTGAAGATGTCGCCCTCGAAGCCCGCCTGATGACTGAGCAGCTGGCGCGGGGTGATCCGCCCCGCCGATGCGTCGTCCGCGAGCCGGAACTCGGGGAGCACGGTCCGGACCGGCGCGTCCAGGTCGAGCAGCCCCTCGTCCACGAGCTGCATGATCAGGGTCGCCGTCCACACCTTCGTGATCGACCCGATCTGGAAGACGCTGTCGGTAGTGGCCTCGACCTTCGTCGAGGTCGACAGCACGCCCGCCGCGAGGTCGAAGATCTCATCGCCGACGAGCACGGCGATCGCGGCGCCCGGCACTCCGTGCTGGGCGAGCCGGTCGGTGAAGGTCTCGCTCAGGAGCGACGACGCATGTTCGATGCCTGCCATGGCCCCACGATACGAACGCCCGATCAGCCTGAGTCTGTCCGATCCGACAACTCGAGACGCCTGGCTCCGTCCTCCCGAACAACTCGGTCCTCGACCCACGAACTAGGGGTAAGACCGGGGCAGTTCCGGTCGATAGGCTCTCGCTTCGGACAAGGAGGTCCTCATGAGGCGTTCTCTCGCCGTGAAGCGTTCACTCGCCGCGGGCATCGCGGCCGGGCTGTTGATGACGGGGCTCGCGGCGATGCCTGCGCTGGCACAGGGCGACCCGGTGGGCGGCCGTGGATCCATGTACTACCTGAACGATGCGTTCACCGGATCCGCGAACACCGTGTTCGGGTACGGCGGGGTCGAGGACGTCGTCTACTTCGGCGACTGGGACGGCAACGGCAGGACACGCCCATGATCCAGCGCGGGAACGCGTTCCACGTGCGCAACTCGAACACCTCGGGGCCCGCTGATTACACCTTCACCTATGGCAACCCGGGCGACGTCGTCCTGGTCGGCGACTGGAACGGCGACGGGGTCGACACGCTCACGGTGCGCCGCGGCGCGGCCTTCCACGTCAAGAACTCCATGAGCTCGGGAGTCGCCGACGCGGTCATCACCTACGGCGACCCCGGCGACGTCGTCCTGGTCGGCGACTGGGACGGCAACGGCAGCGACACCTTCACGGTGCGGCGCGGGATCATGTTCTTCGTCAAGAACTCCATCTCGACCGGCGTCGCCGACTACACGTTCGGCTACGGCGACCACGGAGACCGGGTCCTCGTGGGCGACTGGGACGGCAACCGGACGGACACGCTCGCAGTGCGGCGCGGCATCACGTACTTCCTGCGCAACTCCACCACGTCGGGCGTCGCCGACCTCGTCTTCGGCTACGGCAACTCCGACGACGTCGCGTTCACGGGCGATTGGAACGGCGACGGCGTCGACTCGATCGGCGTCCGCCGGCCCCCGGTCGCTCCCCCGCCGCCCGGCCCCGGGGCGCCCGCCGGCCCCGCGCCCGCGTCCAATGTCAACTGCGGCCACTTCCCGACCCAGGCCGCGGCACAGGCGTGGTTCCTCTACTACTACCCGGCGTACGGCGATATCGCCGGACTCGACCGCGACGGAGACATGCGCGCCTGCGAAACCCTGCCGTGAGCACCAGATAAATTCGAACGCATGAAGAACTTCACCACCCGTGAGGGTGCGGCGCTCGGATACCTGATCGGCGGCATCGTCGTCGGCGTCGTGGCGCTCATCGCCGACCTGGCCGGGGGCCCCTCGTGGCTGCACGCCTTCACCTTCGTCGGCGGCATCGCCTTCGGGTGGGGCGTGGTCACGCTCATCCAGTCGACCCGCGAGCGCCGCAACGGCAGTGGCCTCGTGCGCCCGGAGGACGAGCGGCTCACCTGACCTCGTCAGCCGATCGCCGGCGGCCCCGCCGCGATGCGCTCGCGGGCGTAGGCCTCGACGCGGTCGGCGGGTACCGACCAGTCGGACTCGAGCCACCAGGTGATGCCGGCCTCGGCCCACGGCTGCACGGCCGCGCGCGCGGCCGAGGCATCCGTCGCACTCGTCGTGCCCTCGTGCACGATCGCGAACGGCCGGTCGGCGACCCCCTCACGCTCGCGCTCGGCGCGCAGCCATGCGATCGCCTCGGCCGCGATCTCGGGCGTGTACGCGGCCGCCTGCTCATCGGGCCCCGCGAGCTCGGTGCCCGGCGGCGCGTAGTTCGGGATCCAGCCGTCGGCGTGGACCACCCGCCGCATCGACCTCGGGCGGGGCCACATGCCGACGACCCAGGTCGGGATGCGCGGTTGCTGCACCGCGGGCAGCGGAAGCATCTCTTCGGTCCGGCGAGCGCGATAGTGCGCGCCGTCGAACTCGAACGGCTCGGCACGCCACATGGCCTCGAGCAGCTCGAGCGACTCGTCGAGCAGCTCGGCCCGCGCGCGACGGCCCGGGTCGTCCTCGAAGATCCAGAACCGGTCTTCGACCGCCTGCGGCACGCCGAGCCCGGCCGAGAGGATGACCCGGCCGCGCGAGAGCCGGTCGACGGTCATCGTCTGGCCCGCGAGCTCCCACGGACGGCGCCGTGGGACCGGGGTGAGCATGGTGCCGAGTCTGATGCGCTCGGTGCGTACCGCGGCGGCCGCGAGCGTCGCCCAGGGGTCGGTCGCCCAGATGCCCTCCCAGACGAAGAACGCGTCCCAGCCGTGCGCCTCGGCGAGCGGGGCGAGCTCGACCGCGAGCTCGGGGTCGCTGCCGGTGAAGATGAATCCGTGCTCCATGTCGAGGAGCGTAGACCGGGCCGCCGACATCGCTCGGCGAGCACGAAGTCCACGCGACGGCTGTCGCGAACGCGGACGACCCCCTACGATGTGAGGTAAGCCTTACCTCATCCACGAAGGGCGCCCCCATGAGCATCGCTCCCCCGACCACCCCCGCCGGCACCGCGCCGCTCGACGTCGCCGCGCTCGTGCGCGCCGCGACGGCCGACGACCATCGCAACGCCGAGAGCCGCGGGTTCATCACGCGGCTCATGGGAGGGGAGCTCACGCTCGCGGACTACACGCGGTATCTGGCGCAGTACGCGTGGGTCTACGAGGCGCTCGAGGCGCGCGGCAGCCGCGACGACGACCCCGAGGTGTTCGACCCGCGGCTCGCACGGTTCGCCGCCATCGAGTCCGACCTCGCGGCGCTCGGGGCGGCCGACTGGCGTGAGACGCATCCGCCGCTGCCCGCGACCGCGGCGTACACCGCACGTCTGCGCGAGCTCGCCGACGACGACGTGCGCTATCTGGCCCACCACTACACGCGCTACCTCGGCGACCTCTCGGGAGGCCAGGCGATCGCCGCGCTCGTCTCGCGTCACTACGGCGCGACGCCCGAGCAGCTCTCGTTCTACGACTTCGACCTCGGCGACGAAGGGCCGGTGCGATACAAGCGCCGCTACCGCGAGGCCATGAACGCCCTCGCCCTCGAGCCGGCCGAGGTCGACGCGCTCATCGACGAGGCCCGCGCCTCGTTCCGCCTCAACGGCGCGATCTTCGAGGCGCTCGGCGACTGAGGGCCGCCCGAGCGCAGCACCGGCCGAGCCGCCTGAATCGTCCGCAGGGATGATTCCGGCGGCTCACCGTTTTCGCGAAGCATCCGCTCGCTAGACTGCTCGACGTAAGTCGCCCGTGACGGAGGCGACCGCCGCGCCCGTCCGACAGGAGCCCCCCGACGTGATCAACACCGCGCTCATCCCGTGGCTCGACCCGGAGACGATCATCTCGGCGGCGGGGCCGTGGGCGCTCGTCGTCGTCTGCCTCATCGTGTTCTCCGAGACGGGTCTGCTCGTCGGCTTCCTGCTCCCGGGCGACACGCTGCTCATCATCTCCGGACTGCTCACCCACACGTCGCTCGTGTTCGGCGTCGACATCTGGTGGGTGTGTCTCGCGATCGGCCTCTCAGCGTTCGTCGGCGGCGAGGTCGGGTATCTGATCGGTCACAAGTTCGGGCCGAGCATCTTCGAACGCAAGGAATCCGGGCTGTTCAGCGTCAAGAACGTCGAACGCACGAACGCGTTCTTCGAGCGGTTCGGCGGGCTCGCGGTGATCCTCGCCCGGTTCGTCCCGATCGTGCGCACGTTCACGCCCGTCGCGGCGGGCGTCGGCCACATGAACTACAAGAAGTACACGCTCTACAACTTCATCGGCGCGGTCATCTGGGGCGTCGGCCTCACCTATTTCGGGTTCCTCATCGGCTACATCCCGCCCGTGGCCGACTTCGTCCAGTCCTACATCGACGTCATCCTCATCGGCGCGGTCGTGCTCACGCTCATCCCGACGCTGTGGCACTACTTCCAGTCGGCCAGCAAGGCCAAGAAGGCCGCCGCCGCGGGCGAGGACGTCGTGACCGACGAGCAGGAGGCCGAGGAGCTCGTGCTCGACCCCGACGCCTTCACGCAGCACCCGCACCGGCACGACGAGCAGTAGCCGCCGACCGCCGTACCCCCCGACGGCCCGGTTCCCTCACGCCGCGTTGTTGCCTGCGCAGGAACCTCGGCGGGCCCGCCGGCGTGTCCGCCCCCGAAACGCCGGGAACCGGCCCGAATCTCCTGAGCAAGGAATCGATGCCGGGGTTCCGCCGCCCGCGTCCGGCTCCCCCCACGGGGCGGCTAGTGGTGCGCGGTGTGCTCGCGCCCCGCGTGCCCGGCCGGCTCGAGCTGGAACGTCGAGTGCTCGACGTCGAAGTGGTCGCTGAGACATCCGCCGAGCTCGTCGAGGAGCGCACCCGCGCGACCCGACGCGAACACCTCGGGGTCGACCTCGACGTGGGCGCTGAACACCGGTGAGCCCGACGTGATCGCCCAGACGTGCACGTCGTGCACCGCGACCACCCCGGGCGTGCCGAGCAGGTGATCGCGGATCTCCGCCACATCGGTGTCGGCCGGCGCCGACTCGCTGAGCACGCGCATCACGTCGCGCAGCAGCAGCAGGGCGCGGGGCAGGATGAGTGCCGCGATCGCGAGCGACGCGATCGGGTCGGCCGCATCCCACCCGGTGAGCAGGATGACGACCGCCGCGATGATCACGAAACCCGACCCGATCGTGTCGCCCAGCACCTCGAGGTACGCACCCCTGAGGTTGATCGAGTGCTTCGCGTTCGCGCGCAGCACCAGCATGGCCGCGATGTTGGCGCCCAGCCCGACGATCGCGACCACGAGCATCGGCAGACCCTGCACCTCGTGTGCGTCGCCGTCGGCACCGAGATCGCCGAGCAGCCGCCCGATCGCACCGACCGCGACGGTCACGGCCACGACCACGAGGATGACGCCGTTCACGAGCGCACCGAACACCTCGAACCGGCGGAAGCCGTACGTCTGCCGGTCGGTCGCCGGCCGTGCGGCCACGACCGCCGCGAACAGCGCGACGATCAGCCCGATCAGGTCGCTCGCCATATGGCCCGCGTCGGCGAGCAGCGCGATCGACCCGCTCAGCAGGCCGCCGACGACCTGGACGACGAGGAAGGTCCCGATGATGCCGATGGCGATCCCGAGCCGGGCGCGGTCGGCGTTCTGATGCGAGTGGTCGTGCGAGTGTGCCATGTGTTCCCAGCGTCGGTGGCCTCTCCCCAGCCTAGGCACGAAACGACTGGTCAGCGCCAGATAGGAATGAGTTGCGTTCTCAGGCGCTGAAGGCCGGGTCGCGTCACCCCAGGGCGGATGCCACGCGCGCGAGCTCGGGCATGAGCGCCGTGAAGGCGCGCGCCCGGTGGCTCTCGGCGTTCTTGACCTCGGGCGCGAGCTCGGCGGCCGTGACCTCCCGGCCCTCGGGCTCGAACACTGGGTCATACCCGAACCCGTGCGAGCCGCGCGGCTCGTAGGTCACGGAGCCGGGCCAGCGCCCCTCGGCGACGAACTCCGTGCCGCCCGGGATCAGCTCGGCGGGCACGACGAGCGCGATGGTGCAGTGGAACCACGCGCCGCGGTCGGGCCGGCGGACGTCGGCGAGCTGGTCGAGCAGCAGGCGCCGGTTCGCCTCGTCCCCGGCGCTGGTGCCGGCCCAGCGTGCGGAGAAGATGCCCGGCGCGCCGCCCATGACCTCGACGCCGATCCCCGAGTCGTCGGCCAGCGCGATGCGCCCGGTGTGCGCCGCGGCCGCGCGAGCCTTGATCAGCGCGTTGGCGGCGAAGCTCGTGCCGTCTTCGACCGGCGACGGCCCGTCGTAGGCGAGCACCCGCACCGCCGGCAGCTGCTCGCCGATGATGCGCTGGAACTCGGCGACCTTGTGCGCGTTGTGGGTCGCGAGCACGATCTCGAGCGTCATCGGCTCAGGCCTCGGCGACGGGCGCGAGCACAGCCTGCTGCAGCGCGGTCAGCTCGGTGGTGCCCGCGAGCGCGAGGTCGAGCAGCGAGTCGAGCTCGCGGCGGTCGAACGGCGCGCCCTCGGCCGTGCCCTGGACCTCGACGAACAGGCCGCGGCCGGTCGCGACGACGTTCATGTCGGTCTCGGCGCGCACGTCCTCGACGTAGGCGAGGTCGAGCATGGGCGTGCCGTCGACGATGCCGACCGATACGGCCGAGACCGTGTCGATGAGCGGCGTCGCGCGCTGCGCGATGAACTTCTGCCCGCGCGCCCACTCGACCGCGTCGGCGAGGGCGACGTAGGCGCCGGTGATCGCCGCGGTGCGCGTGCCGCCGTCGGCCTGGAGCACATCGCAGTCGATCTGGATGGTGTTCTCGCCGAGCGCCTTCATGTCGACGACCGCGCGGAGGCTCCGGCCGATGAGCCGGCTGATCTCGTGCGTCCGGCCGCCGATGCGGCCCTTGACCGACTCGCGGTCGTTGCGGGTGTTGGTCGAGCGCGGCAGCATCGAGTACTCGGCGGTGACCCAGCCCTTGCCCTTCCCGGTCATCCAGCGCGGCACGCCGTTCGTGAAGCTCGCGGTGCAGAGCACCTTCGTCCGGCCGAAGGAGATGAGCGCACTGCCCTCGGCGTGCGAGCTCCAGGCGCGCTCGATCGTGACCTCGCGAAGCTGGTCGGGCGTGCGGCCGTCGGCGCGGGCGGTCGTGGCGTCGGTCATGTCACTCCTGTCGGGCGGTGGGGCGGGGAAGGTGGATGGCACCCGTCTGCACGAGCTCGACGCTCGGGATGTCGGGGCCGATGAGCCGGTGCGCGAGGTCGAGGAACGCGCTCGTCGACTCCCCGGTCGCCTCGTAGCGGGTGGTGGGCGGCAGCGCGGAGCGCCGCTCCATGCCGCGCGACACGAGCACGCGGTAGACGTCGTTCGCGGTCTCGACATCGCTCGAGACCAGTGTCACGTCGTCGCCCATGACGTACGAGATCGCGCCCTTGAGGAACGGGTAGTGGGTGCAGCCGAGCACGAGCGTGTCGACCCCGGCCTCGCGCAACGGAGCGAGGTACTCCTCGGCGACCGAGAGGAGCTCGTCGCCGGTCGTGATGCCGGCCTCGACGAACTCGACGAACTTCGGACAGGCCTGGGATGTGAGCCTGAGGTGGGGGGCCGCCGCGAACGCGTCGTCGTACGCGCGGGACTGGATCGTGCCGCGCGTGCCGATGACGCCCACGCGGCCCGTCTTGGTCGCCGCGACCGCGCGCCGGACGGCGGGCTGGATCACCTCGACGACGGGCACGTCGTATCGTTCGCGCGCGTCGCGGAGCATCGCGGCGCTCGCGGTGTTGCAGGCGATGACGAGCATCTTCACGCCCTGTGCGACGAGGTCGTCGAGCACCGCGAGGGCGTAGCCGCGGACGTCGGCGATCTTCTTGGGCCCGTAGGGCGAGTGCTCGAGGTCGCCGACGTAGAGGATCGACTCGTTCGGCAGCTGGTCTTTGACCGCGCGCGCGACGGTGAGCCCGCCGACGCCGGAGTCGAAGATACCGATCGGTGCGTCCGTCACGATCGACAAGCTTAGACGGCGGATGCCTCGAACGCGGCCGGATGCCTCGAACGCGGCCGGATGCCTCGGGGCAGGCCTTCATGGCTAGGCTCTACCCCGTGACCGGCTCAGCTGCACTCTTCACGGACCGTTACGAGCTCACCATGGTCGACGCCGCCCTGCTCGACGGCACCGGCCATCGCGAGAGCCTGTTCGAGGCCTTCGCCCGGCGCCTGCCCGAGGGCCGGCGGTACGGCGTCGTCGCGGGCACCGGGCGCCTGCTCGAGCTCATCGAACGCTTCCGCTTCACCGATGCCGAGCTCGAGTGGCTGCGCGAGCACGAGGTGGTCCGCCCGGCGACGCTGGACTGGCTCGCGGACTACCGGTTCAGCGGGGACATCTGGGGGTACCGCGAGGGCGAGGCGTACTTCCCGGGGTCACCGCTCCTGACCATCCAGGGCACGTTCGCCGAGGCGGTCATGCTCGAGACGCTCGTGCTGTCGTGCCTGAACTTCGATTCGTCGGTCGCGAGCGCTGCGGCGCGCATGGTCTCGGTCGCCCTGGGCCGGCCGATCGCCGAGATGGGCTCTCGCCGTACGAACGAGGGCTCGGCGATCGCGGCGGCGCGCGCGGCGTACATCGCGGGGTTCGACGCGACGAGCAACATGGAGGCCGGGCGGGCGTGGGGCATCCCGACGATGGGCACCGCGGCTCACGCGTTCACGCTGCTCCACGACAGCGAGGAGGCGGCGTTCCGGGCGCAGGTTGCGGCGATGGGGCCGAAGACCACGCTGCTCATCGACACGTACGACATCGAGCAGGGCGTCGAGACCGCGGTGCGCGTCGCGGGCCGCGAGCTCGGCGCGGTGCGCATCGACTCGGGCGATCTGCCGACGGTCGTCGCGGCCGTCCGCGAGCAGCTCGACCGGCTCGGCGCGGTGGACACCCGGATCACGGTGACGAGCGATCTCGACGAGTTCACGATCGCGGGATTGTCGGGGGCCCCGGTCGACGCGTACGGCGTCGGCACGTCGGTCGTGACGGGCTCGGGAGCGCCGGCGGCCGGCATGGTGTTCAAGCTCGTCGCGCGACGCGATGACGCGGGCGCGTGGATCCCGGTGGCCAAGGCCTCGGCGCACAAGATCTCGGTCGGCGGGCGCAAGAACGCCGCACGGCGGCTCGACGCCACGCGCACCGCGCGCGAGGAGATCGTGTTCGTCGGCGACGGGCCGGGCGGCGTCGACGAGTTCGCACCGGACGAGCGGCTGCGGCCGCTCATGGTCGAGCTCGTGTCGGGCGGCGAGGTCGACCCCGCGTTCACGGGTGCCGCGGGCACCCGCGCCGCGCGCGAGCATCGCGCCGAGGTCATGCAGGAGCTGCCGATCGAGGCATTCCGTCTCGGGCGCGGCGAGCCCGCGATCCCGACGGTCTACCGGTAGCCCGCGAGCGGCCCCTGCTCGGGCGCTGCGCGACTATTCGCGCTTCATCCGCTCGTAGATCTCTTTGCAGGTCGGGCACACCGGGAACTTCTCGGGGTCGCGACCCGGCGTCCACTTCTTGCCGCACAGCGCCTTCACCGGCTTGCCGCTCAGCGCCGACTCGAGGATCTTGTCTTTCTTGACGTAGTGCGAGAAGCGCTCGTGGTCGCCCGGCTCGACGTGCTCGTCTTCGAGCAGCTTCTCGAGCTCACGGTCGAGCACACTCGTGCCGCCGCCCGGCTGATCGGGGTCGGCGATGCTCGCGCGGGGGAACACAGACATGTCCTCGATTCTACGCGCGGACCGCGGCCTGCAGGATCTCCGGCCCGCGCCGTTCGAACACACGGCCGCCGAACCAGACGCCCCAGATGAGCGCGGCCACGCCCAGCACGACCCCGGACACGAGTGAGAGCAGATGCCATTCGGGGTCGACGAAGAGCCCGAGCACGGCGAAGACGATCGCGGGCGCGGCGACGAGGATCGAGCCGAACATCGTGATCGACTGCACCAGGGCGGAGATCGTGCCGGTCGCCTGCGGCTGCTGGAACGGGCTGTCGCCGGGTTTCACCGCGGGGTACGGGAACCGCGCCGAGCTCACGGCGCCTACGCCGAGCCCCGCGAGCAGCAGCGCCGTGCTCACGCCGATGACCGAGGGCACCATGCGCCCATCGTCGAGCACGAGCGCGGTGATCGCGCTGCCGAGCCCGATGAGGATGACACCTGCGGCGATCACGGGCACCAGCCGGCCGAAACGATCGGCGGCGCCTCGCACGCCCGAGACGACGTGCAGCCAGATCGCCGTCGAGTCGTAGGCGGTGTCGTTGTGCAGGCTCCAGCCGAGGAAGAGCGCCATGAGCGGCACCGGGATGAGCGGCAGGTACGTCGTCGGCACCCCGGCGATCGCGAGCGGCACCATGACGAGCACCGGCACGACCGGGATCATGATGAACGAGACCCAGTACCGGGCGTCGCGGAACCAGTACGTCAGGCTGCGGGCGGCGATGGCACCGGCCGGGGTGTGCGGCAGCCGGTCGAACCAGCCGAGTCCGCGGTAGCTCTTCGCCGAGCCCTCGCGGCCGGGCGTGACGAGCATGACGGCGACCAGGCGCTGCCAGGCGAGCCAGATCAGGCCGAGCGTGGCGACGGCGATGAGCAGCTTCAGCATGGCCGCACCCCACGCCCCGACGGCGGCGTCGGCCGGCACCGCGAACGCGGCGCCGAGCGGGGTCCAGCTCAAGATGTCGGCCAGGCCCTCGAGCACCGCGAGCCCCGACGACGCCCAGTCGATCGAGACCAGCACGACGACCACGGGCGACAGCGCGACGATCAGCAGCAGACCGAGCACGCCCGAGAACTCGCGTGCTCGCCGGGTCGCGAGCAGCAGCGAGGCGACCGACGTCGCGACGCGCGCGATCAGCAGGCAGGTCGCGAACGCGAGCGCGGCGCCGAGGATCGCGAGCAGCGTCTCACCGAGCCCGCGCGACCACGTGACGATCGTGCCGAGCAGGACGATCGCGAGCACGAGCGCGGGCACGCCGATGAGCGCCGCGAGTCCGAGCCCGAACGCAAGAGTCCGGTCGGAGACGCCGAACAGGGCGAAGCGTCGCGGGTCCATGGTGTCGTCGACCCCGAACACGAGGGGGAACACGATGAACCCGACCACGACGGCCGACCCGCCCACGATGACCGCGGCCCGGATGATCTCGACGTCGCCGACGAATCGCAGGCCGACGAGCGTGAAGAACAGCAGGCCCGCGAGGCCGACCCCGTAGATCAGGCCGAGGATGATGCCGACGACCTGCCACGGGCTGCGCTTGAAGATGTTCGCCAGCAGGCGCAGCTTCAGTCGCAGGAACTCCGCACTCATCCTCGGGGCCCGGCGTTGCGCGCTGGACTGTCCGATTGCCGTCGACTGCGTCATGCCCGCGTGATCCCCGTGTCGTCTCGTTTGCCTGTGTGGTCGACGCTCAGTCGACGAAGCTGTGCAGCCACTCCATGCCCTCGGCGGCCTTGCGGCCGCCCGCGAGCTCGACGAACCGGTCTTCGAGCGTCTGGCCCTGGCGCACCTCGTCGAGCGTGCCGTGCGCGAGCACGTGCCCGCCGACGACGATCGCCGCGGAGTCGCAGACCCGCTCGATGAGGTCCATGCCGTGGCTCGACAGCACGACCGTGCCGCCGCCGGCGACGTACCGCTCGAGGATCTCGGTGAGGTTCGCGGCCGACACGGGGTCGACCGACTCGAACGGCTCGTCGAGCACGAGCAGGCGCGGAGAGTGGATCATCGCGCAGGCCAGGGCGATCTTCTTCGTCATGCCGGCCGAGTAGTCGGCGACGAGCCGGCCGAGCGCGTCCTCGAGTCCGAAGGCGGCCGCGAGGTCGGCGGCGCGTTCGCGCACGGTGGTGTGGTCGAGCCCACGGAGCGTGCCCGAGTAGTCGAGCAGCTGCGCGCCGGTCAGACGGTCGAACAGGCGAAGGCGGTCGGGCAGCACGCCCGTCGCACGCTTCGCGGCGACCGGGTCGGCCCACACATCGATGTCGTGGATGCGCACGGTGCCCTCGTCGGGCCGGAGCAGGCCGGTGATCATCGACAGCGTGGTCGTCTTGCCCGCGCCGTTCGGCCCGACGACGCCGAAGAACGAGCCTGCCCGCACCTCGAGCGAGATGTGATCGACCGCGGTGTTCGCGCCGAACCGCTTCACGAGGCCGTCGACCTGCAGCACCGCGGGCACGTCGGCGCCGGGCGCCGGGCGCGCGACGCGCAGCGTGCGCTTCTTGCGCGGCGCGGCCTTCTTCTTGGGACCGGTGACGACGGCGACGGCGCGGTCCGCGGTCTCGGCCGCGCCGGCCCGGGCCGGGCCGGCGGCGCCGGACGTCGGTTCGGGCTCGGGTTCCGGCTCAGCGCTCGGGGCGCCGGCGGTTTCGATGATCCGTTCGGTCGTCTCCTCGGCGACCGGCTCGGGTTCGGGCTCGCTCGCGGGCGCGGGCGCGGGCTCGCTCGCGGCCTCTGGCGCGTTCGCGGGTTCGGCGGCGTGGTCCGTCTCTGCGGGAGCCTCGGTCTCCGCCTGCTTCTTCGCGGCGGGCGCGGCGACCACGTCGTCGGGGAACGGCAGCTCGTCGACCAGGTACTCGGGATCGCCCGTCGACGAGACGGGCGCCGACGCGCGCTTCGCCGGGGCCTCGCCCGACGCCTCGGTCTTCCGAGGCCGCTCGGCCGCCGTGGTCTCGGTGGTCAGCGCCGCGGCACGCGCGGCCGGTCGCTTCTTCGCCGTCGACTCGGCGGCACGTGCCCGCGCGGTGACGCTGCTCGCCGCGCCCTTCGCGGCGCTCGAGCGTGCGGCCTTCGCGGCCTGGCCGCGCGCCGTAGAGGCGGACTTCGAGGCGGTACGCGACGCGGGCGTGCGTTTCGACGTGGCCGCGGGGGCCGGGTCGCCGGTGCCGGACTCGGCGGCGTCACCGGTCTCGGGCTCGGGCGCCGGAGTCGTCGCCTTCGTGCGCGTGCGCGCGGTGCCCGTCTTGGCGCGCGGTGTCTTCGCCGCGCCCGCCGCGGGACGCTTCGCGGGAGCGGCCTCCTGGCCGGATGCCTCGGGCTCGACGGTCCGCGGCTCCGCGGACTCGGGCACGGATGCCTCAGGCTCGACGGTGTGCGGCTCGGTGGACTCCGGTGCGGATGCCTCGGCCGCGGCCGGGCGAGCGGTCGCGCGCTTCGTCGTGGTGCGCTTCGCCGGGGCCGATTTCGCCGCGCTCGACTTCGTCGTCCCCGACTTCGCCGCCTTCGCCGTTCCGCCGGCAGCACTCGACCCGGCGCGCGGCGCGCGGCCGGCACCCGCCTCGGCCCGCGCCGCGTCGGTGGCGTCCCCCCGAGCGGTGTCTTCGCGAGCCTCGTCGTTCTGGTCTGAGCGCGGAACTGAAGTCACCCGGCAACGGTATCAACCACCTGCGTCACCCGACGTCCCCCGCGAGGTTGATTCGCAGGGTGAGAACCCGTTTTTTCCTGAGCATCTCCTGAGTGATCAATCACGATCGAATGACGTTCGTCAACCCGGTTCTGCCCGCCCCAGGGGGCCCGGGTAGTCTGATCATCGGCATAACGGCGTGTCCACATTCGAACTTCCGGGTGAACTGCAGGCGAACGATCGAGGGGATCGTCACAAGACGTGCGGGCCATCCGACCACCGAAGGAGATGCAGGTGACCACCCAGATCGTGATCCTCGCAGCCGGCATGGGAAGCCGGCTCGGGCGTTCGCTCCCCAAACCGTTGACCGAGCTCAGCGACGGCCGCACCATCATGCGCCAGCAGTTCGACAACATCGAGCACTCGTTCGGCAAGAACCCCGCCGTGACCATCGTCGTCGGCTACAAGCTCGAGCACATCATCGAGGCGTTCCCGCAGGCGTCCTTCGTCTACAACGAGGAGTACGACCAGACGAACACCTCGAAGTCGCTCATGCGCGCCCTCAAGGCGTCGAAGTCGGGCGGCGTGCTCTGGATGAACGGCGACGTCGTGTTCGACCCCGCTATCCTCGACCGGGCGCTGCCGTTCATCGAGCGCGACCAGTCCTTCGTGACCGTCAACACCGCGAAGGTGTCCGACGAAGAGGTCAAGTACACGACGAGCGCCGAGGGCTACATCAAGGAGCTCTCGAAGACGGTCAAGGGCGGCCTCGGCGAGGCCGTCGGCATCAACTACATCTCGTCCCGGGACAAGGCCACGCTGCTGAGCTATCTGCAGCGGGTCGACGACCAGGACTACTTCGAGCGCGGCCTCGAGCTCGCGATCGAGCGCAACGGCATCCTCGTCGAGCCGATGGACGTCTCCGACCTCTACGCGGTCGAGATCGACTTCGCCGAAGACCTGGAGCGCGCGAACCACTTCGTCTGATTCCCCGCAATAGCGATCACCCCCAGCAGTACACGCACGACCCACAGCAGCGAACAGCGGATGCCACGAGGCATCCGCTGTTCGTGTTCCCGGCCGTCAGCGCGGCCGCTGGCCGGCGACCTCGCGGGCGACGCCGGCCCGCTCGAGCGCCCGTGCGATGAGCCTGCCGATCCAGATGAAGAGCGGCGGGCTGGCGACCCAGCACGCGAGCGAGATGATCCACGCCCACCAGGCGTAGTGCTCGGCGCCCTGGGCGAAGAACACGACGCCGCCGATGAGCGCCCCCGACACGATACCCGACAGGTAGAACATCCAGGCGTCCCACCGCCGGTACCTGGTCAGGAAGAAGGGCAGCTCGAGCAGCGCGCCGACGAGCAATCCGGTCGCGACGTAGCGGAACCACCACTGCGGCGCGAACGCCATGCCCACGATCCCCGCGATGAGACCCGTGAGCAACGCAGTGCCCGGCCGGCGGAGCAGGGCGAACGCGACGACGCTGGGCAGGAAGTGCGAGCCGATCGTGAGCCCGTACAGCAGAGGCCCGAACGCCGCGAACGCGGCGGCGAGATAGCCCGAACCGCCCGCGATCAATCCGCCGCCGACGCCGATCGCGGCGCAGCTCAGCAGGATCCTCGTACTCGTGCCCCGCACGACACTCCTTCCGGGCGCGCGGCACACGCCGCAGGCCCCCTGCAAACCTACCCCCGCTCGGCCTCTACGATGGGTGCGTGGTGAGGACGGTACCGGTCAGGAGCGACGGCGACGCGCATCCGCTCCAGCGAACGCCGTTCCTGCGGTACCGCCATTCGCTCTGGCTGCTCACCACACGCGATCTCAAGGTCAGGTATTCGACCTCGGCGCTCGGGTACGTGTGGTCGGTCCTCGACCCGCTCGTGATGGCCGCGATCTACTGGTTCGTGTTCACGCAGGTGTTCCGGCGACCGGTCGGCACCGAGCCGTACATCGTGTTCCTGCTCACGGCGCTGCTCGCGTGGATGTGGTTCAACGGCGCGATCTCCGACTCGACGCGGGCCTTCCTGAAGGACGCGAAACTCGTCAGGTCGACCATGATCCCGCGGACCATCTGGGTCAATCGGATCGTGCTGTCGAAGGGCATCGAGTTCGTCTTCGCGCTGCCCGTGCTCGCGCTGTTCGTGATCTTCGCGCCCGGCGCCGAGCTGCACTGGGAGCTCGTCTACTTCCCCCTGGCGATCCTCCTGCAGGCGATCCTGACCTGCGGCGTCGCACTCATCGTGGCCCCGCTCGTGGTGTTCTTCCGCGACCTCGAGCGCGCCGTGAAGCTCGTGCTGCGGTTCCTGTTCTACGCCTCCCCCATCATCTACGGCGTCGAGAACCTGCCCGAGCAGCTGCACGTCTGGGCGGCCTTCAACCCGCTCTCGGGGATCTTCGGGCTGTACCGCGCGGGCTTCTTCCCGCACGAGCTGGACTGGTTCAACGTCATCGTCTCGGCGGTCATGTCGCTCGCGTTCCTCGCGATCGGGCTGCTGGTGTTGCGCGCCAGCGTGCGCCAGGTGCTGAAGGAGATCTGATGACGGATGCCTCGGCCGCCGAGCTCGCGGCGACGCGGGCCTTTGCGATCCGAGCCGAGGGGCTCGGCATCCGGTTCCGCCGCAACCGGCGCGGGCGGCGCTCGTTCAAGGACCTGTTCTCGCGCAGCCGGCGCCGCATGCGCCCGAACGAGTTCTGGGCGCTGCGCGACGTGTCGATCGACGTCCGGCCCGGTGAGGCCATCGGCGTGGTCGGCCGGAACGGTCAGGGCAAGTCGACGCTGCTGAAGCTCGTCGCGGGCGTGATGCTGCCCGACGAGGGGCGCGTCGTCGTCACGGGCGGCGTCGCGCCGCTGATCGAGATCACGGGCGGCTTCGTCGACGACCTGACGGTTCGCGACAACGTGTACCTGACCGCGGGTCTGCATGGCATGACGCGTTCCCAGGTCGACGCGAAGTTCGACGAGATCATCGAGTTCGCCGAGATCGGCGACTTCCTCGACACTCCGTACAAGCACCTGTCGAGCGGGATGAAGGTGCGCATCGCGTTCGCGGTCATCGCGCAGCTGGACGAGCCCATCCTGCTGGTCGACGAGGTGCTCGCGGTCGGCGACAAGGCGTTCCGCGAGAAGTGCTACGCGCGCATCGAGGAGCTGCTGGCCGGCGGGCGCACTATGTTCTTCGTGTCGCACAACGAGCGCGACCTGCGTCGCTTCTGCACGCGCGGCCTCTACCTCGACAAGGGCCGGCTGCAGCTCGACGCGCCGATCGACGACGTGCTCGATCGCTACAACGCCGAGTACGCCCCGAAGAAGTAGCGCCCCGCGACCGCGCCCGCTCAACGCCCCCATCGGCGTGATCGTGCCGAATTCGTGTCGAATCCGACATCAAGCGGCCAGGAACCCAAGAATCGGCATGATCGCGCCGAATTCATCGTTCGCCAATGGGTTCGGCGCAGTAGGATGAAGAAATCGGCACGATCGCGCAGAAAGGGGACCGGATGGCGCACTCCGCAAGCCCGGCGACCGGGCACCCGTCCGATTCAGAGGAACTCGGAACGCGCCTCCGCGCGCGTCGGCGCGAACTCGGCCTCAGCCAGCACGAGCTCGCCGACCTCGCCGACGTCTCGGTGCGGTTCGTGGGCGACCTCGAGCGCGGCAAATCCACGGTGCGCCTGGCCCATGTGCTCGCTGTGGTCCACGCCCTCGGCCTCGGCCTGACCCTGACGTGAGCATGCCCGACTCGGCGGACGTCTACAAGGCCGGAGCGCTCGCCGCGCGCCTGGAGCACACCGGCAGCGGCGTGAGGTTCAGCTACCACGACGAATACCTCGACGGCCCCGGGCCGGCCGTCGCGAGCACGCTCCCACGCTCATCGGAACCGGTCCTCACACCCGCGGGCGCCGTGCCGGCGTTCTTCGCGGGCCTGCTCCCCGAAGGGCGCCGCCTGCAAGCCCTTCGACGAGCGGTCAAGACGTCCGCCGACGACGAGCTGTCATTACTGGTCGCGGTCGGCAGCGACACTGTGGGTGACGTTCAGGTCGTCGCCTCGGGATCGACGCCGGCGGGCGATCGATCGGGCCTCGTCCTGGCCGATCCCGCAGGACTTCGGTTCGAGGACCTGCTGCACGACGCCGGCGTCGCCGATCGGCCGACCCTGGCCGGGGTTCAAGACAAGGCGTCGGCCGCCATGCTCTCACTCCCCGTCCGCCGACGAGGCGAGCGATTCATTCTCAAACTCGACCCGACGGAGTTCCCGCACCTCGTTCGCAACGAGGCGTATTTCGCAGCCCGAGCCCGCGCGGCACGGATTCCCGCGGTCACGACCCGGGTCCTCACCGACGTCGACGCGCGCCCGGGGCTGCTGGTGACGCGGTTCGATCGCGTCGCGGAGGCCGACGGCACCGTTCGACTGATCGCGGTCGAGGATGCCGCTCAGGCGGCAGGTGCCTGGCCTGCGGACAAGTATCGCCTCTCCTTCGAGGAGGCCGCATCCGCGCTCATGGGGCTCACCAGAGCACCGCGGGTCGCCGCGAGCCGCCTGGTCGAGCAGCTCGCCTTCGCCTGGCTGACGGGCAACGGCGATCAGCACGCGAAGAACCTCTCGGTCTACGAGCGGGATCCGGGAGAGTTCATGGTGACTCCGGCATACGACCTCCCGTCGACCCTCTTCTACGGCGACCAGACGCTCGCGCTCACGGTCGCGGGAAAGGACACGCTGACCGCCCGGCGGTTCATGGAGGCCGCTGCAACGCTCGAACTCACACCGCGCAGCGCACGGCGCACGCTCGCCGCCGCACTCCGCGCCACCGCGGACCTGGCCGAGTCGATCGAGGCCGGGGCGCTTCCGTTCGACCGCCGGACGAACGCGAAGACCGCCCGCACGCTGCGAGGCCGCCATCGTGAGCTCGCCGACGGGATGAGCCGGATCGACGAGTGATGCACGCCCGCAGACCGCCGACGCCGCACCCGGGCGGCGGCGAGCGCGTACGGTTGAAGCACGTCCACCTTGTTCGTTCCGAGAGGGAGTCCATGTCCGAAGTCGTCGTCACCGCTGTGTTCCGGCCCGTGGAGGGCAAGCGCGAGGAGCTGATCGCCGCGCTTCGCGCGGCCATCCCCGCGGTGCACGACGAGGCGGGGTGCATGCTGTACGCGATCCACGACGCCGAGGACGGCACGATCACGATGCTCGAGAAGTGGGCGACCGTCGAAGACCTCGACGCGCACGGCGCCGGCGCGCCGGTCACGCGCCTGAACGAGCTCATCGACGGGCTGATCTCGGAGCCGGTGCTCGTCACGTGCATGACCGCGCTGCCCGCCGGGACCGCCGAGCAGGGACTCCTCTGACTCCTCGCCCACGGCGAGGCCACCGTCGGCGCAAGCCCGGGCGAGGCCTCAGCAGGTGCGCTTAGGATCGGCGCATGTCCGAGCGCGTACACAAGATCACCTCGATGGGGGCGGAGACGCCCCGCGAGCCCGGCAGCCCCGGCGCGGCCGGTAGCCCCGGCGACCCCGCGGCTCCGCCCTCGGCCGAGGGTCGGGCCCACGGGTTCGAACGGGGCATCGACCTCGCGCTCGCCATCCAGCGCCCCATCGTGCTCGCGCACCTGCGGGGCATCCGTCGTCGCGCACCCGAGGCGACGCCCGAGCGCCTCGTACGCATCCTCGAGCAGCGCTACCTCGCGGCTGTCACGACGGGCGGCGCCGCCGTCGGCGCGACCGCCGTCATCCCGGGCATCGGCACGGGCGTGACGCTGGCGCTGTCCGGCGTGGAGACCGCCGGGTTCCTCGAGGCCACCGCACTGTTCGCCCAGTCGGTCGCCGAGGTGCACGGCATCCCGGTCGAGAACCCCGAGCGGGCGCGGGCGCTGGTCATGACGCTCATGCTCGGCAAGGAGGGGAGCGACCTCGTGCGCCAGTTCGCCGCGCAGGCCGGCGGCACGGGCATCGCCCGCAACGTCTACTGGGGCGAGCTCATCACGAACACGCTGCCGAAGGCCGTCATGGGCACCGTCGTCGACCGGCTGCGGCACGTGTTCATCAAGCAGTTCGCGGTCCGCGGCGGCGTGGGCTGGCTCGGCAAGGCGCTGCCGTTCGGCGTCGGCGCCGCCATCGGCGGCATCGGGAACCACGTCATCGGCCGGCGCGTGCTCACGCAGTCCCGGCTCGCGTTCGGGCAGGCGCCGGCGGTGGTGCCCGCCGAGCTCGAGCCACGCGGCGACGAGACCGCGCTGCAGTCGGTCGGCCGCGGAGCGGCCCGCGCGGGCGCCGCCATCGGCGGTCTCGCGAAGGCCTCGGCGCGAGGCATCCGTCAGGTCGGCGAGGCGACCGGCCGCGCCGCACGTGGCGCGCGCGGCGCGCTCTCCCGACGGTCCGACCCAGCCGAGCCCGAGGCCGCCGACGACCCGGCGCCCACACCGGGGCACGCACACGAGACCCCGCACGTCACGGACGCGCCGCCCGAGCGCTGACGCTCGGTCCCGCGAGGCGAGTTCCCAGCCCCATCGAACGGTCGCAGATGGTGGGTTGCGGCGCGCGACACCCGCCAGCCGCGCCCGTTCGACTCAGGCGACTCGCGACTGGCGACACCGGCGGCGAGATCCGTCGCGAGCAGAGCCGCGGCTACGCGGTCGCCTCGAGGTCGTCGTCGATGCTGTCGGCGCGCTCGTCGTGCTCGTCGACCTCGCCGTCGCCCGCGTGCAGCGCCGCGAAGCGCTCCCACTCGGCGAACAGGTGGTCGACCGCGGCATGGAAGCGACGGGTCGTCGCGCCGGGCGTCATGTCGCCGAAGTAGCGTTCGACCCAGTACCCGAGCCGCGCGAGCGCGGCCTCGTCGTGGGCGACCTCGTCGACCCGCGCGAGCATCGTCTCGCCCGGGCCCGCCTCGAGCCATTCGCACGCACCAAGGTACCCGCCCGTGTCGAGCTCGGCCCCGGGGTTCACCGGCCGTGTGATCAGCAGCGGCTTGCCCGCGGCGAGGCGGTCGTAGACCATCGCCGACACGTCGACCACGGCGACGTCGGCGGCCGCGAGCTGCCAGCCGAGCTCGGCGCCCTCGTCGACCACATGCTGGGCGCCCGGATCCTCGAGGTTGGCCTCGTGGATCGCCTGCTTGATCTCGCGATTCGCGGCGTCGTACGCGTGGTCGATCACCCCGGAGCGCGGATGCGGCCGGTAGATCACACGGTGGCGTCCGCTCGCGAGCAGCGCGCGCACGAGGTGCACGCCGTGCGACGCGATCGATCCGTACGCGGCCGCCGCACGGTCGCCCTCCCAGGTCGGCGCGTACAGCACCACCTCGCGATGGTCGGGCGTGTACGGCAGCACGCCCGAGTAGTGGTCGGCCTGCGGGCGCCCGATCGGGATGGCCCGCTTGTCGAGGTCGTAGTCCCACAGCACCTTCGACAGCCGCGCACGGGCCGCGTCGCCCGCGATCAGGGCATAGTCGTACGCCTTGAACTGGTTCGTGGTCATGTACATCTTGTCGGACTCGCCGTGGTTGATGAACACGTGCCAGCGCCGCCCGTAGCGCATCATCTGGAAGTTCTTCGCGTTCTGGTTCACGTAGAAGATCACGTGCAGGTCCTGCTCGTGGATCACCTGTTCGAGCTCGGCGACCCGGCGCACGTACGCGACCGGGATCGGCGACTCCTCGAGCAGCGCGAGCGCCGCGCCCGACGCGCGGCTCAGGATGACCACCGGATGCGTCTTCGAGAGCTCGGCGAGCGGCGCGTACCACTGGCGCAGCTGGTACAGGTTGACCTTGCCGTCGGCGAAGTACACGCCGATCTTGTACCGGTGCGGCTCGAGCGGCGGCCCGGCCGCGAGCCTCGCAGCGAGCGTACGCTGCGCCCGGCGCGACGCCAGAACGCTCCTCACGAGCTTGATCGTGCGCCCCGCGTCAGTCCTGAATCCCACTGAACAAGGGTAGCGATCCCTGCCGGGTGGCCGGCACGGCTCAGACGAGCGGTGGACGCCCGGCCCGGGTCATCCGCCACACCGTGCGCCAACGCATCGCGCGCCGCCCGCCCGGCTGCTCGCGCCACCCGGCCCGCCAGCCGCCGAACCAGGCGCGCAGCGCCGCCGGGCGTCGCGCCCAGCGCAACACCTGGATCGCGGTCCACGTGCCGACGTAGACGGGCACGAGCGGCGCAGGCAGGTTGCGCTTCGCGAGCCACACGCGGTTGCGCGCGTTCAGACGGTAGTACTCGGCGTGCCGGGCCGGGTCGATGACCGGATGCCCCGCCTCGAGGTCACCCGCATACCAGGCGCGATGCCCGGTGTCCCAGACCCGCCAGGCGAGCTCGATGCCCTCGTGCGCGTAGAAGTACGGGTCGCCCCAGCCGCCGGCCGCGTCGAACACCGCCCGCGGCATGAGCACGGCGCCCTCCCAGCACGAGAACACGTTCCCCGACTGTGCGGGATCGCCCTTGCGAATCCGCGGGAGCCACCGGCGCGGCGCCGTGAGCCCGGTGGGATCGACCACCCTGGGCTGGATGAGGCCGAGATCGGGGTGGTCGGCGAGCATGCGGCAGCCGCGCGCGAGGAAATCGTCGTGCGGGAGGAACGCGTCGTCGTCGAGGAAGAACAGCACGTCTCCCGCGACGTGCGGCACGCCGCGATTCCGGCCCGCGGGGATGCCGAGGTTCTCGGGCAGGTGCACGGTCCGGGCCGCGGCCGGCAGTGCGCCGGAGGCCGGATCCCAGCCGTTGCCGACGACGACCACGTCGGTCACGACGTCGCGCTGCGCGAGCACGCTCGCGAGCCCGCGGGCGAGGTCGTCCGACCGGCGACCCTGGGTGAGGACCACGACGCCGACGCGCGGCAGCGCGCCGGTCGCCGCGACGGCAGGTCGGGCGGATGCCTCGTCAGGACCGGACACGACGGCTCGCCATGATCGCGACGAAGTGCCCGACGACCGCGAGCAGGGCGAGCGGCAGCAGGGCGGCGACCACGACCCGGTCGACGAGTGGCTGCCCGGCCACGAGGCCCACGAGCGCCGCGGCGAACGCGATGAGCGTGAGCTCGACCGAGTGGTAGAGCCGGTGGAACGGCAGGAACTTCGCGGCGCGGCGGAGCTTCGCCACGAGGCCGCCGCGGGGCGCGGTCTCGCCGTGCGTGTCGGCGAGCTTCGCGAGCCCGGCGTTCGCGCGC
Source organism: Agromyces aerolatus (assembly GCF_031432255.1). Taxonomy (NCBI): domain Bacteria; kingdom Bacillati; phylum Actinomycetota; class Actinomycetes; order Micrococcales; family Microbacteriaceae; genus Agromyces; species Agromyces aerolatus. The sequence goes on along the minus strand of NZ_JAVKGQ010000002.1, from coordinate 220,963 downwards.
GCGACGTGCACCATGTCGTTGAGCGCCTTGTTCAGCACGATCACGAGCGCGAGCAGGGCGCCGACGGTCGTCCAGAGGAAGTCGGCGGGGAACTCGAGCGGATAGGCGGCGGCCCGGATGCCGAGCGCGATCGGGATCAGCGCCTCGGTCGTGTAGTGCCCGACCTTGTCGAGGAACACGCCAGCCGGCGACGAGGTCTTCCGCCAGCGTGCGACCTCGCCGTCGCAGCAGTCGATCAGCATCTGCAGCTGACCGAGCACGACCGCGAGCAGCGCGCCCCAGACGCCCGGGATGAGCAGCGCGGCCGCGGTCGACCAGCCGACGAGGATCATGAGCCCGGTCACGCCGTTGGCCGAGATCCGGGTGTGCAGCAGCAGCCACGTGAGGTAGGGCGACAGCCGCCGGAGGTACAGCGAGGCGGTCCAGTGCTCGGCGTTGCGCCGCAGGCGCACCTCGGGCGGTTGCGTCACGGCCTTGAGCTCGGCGATGCTCGTGGGTCGTGCGTAGCCGGCTGAGCTCATCCCCTCACCTTCCCGTGTGTCGCGCGATGTTCTTCGCGAGCGACAGGTATCCGAGCACGAACCCGGACCCCCATGCGATGTGGATGCACGGCAGCACCACGAGGAACCGGCTCGCCGTCGCGACACCCGATCCGCGAGCGTATCGGACCGTCGCGGCGATGACGAACACGGCGTAGACCGCGGGGATCGTGAACCCGAGCAGCAGCCACGGCGCCTGGCCGAGCGCGGCCTGCACGAGACCAGCGATGCCGGCCAGCAGGCCGAGCCCGACGCCGACGACCATCGCGGGCGGGACGAAGTACCGGAGCCCGTTCGCGGCGGGGAACCGGCGGGCGAGCTCGCCGCGCCAGAGGCCCGTCGAGAACATCTGCCGGGCCAGCCTGCCCACGCTCGAGCGGGGGCGGTACGTCACCGAGAGCTCAGGCGTGAACCACACAGTGCCGCCGTGCTCGCGCAGGCGACGGTTGAGCTCCCAGTCCTGCCCGCGCTTGACGTCCTCGTCGAAGAGGCCGACGCGGTGCAGCGCGTCGGCACGGAACACGCCCAGGTAGACGGTCTCGGCCGGGCCCTCGGGTCCGCCGATGTGCAGTTTCGTGCCGCCCAGGCCGACCTTCGTGCCGTAGGCGAACGCGACCGCCCGCTCGAACGGCGTCTCCCCGTGCGCCGCCATGATGCCGCCGACGTTGTCGGCGCCCGTGCGTTCGAGCGTCGCGACCGCGATGCGCGTGTACCGGGGCGGGAGCATCGAGTGCGAGTCGACGCGGACGATCACCGGGTACCGGGCCGCGCGGATGCCGAGGTTGAGGCCGGCGGGCGTCGAGCCGACCTCGTTGTCGAGCACGCGCACGCGGTCGTCGCGCGCCGCGAGGTCGGCGACGAGCTCGGCCGTGCCGTCGATCGACGGGCCGAGTGCGATGAGCACCTCGACGGGGCCGTCGTACTGCTGCTCGAGGATCGACTCCACGGCGGCACGCACGTGCGAGACGTCGTTCAGCACCGGCATGACGTAGGAGACGCCGGTGCGCGGCGACGGCGTCACCTCCGGTGGCTCTTGGCGCAACGTACCCCACTCCCGCTCAGTCGATCGAGCCTAGCAGCGCCGGGGGTCCGGGCCGGGCCGGGCCGCGGCCCTGCACGACGCGGATGCCGCGAGGGGCCGGCGCCGTGTCGGCGCCGGCCCCTCGCGGGTGACTGACTCAGCAGCTCGGCTCAGCCCTCGAACGTGCCGAGGGTCACGTCGACCGTGTTCGTCTCGCCGTTGCGGAGGTACGTGACCTGCGCCTGCGAGCCGCCGGCCTGCGCACGCACCTGCGCCGTGAGATCGGTCTGGTTGGTGATCTGCACGCCGTTGAACTCGGTGACGACGTCACCGGCCTGCAGGCCGGCCGCCGCCGCCGCGCCGCCCTGGGTCAGCTCGGTGATCAGGGCGCCGACGTTCGTGGCGTCAGCCTGGGCCTGCGCGCTCGTCACCGTGGCGCCGAGCAGCCCGTGGCTGGCCGAACCGTCTTCGATCAGCTCGTTGGCGACCCGTTGCGCGAGGTTGGCCGGGACGGCGAAGCCGACGCCGATGTTGCCGGCCTGACCCGACGTGCCGCCCGCCGAGAGGATCGCGACGTTCACGCCGATGATCCGGCCCTCGGAGTCGACGAGCGCGCCGCCCGAGTTGCCGGGGTTGATCGCCGCGTCGGTCTGGATCACCGGGATCGAGATGGTGCCGGCCGACTGCGTCTGCTGACCGCCCTCCTGGCCCGGGATGTCGAAGTTCCAGAAGTCGAAGGGCTGCTGGCTCTCGCCGTCGCGGCTGTCTTCGGGGCTCTCGGGCACCGCCGAGGACTTCACGTCGATGCTGCGGTTCAGCGCGCTCACGATGCCGTTCGTCACCGTGCCGGCGAGGCCGAGCGGGGCGCCGATCGCGATCGCGACGTCACCGACGTTGAGCTCGTCGGAGTCGGCGAACTCGAGCGCCTGCAGGCCGGAGGCGTCGTGCAGCTTGATCACCGCGAGGTCGGACATCGGGTCGGTGCCGACGAGGTCGGCCGTGTAGAGCCGGCCGTCGCTGGCCTTCACCTGGATCGTGGGCTCCCCCGTCGTCCCGTCGAGCGTGACGACGTGGGTGTTGGTGAGCACGTAGCCGTCCTCGGAGATGATGATGCCCGAACCCGTGCCCGAGCCCTGCCCGCCCGCGACCGAGATGGTCACGACCGACGGGCTGGCCTTGGCGGCGACGGCCGTGATCTCGTTCACGGAGTCGGTGTCGTTGACCACGATGTTCTGCGTACCCGTGGCCGAGGACTCGACGGTGTTCGCCGGCCGATCCCCGTTGACGAGCGCCGTGATGCCGGCGCCCGAGGCGCCGCCCACGAGTGCGGCCGCGACGATCGCCGCGGCGATGCCGAGACCGACCCGTCGCTGCTTCGGCTGCCCCTCAGGCGTCGACTGCGCGGAGCCGCCGGGCGTACCGGGGCCACCCGGGCCGCCGAACGCCGGCGGCACCGTGCCGTGCCCGCCCGGGAGCGGCTGCGTCGGCTGGGTCTGCGCGTGGTGCTGCGACGGCGCATGCTGGGCCTGGCCCTGCTGCGACGGCGCGTGCTGGCCGTGCTGGGCCTGCGCGTGCTGGGTCTGACCGGGGTGCGCGGTGTGACCAGCGGCCTGGTGTCCGCCCGGCTGCGCCGGCTGGCCGGCGTACGGCCCCGGCTGCTGCGCCTGGTGCGGAGCCGGCGCGGCCGGCTGGTGGCTGTACTGGGGCGCGTGGTACGGCTGCGGCGTCTGGCCCGGCGAGTACACCGTGCCAGTCGGCGCTGCGGGCTGCGGCGCCGATGCGGCGGCCGGAGGAACCGGGGCGGTCGGAGCCGTCTGCGCGGCCGGAGTCGGCTGCGCGGCCGGAGTCGGCTGCGCGGCCGGAGCCGTCTGCGCGGCCGGCGCGGCCGGAGTGGGCTGGGCGGGCGACGGGGTGGATGCGGGAGCGGGGCTCGCCGTCTCAGCCGCGGCGGCGGCCTCGTGCGCGCCCTCTGCCGGCTGACGAGGCTCCGTGGGCTCCCCCTGGGCCGGGCCGTGCTGGTGATCGGTCATGTCTGCTCCTTTCAAGCGATCTCCACTGTCACCCCGCACCCTGTGCGGCGGATCGGCGAAGTCTATGAACTCGCTATCGCTTCACCTGGAGTCATCCGGATGCCGCGACCAGCGTAGCCACCCGAACCTGGCATACGGTGTGAGCGTGACCGTTCTCCCCAGCCCCTTGCTCCCCTGGCAGCGCACCGCAGCGGGCGCCGGCCTGCTCGCAGCCGACGGCACCGTGCGGCCCACGATCTTCGCCGAGATGAGCGCGCTTGCGCTCGAGACCGGCGCGATCAACCTCGGGCAGGGATTCCCCGACGAGGACGGGCCGGCCGAGGTGCTCGACGCCGCGCGCGAGGCGATCGCGGCCGGGCTCAACCAGTACCCGCCGGGCCCGGGCCTTCCGGTCCTGCGCGAGGCGATCGCGCGCCACCAGCGCAGGTGGTACGGCCTCGAGCCGGATGCCTCGACCGAGGTGCTCGTGACCGCCGGTGCGACCGAGGCGCTGGCCGCATCGATCCTCGCGTTCGTCGAGCCGGGCGACGAGGTCGTCGCGTTCGAACCCGCCTACGACGCCTACTCGGCGCTGGTGGCGCGCGCAGGAGGCGTGTTCCGGACCGTGCCGCTGCGCTGGTCGACCGACGGAACGCGACCCGACTGGCGCCCCGACCCCGGCGAGCTCCGCGCCGCGGTCACCGACCGGACCCGGCTCATCCTCGTGAACTCGCCGCACAACCCGACCGGCGCCGTGCTCGAGCGCGAGGTGCTCGAGCTCGTCGTGGAGCTCGCCGAACGTCACGACGCGCTGATCGTGACCGACGAGGTGTACGAGCACCTCGTGTTCGACGGGCGGCATGTGCCCGTCGCGACGCTGCCCCGCGCCTGGGGACGCACCCTGTCGATCTCGTCGGGCGGCAAGACGTTCAACACGACGGGGTGGAAGATCGGCTGGGTCACCGGCCCTGCCCCGCTCGTCACCGCGGTGCTCGCGGTGAAGCAGTATCTGACCTTCGTCAACGGCGGGCCCTTCCAGCCGGCGATCGCCGCGGGGCTCGATCTGCCGGACGCGTACTTCTCGGGCGCGGCCGACGCCCTCCGCGCGAAGCGCGATCTGCTCGCCTCCGGGCTCACCGCGGCCGGGTTCGAGGTCTATCTGCCGGCGGCGGGGTACTTCATCGTCGCCGACGCGACCCCGGTCGGCTGGGACGACGCCGAGGCGCTGTGCCGTCGTCTGCCCGAGCTCGCTGGCGTGGTCGGCGTGCCCGTGTCGGCGTTCGTGCCGGCTGAGCATCGCGGCGACGTCGCCGGCCTCGTCCGGTTCGCGTTCTGCAAGCGGCGAGATATCCTCGAAGAGGCATCCGCCCGGCTGGCGCGCCTCGGCGCGGCGTGACGCGACTCAGCGCTCGGTGACCGTGAAGCGGCGCAGCGCGAGCGCCGGGTTGACCCGGCGCACCGCGGCGATCCGCTCGCTCGAGAGCCAGGCGAGCGCGACATCGGTCGCCTCGCCGATCGTCGCGAGCTCGACGCCCATCGGATCGACCACCATGCTGTTGCCCGCGCCGACCGGCGGGGCGTGGTCGGCCGCGACCAGGTAGATCGTGTTCTCGAGCGCCCGTGCGGTCGTGAGCGTGCGCCAGTGCGCCTCCTTGAGCGGCCCGCGCACCCATTCGGCCGGCATGCAGACGACGTCGGCGCCCGCATCGACGAGCCGGCGGGTGACCTCGGGGAACCGGGCGTCGTAGCACGTCTGCAGGCCGAACGTCAGGTCGCCGATCGCGAACACCTCGGGGTCGGCGATCTCGCCCGCGGCGATCCACTCCGACTCGCGCGCACCGAACGCGTCGTACAGGTGCAGCTTCGAGTACCGCGCGACGACGCCTGCGCCCGGCGCCACGGCCACGACCGTGTTGCGCACCCGGCGCTCGCCCGGCACACGCTCGATGAGCCCGGCGACGAGATGCACGCCGAGCCGGTCGGCGAGCTCGCCGAGCGCGGCCGTGAACGGCCCGCCCTGCACGTCCTCGGCCTCGTCGAGCCAGGACGCGCCGAGCTCGGGCGTGAAATAGCTCGAGTACTCGGGGAAGACCACGAGGCGCGCGCCGCGCCTCGCCGCGATCGTCGCGAGCCGCTCGATCTCGTCGCGGTTCGCGGCGCGGTCGTCGGTCGGGGCGAACTGGGCGACGGCGACGGCGATCGCCTCGGACTCGGTCGGCATGCGGCCAGTGTACGGTGCGCCCCGAGCGGCGCGGCGATGCGCTGCGACGTGCGGATGCCCCGCGTCGGGGCCCGCTCGTCGGCTCAGCGCCTCGGCAGGACCGTGAGCACGCGTTCGATGTGATCGCGGAACTCGTCCATGTAGCTGCGCAGGAACGCCTCGGTGCTCTCGTCGTGCACGGCCCCGTCGTCGGCGAAGACCTCGGGCGAGAACCGGATGTACGCCTCCGGCGCCGTCATCTGGCGGGCGTTGCAGAAGCTCAGCACGGCGCGCAGGCTCTGCTGCGCGAGGGCCGTGCCGATCTGGCCCGCCGACGCGCCGATCACCGCGGCCGGAATGTGGTCGAACGAGTTCTGTCCCCACGGGCGCGACGCCCAGTCGATCGCGTTCTTGAGCGCACCCGGGATCGACCGGTTGTACTCGGGCGTGACGAAGAGCACCGCGTCCGCGCGCGAGATCGCCTCCTTCAGCGAGTGCGCCGTCGGAGGGTAATCGGCGTCGTAGTCGGGACTGTAAAGCGGCAGGTCGCCGATCGCGATCTCACTGAACTCGAGGTCGTCCGGCGCCAGCCTGACGAGCGCACGCGACAGCACGCGATTGATCGACGTGGACGAGAGGCTGCCGACGAAATACCCGACGCGGTAGGTGCTCATACCGGCAGACTCGCTCGGGCTGCCGTCTACCGCCAGAGGGTTGCGCTCGGGCGATTCTCGGTGGTGCGGCTCGGCTCGGCATTGTGTCATCCGGCGGGGCGTTCGGATAGCCCCCTGCGCGAGGCATCCGGTCTCACGTTGACTGGCCCGACCTCGCCGCCGTCACGACCAGCCGGCCGACCCGAGACGACGCGACGGGGGGAAGGGAACACGCGATGTTCTTCCACCGGCAGGAGTTGCAGCATGCGGCCAAGCCCGAGAAGCCGGACGCGGTCTACGCGCGTAAGCTGCAGGAGGTGCTCGGTGGCCAGTACGGCGAGATCACCGTCGCGCTCCAATACCAGTTCCAGGCCTGGAACATGCACATCCCCGGCAAGTACCGGGACCTCGTCTTCGGCATCGGCGCCGAGGAGATGGGTCACGTCGAGATGCTCGCGATCATGATCGCGCAACTGCTCGAGAAGGCCCCGCTCGGCATCACGAAGGAGGCCGTTCAAGACGACCCGACCGTCGCCGCGATCGTCGGCGGCAACGATGTGCAGCACGCGATCGTCGCCGGCGCGGGCGCCCGCCCGGTCGACAGCAACGGCAACCCGTGGTCGGGGGCCTACATCACCGCGAGCGGCAACCTGCTCGCGGACTTCACCGCGAACGCGAACGCGGAGATGCAGGGCCGTGTGCAGGTCGCACGGCTCTATCACATGACGGACGACCACGGCATCCGCGACCTGCTCGCCTTCCTGCTCGCGCGCGACACGATGCACCAGAACCAGTGGATCCGCGCGGCGGCCGAGCTGCGTGAGGAGGGCGCCGAGGACCTGCCCGTGCCGAGCAACTTCCCGCTCGCGAAGGAGGATCGGGAGGTCGCCTACCAGTACCTGAACTTCAGCGACGGTCCGGATGCCTCGAAGGGAAGCTGGGCGAGCGGACCGTCGCCCGACGGCAAGGGCGAGTTCACGTATCACGACGGGCCCACGACGACGGCGCCGATGCCACCGGTCACGCATCCGGACTCGCGGCTCTACGGCACGACGGACCTGCCGAACGTCGTCGAGAAGGCCGCGGGCAGCATGCAGGACAAGCTGCACACCGAGTGAGTCGACCGTTCCCCGGGGGGCGACGGTCAGCTGCCTTCGCTCCCCCGCCGGCCTAGGTCAACCCCTGACCGCGGGCGACGGGCGGCGCGTAGACAGGGGGCATGCGAGCACTCACGTGGCAGTCCACCGGGCACGTCTCCGTCGAGACCGTGCCCGACCCGACCATCGAGGACCCGAAGGATGTCGTCATCCGGGTGACCTCGACCGCGATCTGCGGATCCGACCTGCACCTGTACGGGGTCCTCGGGCCGTTCCTCGACCGCGGTGACATCCTCGGCCACGAGGCGATGGGCGTGGTCGAGGCCGTCGGATCCGAGGTGCGCACGCTCGCGGTCGGCGACCGGGTCGTGGTGCCGTTCGTCATCGCCTGCGGCGAGTGCGCCATGTGCCGCTCGGGTCTCACGACGCAGTGCGAGGTGACGCAGAATCGCGAGCACGGGACGGGAGCGGACCTGTACGGCTACACCGAGCTGTACGGCTCGGTGCCGGGCGGCCAGGCCGAGTACCTCCGCGTGCGACGGGCCGACGCGAACGCCTACAAGGTCGGGCACGACCTGCCCGACGACCGTTACCTCTTCCTCAGCGACATCCTGCCGACCGCGTGGCAGGGCGTGCAGTACGCGAACCTTCCCGACGGCGGCACGCTCGGCGTGCTCGGACTCGGCCCGGTCGGGCAGTTCGCGGCGCGCATCGGGCGGCACCTCGGTCACCGGGTGATCGCGGTGGACCCCGTGCCCGAACGGCGGCTGATGGCCGAGCGGTACGGTATCGAGACGCTCGACGTCGGCGATGACACGCTCGACGAGCTGCGCGCGCTCACGAGCGGACGCGGGCCGGACTCGATCGTGGACGCGGTCGGCCTGGAGGCCCACGGCAATCCGTCGGTCGAGGTCATGCAGAAGGCAGTCGGCATCCTCCCCGACGTCGCCGCGAAGCCGATCATGCAGCACGCGGGGGTCGACCGGCTCGCCGCACTGACCTTCGCAATCGACGCGGTCCGCCGTGGCGGAACCGTCTCGCTGAGCGGCGTCTACGCGGGCGCGGCCGATCCGCTGCCCATGATGACCATGTTCGACAAGCAGCTCGCGCTGCGCATGGGCCAGTGCAACGTGCACGCGTGGCGCGACGAGCTCCTGCCGCTCGTCGAGGATCCGGCCGACCCGCTCGGCACCGAAGACCTCACGACGCACCGGGTCCCGCTCGAGCGGGCGCCGGAGATGTACGAGACGTTCCAGAAGAAGGAGCACGGCTGCATCAAGGTGGTGCTGAAGCCCGGCGCCTGAGGCGATCTGTCCATCCTGCCCGAGCGGGTTCACGGTGCGCGTGTCACACTGGACCAGTGGCCCCGCCGACGAGGGTGGGCGATGTTCGAAGGCGTGACGCGATGAGGCGGACATTCGGAGTCGAGGAAGAGCTGCTGTTCGTCGACCGGCAGACGGGGGCGCCGGTGCCGGTCGCGCCCGAGGTCCTCGCGCTCGCCGAACGTGATGGCGTCGCTCGCGATGCCGCGGTGGCCGAGATGCACGAGGAGATGCTCGAGCTGGTCTCGCGTCCGCATGCCTCGCTCCGCGCTCTGGGCGCCGACGTGCGCCGCGCCCGCCGCATGGCCGACCGCTGGGCGGGCCGGGTCGGGGCACGCGCGGTCGCGCTCGGCACCTCGCCGTTCCCCTCGAACCCGCACCCGTCGCCGGGCCCCCGCTATCGGGCCATCGTCGAACGGTATGGCGCGACGTCGCTGCGCTGCATGACCTGCGGGCTGCACGTGCACGTCTCGGTCGGCTCGCCCGAGGAGGGCGTCGCGATCCTCGACCGGATCCGGATCTGGCTGCCCGTGATCCGCGCGCTGGCGGCGAACTCGCCGTTCCACGACGGGATCGACACGGGCTACGCGAGCTACCGATTCCTGCAGTGGAGCCAGTGGCCTTCGAGCGGGCCGAGCGAGGTCTTCGGCAGCCTCGACGCATACCAGGTGTCGATCGACGCACTGATGCGGACCGGCGCGCTCCTCGACGAGGGGATGCTCTACCCCGACGTCAGGCTGTCGCGCCTCTTCCCGACCATCGAGGTCCGGGTCGCCGACGTGCCGCTGCTCGCCTCGGCCACGGTCACGATCGCGGGCCTGATCCGCGGCCTCGTGGCCACAGCCGCAGCGTCGGCCGCCCGCGGCGAGCCCGCTCCGGCGCTGGGCGCCGATGCGCTCCGCCTCGCCTCGTGGACGGCGTCGCTGGAGGGACTCGACGGGCAGCTGGTGCATCCCGTGCGCGGGGAGCCGGCACCGGCTGCGGAGGTCGTCGGTGCGCTTCTGGCCGAAGCCGCGCCCGGACTGCTGGAGCACGGCGACCTCGAGGTCGTCACCGCCGGCGTCCAGCAGATCCTCCGCGACGGCAACGGCGCGGCCATCCAACGGCGTGCCGCCGAGGCATCCGGCAGCCTGCTCGGCGCCGTGTTCGCGGGCGCGCCGCGCAGCCGCGCCTCCTCCTCGACTCGCCCCACCGCGGGCGTGGCCTGAGCGGCCCGCGCCAGCTGAGGCCGCGCCAGCTGAGCCCGCGTCAGCTGAGCCGCACCGAACCCATCGCGCGGGCCAGCTCGCCGTCGGGAGCCGTGATGATCAACCCGGATGAGCTGGCCGCCGACTCCGAGAGCTGCTGCAGCCATCGCTCGTCGATCGTGGGGACCCGCGAGCCCGCGAACTTGAAGTACACCGGCTGCGTCGGGGTCATCCAGAGCGAGCTGCGACCGTCGCCGACCGATTGCGCATCGAGCCAGGACATGACCAGCGACTCGTTTCGGCGGAACCGCTGGACGATGACGATCTGCAGGTGCGAGAGGAGCCGGTCCTCGAAGTCCACCGAGATGTTTCCGTGCGCAAGGCTTCCCATCGGGTGCCTCCTGTCTCTTGAGCGACCATACCGCGCGAGCGGCACACGGGGGCAGTCGCCAGCACTCAGCCCGGTTCGTGCGACGTGCTCTCGGCATCGGACTCGGCGGGCCCCGACATCCCCGCCCCCGCGACGCCGATCGCGTTCGGCAGGCGATCGCGAGCCCGCTGACGCAGGTCGGCGACGGTCTCCCTGGAGGCCAGGTCGGCGGGTGCCGCGTCGGACCCCATCGCGAGGATCTGACTCGCGGGACCGACCACGAGCTGGATCTCCCGGACCGTGCCCTCGTCGTCGACGCCGGGCAGCGTCACGACATCCGCGGAGTTGACGATCGCGAGGACGCTGGCGTATTGCATCAGCGCGTCCGCGACCTCGTCGTCCGTGAGGAACCCGCCACTGGCGTACAGAATCCGCTTCATGGCCGGATTCTGCGCCAGACCCGGCGGGCCCGGCCACCCCCTTGCGCGGATGAGGTGCACACGCCAGGCTCGCGACCGACGCCGTGCGCACTCGTCAAGCCCCTCACGCCGCCACGAGGCATCCGCGAGACTGCTGGGCAGACCGATGAGAGAGACCGACGAGAGATTGGAGCGACCGATGACGGATGCCACTCCCCGCAGCGAAGACGAGCAGGAGCCGGACCCCAGCGAAGAAGGCGAGCCGATGACGGAGTCGACGGACGGCGGACTCGAGGGCGGCGACCCCGGCGTCGAGGAGTAGCGCTCCGACGCCGTGAGCAGACGAGAAGGCCGCGCCCGGACGGGCGCGGCCTTCGTCGTACCCGGCGGCTCAGCGGTCGCCGGCGATCTCAGGCGGGGCGCTCGCTCGCGGCGACGTCGATGAGCACCTTGCCGACCGCGCCGCCCTCGACGGCGTCGTGGGCGGCGGCGGTCTCCGCCAGGCCGAACCAGGTCAGCGGGAGACCCGCGGCCGCCCCGACGGGGAGCGCACCCTCGCGCAGCGCCGCGGTGATGTCCTCCGCCGCGGCCTGCAGCGCCGGGTCGCCGACCGTGTACATGAGCAGCCCCTGGAGCCGCGCGTTCTTCGCGAACGCGGGGCGGATCGGCACGTCGACGTGGTCGCCGCCGTTGTCGGCGTAGAACGCGATGCTCCCGTGGTTCGCGAGCACGCGGAGGCTGAGCGCGGCGTTCTCGGCGAGCGAGACCTCGACGATCTGGTCGACGCCGTCGGGAGCGAGGCGCTCGATCTGCTCCGCGACGTCCTCGTCGGTGTACCGCAGCACGTGCTGGGCGCCCGCGGCGCGCGCGAGCTCGGCCTTCTCGTCGCTGCTGACCGTCGCGAGGACGGTCGCGCCCGCCCAGACCGCGAGTTGGATCGCGGCGTGCCCGACCGCTCCGGCACCGCCGGCGACGAGCACGGTCCGGCCGCGCAGCGCGCCGGGCGAGAGTCGCGCGGGACCCGACTCGTGCACGGTCAGCGCGCGGTGCGCCGTCATGGCGGGCACGCCGAGGCTGGCCGCGACCTCCATGCCGATGCCGTCGGGAAGCCGGACGGCGCGCTCGGCCGGCACGACGGTGTACTCCTGTGCGGTGCCGGTGGGCCGCTCGTGCTGCGCGAGGTAGAGCCAGACCCGGTCCCCGACGGCGAGGTCGTCGACGTCCTCGCCGATCGCGTCGACGACTCCGGCTCCGTCCTGGTTCGGCACGATCTCACCCTCGGGTCCCGGCCGGCCGCTGCCAGCGCGGCTCTTCCAGTCGGTCGGGTTCACGCCGGAGACGGCGATCTTCACCCTGACCTCGCCGCGGTCCGGCTCTGGGAGGTCGCGATCGACGAGCGACAGCACGGACGACGGACCGGGGTGCGAATAGACGACGGCTCTCATGCCAGGGTCAACCGAACGGGCCGGCCGGGTATTTCGTCGGGTGTGCGACTGGCCGGAGCACGCCGTTCGTTGAACTATTCTCACGCTGCTCCTAGGATTCGAGCGTGATCGAGGGTCGCAGATGAGCGCCGAGACAGTCACTCTGGTCGGAGGGCTCCTGATCCTCGTCGACCTCGCCATCCGGATCACCGCGCTCATCGTCGTCCCCCGCGACCGCAAGCCCACCGCGGCGATGGCGTGGCTGCTCGCGATCTTCCTCATCCCGTTCGTCGGGATCGTCCTGTTCCTGCTGATCGGCAACACGAAGCTGCCGCGGAAGCGGATGGACCGGCAGCTCGAGATCAACCGGCTCATCACCGAACGCTCAGCGGGCGTCGACCTGCACCTCGGCGACGAGGTCTGGCCGCCGTGGTTCGCCTCGCTGGTGCGGCAGAACACGGCACTCGGAGCGCTCCCGGCCATCGGCGGCAACGACGCCGAGCTCATCGGCGACTACCAGGCCTCGATCGATCGGATGACCCGCGACCTCGACCGGGCGGCACGGTGGGTGCACGTCGAGTTCTTCATCGTCGCCTTCGACGACACCACGCGCGGGTTCTTCGCCGCGATGGAGCGCGCGGTGCAGCGCGGCGTCACGGTGCGGCTGCTCATGGACTACATCGCGTCGCGCAAGGTGCCCGTGCATCGGGCGACGCTGGCCGAGCTCGACCGCATCGGCGTGCAGTGGGAGTATCTCCTGCCCGTGCGGCCGTTCAAAGGCCAGTCGCAACGCCCCGACCTGCGCAACCACCGGAAGCTCGTGGTCGTCGACGGAGTGGTGGCGTACACCGGCTCGCAGAACCTCATCGCGCGCGACTACGACTCGCCGAAGAACCGGAAGCGCGGGCTCATGTGGCAGGAGCTCGTGGTCAGGCTGACCGGCCCGACCGTCGCGGCCGTGAACGCGGTCTTCCTGTCCGACTGGTACGCCGAGACCGACGAGGTGCTCCTCGATCAGGAGCAGCTTCCGGCGGCCGACCTCGCGGTCGCGTCGGCCGCCACGACGGTCGTGTGCCAGATCGTGCCGAGCGGGCCGGCGTACGAGCTGGAGAACAACCTGCGGATGTTCCTCGGGCTCGTGAACGCCGCGCAGGAACGCGTGATCATCACGAGCCCGTATTTCGTGCCCGATGAGGCGATGATGTACGCGATCACGTCGGCCAGGCTGCGCGGGCTCGAGGTGCAGCTGTTCGTCTCGGAGATCGGCGACCAGGGTTCGGTGTGGCACGCGCAGCGCTCCTACTACGGGGCGCTGCTCAGGGCCGGGGTCCGGATCTTCCTCTACCCGGGACCGTACATCCTGCACGCGAAGCACCTGTCCATCGATGACGACGTCGCCGTGATCGGTTCGAGCAACATGGACATTCGCTCGTTCAACCTGAACTTCGAGATCTCGCTGCTCGTGCGCGGGCGGTCGTTCGTCTCGGCCCTCCGCGACGTCGAGGCCGGCTACCGCGCGATCGGGCGCGAGCTCACGCTCGACGAGTGGAAGCGCGAGCCCGCCAAGGCCACCTTCCTCGACGGCGTCGCCCGGCTCACCTCGGCGCTGCAGTGACCGCGGCCGTGACCGGTCCCGCCGATCCGTCAGGATGGGAGCCATGCGGTCGGCGGTCGAGTGGGCGGAGCGGCACCAGGTGCCCCTCTATCTCGGTGCACTGGCGTTGGGAGCCGCGATCGGGCTGCTCGTGCCGTCCGTCGCGGAACCGGCGGAGTCGCTGATCACCCCCGTGCTCGCGCTGCTGCTGTACGCGACCTTCCTCGGGGTTCCGTTCAGAGAGATCGGCGCGGCGCTGCGCGACCGCAGATTCCTCACGACCGTGCTGGTGGTGAACTTCGCCGTCGTCCCGGTCGTCGTGTTCGTGCTGTCCAGGGTGGTCGCCCACGATCAGGCGGTGCTGGCCGGGGTGCTGTTCGTGCTGCTGACGCCCTGCGTGGACTACGTCATCGTGTTCACCGGGATCGCGGGCGGGGCGAAGGGCCGGTTGCTCGCCGCGACGCCGCTGCTGATGCTCGCGCAGCTCGTCCTGCTCCCGGCCTACCTCTGGGTCATGGCCGGGCCCGAGCTCGTCGCCACGTTCGACGTCGCGCCGTTCGTCGAGGCGTTCCTGCTGCTGATCGTGCTGCCGCTCGCCGCCGCGGGGCTGACGCAGCTCCTCGCACGCACTCCCGCCGGCCGCGTCGTGCAGGGGGTCGGCCTCGGCGCGATGGTGCCGTTGATGATGCTCACACTCGCGGTGGTGGTCGTGTCTCAGATCGCACACGTGGCCTCGCAGCTCGGCGCAGTGCTGCTCGCTGCGCTGGTGTTCGTGGTGTTCGCCGCCGTGATGGTGCCGATCGGGATCGCTGCGGGACGCGTCGCGCGCATGGACGTCCCCGCTCGGCGCGCGGTCGTGTTCAGCGGCGCGACCCGGAACTCGCTCGTCGTGCTCCCGCTCGTGCTCGCCCTCCCGCCGGCCCTCGACCTCGCGCCGCTCGTCGTCGTCACCCAGACGCTCGTCGAGCTGGTCGCGATGGTCGTGTTCGTACGGCTCGTGCCGCGACTCGTCCCCGACGGCTCGCCCATGGGACGTCGACGCGCCTCTACGATCGACACATGATCCGTCATACCGTCGCCTTCGCACTCCGCCACGAGCCCGGCTCCCCCGCCGAGGCGGCGTTCATCGAGGACGGCCGGCGGGCGCTGACCTCGATCCCGGGCGTGCTCGACTTCACGGTGTCCCGGCAGGTGAGCCCCAAGAGCGACTATCGCTTCCAGTTCGCCATGACCTTCGCGGATGCCTCGGCCTACGAGGGGTACAACGCGCACCCGGCGCACGTGGCCTTCGTCGAGCAGCGCTGGGTCTCCGAGGTGCGCGAGTTCGAAGAGCTCGACTTCGAGCCCTACTGACGCGGATGCCGAGCCGCGAGGGCCGGCGACGCGTCGCCCTCCACGAGTCCAGGCCTGGCGGAACGCGGGTGGCGCGGCCTAGGGTGCGACGCATGGCTGAGCGTGCGTTCGGGGCTGACCGGTGAGCGGCGAGACCGGCATGACGGATGACGGAATGACGAACGGCGCGCCCTCGCCGAGCGTACGCACCGCGGTGGTGATCATCGCGCTGCTGCTCGCGCTCGCGGCCATGTGGGTCGCGCGTGAGATCGTCGCACCGCTCGCACTGGCCGCGGTGCTCGTGATCATCGTGCATCCGATCCGGCATCCGCTGCAGCGGCGGGGCTGGCCGCGCTGGGCGGCGACCACGGTCGTCGTCGCGGTCGCGTACCTGATCCTCGCGGTGCTCGCGGCCATGCTCGTCTACGCGGGGTTCCAGTTCGGCGAACTCGTGGCGGAGGTGGGCGATGAGCTGCAGATCGCCGCGGCCTCCGTCGTCGACGGACTGGCCGCCGCGGGGCTCGGCGACCAGGTCTCCGAGGCGACGGCCGCAGCACTCGACCCGTCACTGCTCCTCGACGTCGCGCAGAACGTGGGCGGCTGGGTGCTCGGCTTCCTCACCGCGGCGTTCTTCGTGCTCGCGTACGTGATCTTCATGGCGGCCGACGCCGCGCGGTACGGCCGGGCCGAGCAGGCGCTCGGCGCCGGAGCGCGTGCGATGGTCGACCGGATCCGGGCCTACAACTCCTCGGTGCGCCGCTACTACGTCGTCAACGCGTCGTTCGGCGCGATCGTCGCGGTCGTCGACGGGCTCGCCCTCTGGGCGCTGGGCGTGCCGGCGCCCGCCGTGTGGGCCATCCTCGCGTTCGTCACGAACTTCATCCCGAACATCGGGTTCGTGCTCGGCCTCGTGCCGCCGGCCGCGCTCGCGTTCGTGGTCGGCGGATGGCCCTTGGCGCTGGCCGTGATCGCCGTCTACTGCGTCGTGAACGTCGTCCTGCAGGTGCTCGTGCAGCCGAAGTTCGTCAGCGACGCCGTCGACCTCTCGCTCACCCTCAGCTTCGTCTCGGTGATCTTCTGGACGTTCGTGATCGGCCCGCTCGGCGCGATCCTGTCCATCCCGCTCACGCTGCTCGTCCGGGATCTGCTGCTCGACCGCGATCCGGGCGCCTCCCGGCTGCGCTGGCTGTCCGGCAACGCGGCCGCGGTCGCGCCCGCGTCCGCGACCCGCGACGGATGACCCGTCGGGAGTTCGGGAAAATTTCCTCACCTTCGACGTGCTCCAGCGCTACAGTGAGCCCAGGAACAGCGTAGTTCTGGGGGTCTCGATGGAAATCGTGCTCGTGGTGTTGCAGGCGTGTGTCGTGATCGGGGCGATCGTGCTGGGTGTTCGCACCGGCGGGCTCGGGCTCGGTCTCTGGGGCGTCGTCGGCACGGCGCTCCTCGTGTTCGTCTTCCAGCTGCCGCCCGGCTCCGTCCCGGTCGACGCGTTCTTCATCATCATCGCGGTCATCACGGCGTCGTCGGCGATGCAGGCGGCCGGCGGCATCGACTACCTCGTCGGCATCGCCTCGCGGATCATCCAGCGCAATCCGAAACGCCTCACCTACGTGGCGCCGATCGTCGCGTTCGTGTTCACGGTCCTGTCCGGGACGTCCAACATCTTCTTCGCCCTCATCCCGGTGATCTACGAGACGGCGTACCGCAACGGGCAGCGGCCGGAGCGTGCGCTCGCCTCGTCGACGGTCACGTCGGGGCTCGGCATCACCGCGAGCCCGGTGTCGGCGGCGATGGCCGCCTATCTCGTGCTCATGGACGGCACCGGCTACGGCCTCCCGCAGATCCTGCTCATCACGATCCCGGCCGCACTCGTCGCATGCGTGATGACCTCCTTCGTCCAGCAGCGCATCGGCAAGGACCTGCTCGACGACCCGGTGTTCCTGAAACGCGTCGAAGACGGCACGGTCGAGGTGCCGGCCGCGCTGCGCGCCGGTCACTCCCCTCACGGCGCGGACGCCGCCGCCGGCACGGCCGAAGCCCAGACGGTCGCGGCCGGAGGCGAGTCGAGCGGCACGCTGACCGCACCCAAGACGAACGAGCGCCGCGGCCGGTCCGGGATCGGACGGAATGCGCCCGCACCGATGATCGAGCACCCCGTGCCGCCCGGCGGCGCGACCGCCGCCTGGATCTTCGTCACCGGGACGCTGCTGATCGTGCTGCTCGGACTGTTCCCCGGCCTCCGGCCGGCGTTCCCGGACGAGGAGGGCGCGCTCCAGCCGATCCCGATGGCGACGGTCATCGAGATGGTGATGTTCACGGTCGCGCTGGTGATCATCCTGGTGCGCCGGGTGAAGCCGGCAGCGGTCGTCGAGCAGCCGTTGCTGAAGGCCGGGTTCGTCGCGGCGGTCGCCCTCTTCGGCATCGCGTGGATGGCGGACACGTTCATCGCCGCGAACCAGGAGACCATCATCGAACCGCTCGGCGCGATGATCGAGGCGAACCCGCTGCTGCTCGCGGTCGCCCTGTTCCTCGTCTGCGGGCTCACGACGAGCCAGTCGGCGACGACGAACACCATGATCCCGATCGCGCTCGCCGCCGGGCTCGCACCCGGAATCATCACCGCCATGTGGCCGTCGCTGATCGGCGTCTGGCTGTTCCCCGCGAACGGCTCGCAGATCGCGGCGGTCGAGACCGACCGGACGGGCTCGACGAAGCTGACCCAGGTCCCGGTCTGGCACTCCTTCACGATCCCCATGCTCGTGTCGTGGGTCGCCGTCGTGGTCGCCGGCCTGCTGATCCAACTCGTCGTGCCGGTCTGACACCAGGCCGAGGCATCCGCCCGCCTGCGACGTCTCTCGCCGACGCAGGCCGAACCGTGAAGGAGACCCCATGACCGACGTCACATCCGACGCGGAGGCGACGAGGTCGGCGGCCGCCGACCTCATGCCCGAGGTGATCGAGCGCCTCGAGGCGCTCGTCAGGATTCCCTCGGTCGCGTTCCCCGGCTTCGACCCTGCACCCGTCCACGAGATGGGCCAGGCGGTCGTCGACCTCTTCGAGGCCGCGGGTGCCACCGACGTCGAGCTGCTCGACGTGCCGGACGGGTACCCGTGCGTGTTCGCCGACCTGCCCGGCCCGGCCGGATCGCCGACCGTGCTGCTCTACGCCCACTACGACGTCCAGCCGGCACCGGCGGGCCAGGGCTGGACCAGCGAGCCGTTCGAGCCGACGACGAAGGACGACGGCCGCATCTACGGCCGCGGGGCCGCCGACGACAAGTCCGGGCTCGTCATCCATTACGGCACGCTGAAGCTGCTCGGGCCCGACCGGCCCTGCCGGGTCAAGCTGCTCGTCGAGGGCGAGGAGGAGACCATCTCCCACCTCGAGGCGTTCGTCGAAGCGAACCCCGAACGGTTCGCGGCCGACGCCTACGTCATCGCCGACATCGGGCCGCAGGAGGTCGGCAAGCCGGGCCTCACGACCGCGCTGCGCGGCGACGTCGCGTGCACCGTCACCGTGCGCTCGCTCGCCGCGCCCGTGCACTCCGGGCTCTTCGGCGGTGCGGCACCCGACGCGATGACGGCGATGATCCGGATCCTCGACACCCTCCACGACGAGCACGGCGACACCGTCATCGCGGGCGTGGACCACGGACGGTGGGACGGTGCGCCGATGGACGAGCAGGTGTACCGGGACGGCTCGGCGATCCTGCCCGGCGTCGAGTTCCTCGGCACCGGCTCGCTCTCGGACCGGCTGTGGGCCAAGCCGTCGGTCACGGTGCTCGGCATGGACCTGCCGAACACTGCGGAGGCCTCGAACGTGCTGCTCCCCGAGGTGACCGCGAAACTGTCGATGCGGATCGTGCCGGGCTCCGACGGCGAGCAGCAGCTCGAGGCGCTCATGGCGCACCTGCGTGCGCAGCGCCCCTGGAACGTCGAGGTCGAGGTCGAACCGGTCAAAGTCGGTCACGCGTTCGCGATCGACGCGTCGCACCCCGCGATCGTCGCGGCCGTGGACGCCATGCGCGAGGTCTACGGTTCGGACGTCGAGCACATCGGCAGCGGGGCGTCCATCCCGCTCGTCGCCTCGCTGCAGCAGGTCTCGCCGAAGGCCGCGATCGTGCTCTGGGGCGCCGAGGACACGGCGAAGGCCCGCATCCATGCGTCGGACGAGTCGGTCGACCCGGACGAGATCGCGCGCATGATCGCCGCGCAGACCGTGTTCATCCGCAAGCTCGCGGCGAGCTCGGCCCGGTAGGGCCCGGCGCGCGCGCTCGATCGAAGGATCGGGCGGGCGTTCAGCCCGGGACGAGCCCACGGGTGCGGGCCGGACGCGGGGCGCGCCGGCCGAGCGCGCGGAGCGCGGCGAGGATCGTCGCCAGATCGACGACCTCCTGCAGGATCGCACCCACGGTCGCGGGGATGACCCCGAACGCGGCGATCAGCATCAGCACGACCGACACCGCGATGCCGAGCCAGATCGACTGCAACGCGATCCGGACGGTGTCGCGGCCGATCACCGCCGCATCGGCCACGAGCGAGAGGTCGTCCACGAGGATCACCGCGCCGGCCGACTCGCTCGCCGCAGTTGCACCCTTGGCGCCCATCGCGATGCCGACGTCTGCGGCGGCGAGCACGGGTGCGTCGTTCACCCCGTCGCCGACCATCAGGACCGGGCGTTCGGCGATCGCGGCGACGACGTCGACCTTGTCGCCGGGCAGGCATTCGGCCCGCACCTCGTCGATGCCGAGCTCGCCCGCGATGTGGTCGGCGGTCGCCCGGGCATCGCCGGTCAGCATGAGCACGCGGCGCACCCCGAGGGAACGCAGCCGCCCGAGCGTGCCCGACGCGTTCGCGCGCACCCGGTCGCTCGCGAGGATCGCGCCGGCGAAGCATCCGTTCACCGCGACGTAGATCGCGAGCTGACCCGGGCCGATCGCCGTCGGCGCGACGTCGCCCGCGCGAGCGCGCACGAATGCGAGCTTGCCGACCACGACGGATCGACCGTCGATGACGGCTTCGACGCCGTTCGTCGCCGACTCCTCCGCGTGCTCCGCCGGAAGCAGCCCGAGGCCGCGTTCGGTCGCGGCGCGCACGACGGCTGACGCGAGCACATGCGACGAGTACTGTTCAGCGGATGCCACGAGCTGCAGCAGCTCGTCAGCCCCGAAGCCGCGCTCAGCACGGACCTCCGCAAGCTCGGGTGCGCCGTACGTGAGCGTGCCCGTCTTGTCGAACACGGCGGTCTCGATCCGGGCGAGCAGCTCGAGGACGCCGCCGCCCTTGACGATGACGCCGCCTCGCGCGGCGCGGCTCATGCCGCCGATGAACGCCACCGGGGCGGCGATGAGCAGGGGGCAGGGTGTGGCGAGCACGAGCACCTCGGCGAAACGCACCGGGTCGCCCGAGATCCACCACGCGAGACCGGCGAGCGCCAGCGAGAACAGGGTGAAGGGAATGGCGTAGCGATCGGCGAGACGGACGACGGGCGCCCTGGAGGCGGCCGCCTGTTCGACCAGCGCGACGATCTGCTGGTACTGGCTCTCGGCGGCGCTCGCCGTCGCGGTGATCGTGATCGCGGCGGTCCCGTTCACCGAGCCGGAGAGCACCGTCTCGCCCGCTCGCTTCTCGACCGGGACGCTCTCCCCGGTGAGCTGGGACTCGTCGATCATCGCCCCCGCCGACTCGAGCTCGCCATCGACCGGGACGATCTCGCTCGGCCTGATCAGCAGCCGGTCACCGGGTGCGACCTCATCGATACGGATCTCGGCGATGCGCTCACCCTCCCAGCGGTGCGCGGCCTGCGGCGCCCGCTCGAGCAGCGCGCTCAGGTCGCGCTTGGCACGTCTCCCGGCCGCGTCCTCGAGCGCCTCGCCACCGGTGAGCATGAGGACGACGATGAGCGCGGCGACGTACTCGCCGACGAGCACGGTCGCGACGATCGCCGTGATCGCGAGCACGTCCAACCCGAAGTGCCGGCGGAGGAGATCGCGGACCATGCCGGCCGCCTGCCACGCGGCGACGATCAGGGCGTACCCGCCGAACAGCCACGGCACCAGCCCGCCGCCACCCGTCAGGGCGAGCACGATCCCCGCGAGACCCACGACGATCGTGAGCGAGACCGCCGGATACCGGGTCAGCGCACGCCACGCGGACGACACGGCGATCAGTCCGCCGCGGTCCGTGCGGGCACGACACCCAGCAGGAGCAGCACGAGGCCGAGCTCGACCGCGCCCGCCGCGAAGTAGACCGCCTGCAGCGCGCTGAACGGGACGACCACCATCTGCACGAAGATCCAGGTCAGCATCGCGTACCCGGCGGCAGCCGACAGGAAGAGGGCCCAGCGGCTCCGCCGCAGCACCGCGACCGCCGCCCACACGTGCACGCCGCCGAGCACGACGGCCAGGATCACACCGGGAACGAGGAAGCTGTCGAACGGCGATCCCTCGAGGACGTCGTCGGGCGGGCTCAGAATCGTCGCGAGATCCGCCGACATCGAGCCGAGGACCAGCGC
Organism: Agromyces aerolatus; assembly: GCF_031432255.1. NCBI lineage: Bacteria > Bacillati > Actinomycetota > Actinomycetes > Micrococcales > Microbacteriaceae > Agromyces > Agromyces aerolatus. Next base: position 199,283 of record NZ_JAVKGQ010000002.1, on the reverse strand, counting down.
GAGGCCGCCGAGCGCGGCCGTGAGCGCGATGAACAGCTGCACGACGAGCAGCGTCGTCCGGGTCGCGCGAGGCCGCGTCATCGCGCCGGTCCGGGTGCGGGTCACGGGCAGGCTCATCTGCACACCCCTTCTCTCAGTCCTCCGATGGTTCCACGGCGACCGGGGTGGGCGCATCCGATGATTCACGAAGCCGGTTGACGTGTCGCCGCGCGGCGAGTCGAATGAGGGCATGAACAGACACCACGAAGCATCCCGCTGGGGTGGACCCGATCTGCCGCCGGAGCGGCGCGCCCTCATCGTCGCCGCCATCGCGTGGAACGTCGCCTGGAAGGGCGCCTCGCTCTGGCGTGCGGCCCGGAACGACAGCAAGCCATGGTTCGTCACCCTGCTGGTGACCAACACCCTCGGCGTCCTCGACGCCGTGTACCTGTTCGGGTTCGGCCGGCGAAGAGGCGACTGACATACTCGGAGCCGTGACCGACTCCCCCACCATCCTCTTCGTCTGCGTGCACAATGCCGGCCGGTCGCAGATGGCGGCCGGCTTCGCACGCGAGCTCTCCGGCGGGCGCGCGACCGTACGCTCGGGCGGCTCCGAGCCCGGCTCGCAGATCAACCCCGTCGCGATCGAGGCGATGCGTGAGGAGGGCATCGACATCAGCGGCGCCGTCCCACAGCTGCTGCAGACCGACGACGTCCGCGCCGCGGACGCCGTCATCACCATGGGCTGCGGCGATGCGTGCCCGATCTTCCCCGGCAAGCGGTACGAGGACTGGGAGCTCGAAGACCCCGCAGGCAAGGACCTGGACACCGTCCGCCGCGTCCGCGACGACATCAAGGGGCGCGTGCAGTCGCTGCTCACCGACCTCGGGCTCTGAGGCTTCCGGGTGAGGGTGAATGTCGTTGGGTCACTGGATACTGGTGCGCATGACGACTTCCCCGCTCGAGCGGCTGCACGCCGAGGTGGCTGAGCTCGCCGCCGAGTGGGCGGCGGCGCTGCCCGCGTTCGGTGCCGAGGCCGGCGCCGGTGGTGGGGCCGGCGCGGGTGGGAGTGGTGGGGGCCGGGGATTCGAGGCGCTGAGTGGTCCCGGGTTGGTGCGGGTCATCGAGCGGGCGGGGCAGGTCAAACGGATGGTGGACGCATTCCTCGCCCATGCCAGCGCCGAGGTGGCTCGGCGGTCGGTGCCGGAGTTCGGTGCGGACGGGTTGGCGAAACAGCACGGGCATGCCAGCCCGGTCCGGTTGATCGAGGCCGCGACCGGCGGTGCGGCTGGTGAAGCGGCCCGGCTGGTCGCGGTCGGTGAAGCGATCCAGGAACGGGAGTCGTTCACCGGGACGGTGCCGGCGAAGTTCCCGCACGTGCGCGCCGCGCTCGATACCGGGCGGTTGAGTGTGGATGCGGCGAACCTGATCACCGGGATGCTCCGCAGGGTCGAACTCCGCGCCGACCCCGACCGGGTCGGCCGGTATGAGCAGAAGCTCGTCACGCTCGCGGCCGGGCAGCCGCTATCGCTGGTGCGACGCGCGGTCACCACCGCGCACGCCCAACTCGACACCGACAGCATCGGACCGGCCGATGAGCGGTTGCATGCTGAGCGGTCGTTGACGTTCCGTGAAGACCCGGACGGGGTGTTCCACCTGCGGGGCCGGCTCGACCCGATCACGGCCGCACCGATCAAGGCCGCACTCGACGCGATGGTCAGCGACGCCCTCCGCCAACGCGGCTCCGGCGGGGCTGGGGCCGGGGCTGGGGCCGGGAGCGAGACCGGGCCCGACGGGGCGGGGCCGGTGGTCGAGGATCGGCGGTCGATCCCGCAGATCCGGGCCGACGCGCTCGCCGAACTCGCGAGGCACGCGCTGGGATGTCAGGCAGCGCCGGGTTCGGTGCCAGCCACGACGGTCGTGGTGCGGATGAGCCTCGAGGCGCTGCGTGAGGGCGTGGGGGTTGCCGAGATCGACGGCATCGACCGGCCCATCGCGGCAGGCACGGTGCGCAAGCTCGCCGCGGACGCCGAACTCATCCCCGCCGTCCTCGGCAGCGACAGCGTCCCGCTGGACCTCGGGCGCGGCACCCGACTGTTCAGCCGATACCAACGGCTGGCGTTGATGGAACGCGACGGCGGCTGCGCATCCTGCGGGGCGAACATCACCTACGCCCACGCCACCAGGTGTGGTTCATCCCACCCCCACACCTCGACCCCAACCAAACCCCACGACTCGGCGGCACAGCCCGATTCACCCCACAACACAGATCCACGTCGAGCTGAGTCAGCACCGCCTCGATCGCGAACTCGACCTCCTCGCCGAGGATCTCCGATTCAAGCCGGACGGATCCGATGTCACTGGGTGACCACGAGATTGCACATTCTCGCGTCGTCCGATCGCCGGGCCCCGGTGCGTTATCCGATGAAGTTCCCGCCGGAGACCAGGGTGGTGAGCGCTCCCACCACGCGGTCGCGAGGATCGCGATCAGTTGTTCGTTCAACTCGCCAGCCATGTCAGGACCCCGCCGCTACGCCGTCGGGTGTAGAACGACCTTCGTCCAACCGTCATCCCGCTTGTCGAAATGCTCGTAGGCCCCGGGAGCCTCGTCGAGGGACAGCTCGTGACTCACGATCCTGGACGGTGTGGCCTTTCCCCCTGCGACGAGGTCGCGCAGCGCCCGGTTATATCGCTTCACCGGGCACTGACCGCTGCCGAGCTTCTGGCCGCGGAACCAGAGCTGCCCGAAGTCGAAGGCCACTTTGCCCTGCTTCGCCAGCTCATCGGCTGCACCGGGATCTTGCGGAACGAACACCCCGACCACGCCGATCTTGCCGGTAAATCGGACCGACTGGACGAGCCGGTTCAGCGTCAGGGTGATGTCCTCCTCGCCCTCCGGGTCGTGGGCCTGGTAGCCGACGCACTCGCATCCGTTGTCGGCCCCGAGTCCCATGGTCATCTCGTTCACCGCCTCAACGGGGTCGACCTTGGAATCGTCGATCGGGATGGCCCCGATCTCCTCGATCTTCTTCAGCCGATCGGGGTGTCGGTCGACGACCATCACTCTGCCCGCGCCTTTGAGAATCGCGGAGTACGCGGCCATCCATCCCACCGGCCCGGCTCCGTGGATCACGGTCTGGTCACCCGGCTTCACGTGGGCCATCTCGGTTGCGTGGTACCCGGTCGGGAAGATGTCGGCGAGCATCACGTAGTCGGCCTGCTTCTCCTGCGCGTCCTCTCCCAAGCGGAGCGCGTTGAAATCGCCCCACGGCACGCGGAGCAGCTCCGCCTGGCCGCCGGCCCAGGGGCCCATGTCGGCGAACCCGTAGGCGGCACCCGCCCACTCGGGCTTCGGCTGTGCGGTCAGACAGTAGTTCGTGTAGCCGCGCTCGCAGTTCTTGCAATGGCCGCACGAGACGTTGAACGGCAAGACCACGTAGTCGCCCACGCGAACCTTGTCGACTCCGTCGCCGACTTCGATCACCTCGCCCATGTTCTCGTGGCCGAACCAGCGGCCGGTTTCGAAGTCGGTCCGGCCCTCGTACATGTGCAGATCGGAGCCGCAGATGTTCGTGGTCGTGATCCGGACGAGGATGTCGGTCGGTCGCTCGATGCGGGCGTCCGGCACATCGTTGACGCTGACCTTGCGCGGGCCTTCGTAGACGACTGCTTTCATGGTCTTGCCTTCCAAATCGTTGAATGGATGATTCTGGCTGGATGGCTATGGCTGGAACACCGCCCGCACGCAGCCGTCGGTCTTGTCTTTGAACATCGCGTAGCCCTCGGGAGCGTTCTCGAGCGGCATGATGTGCGTGGCGAGGTGTTCGGTGGTGAGCTCGTTGCGCGCCATCCGCTCGAGCAGCATTGGAACGTACCGGTGCCCGTGTTGTTGAGCTGAGCGGAGCGTGAGGCCTTTGTTCATGAGCGGCCCGAGCGGGAACTTGTCGACGAACCCACCGAAGACCCCGAGGATGAACACGCTTCCCCCTTTCCGTGCGGCGAAGATCGCTTCGCGCACTGCCGTCGGCCGATCCGTCTGCAGCCGCAGTTGCTGCTTGATCTGGTCGTAGGCGAAGTCCACGCGGTCGCTATGAGCTTCCATCCCGACGGCTTCGATGCAGACGTCAGGTCCCCGGCCTCCCGTGAGTTCACGCAGCTCGGCGAGTACCTCGCTCGTCTCGTAGTTCATCGTCTCTGCACCGATCACCTGCTCGACCTGTGCGAGACGCTCCTGATACCGGTCGATGACGATCACTCGTTCCGCGCCGAGCAGGATCGAAGCTCTGGCCGCCATCTGTCCCACGCCACCAGCGCCCCAGACGGCGACGGTGTCACCCGGTTTGACTCCTCCCAGGTCGGCACCCATCCACCCCGTAGGCGCAGCATCCGAGGCGAAAAGCGCCCGCTCGTTGCTGACGCCGTCAGGAATAGGGAAGGCGCCTTGGTCGGCGTACGGCACCCGGATGTACTCGGCATGACTCCCGGCCCATCCTCCGAGCGCATGCGAGTAGCCGTAACAGCCGCCCGGTGCCTGACCCCAGAGCATCTCGGGGATGCCAGCGTTCGGGTTGCCGTTGTCACAGAGCGAGAACAGCTCGTTCCGGCAGTACCAGCACTTCCCGCAGCTGATGAACGAGCAGACGACGACGCGGTCGCCCACACGATGCTTCGTCACGGCGGACCCGGTCTCGACCACCTCCCCGAGGAACTCGTGTCCCAGCACATCGCCCGCACGCATCGTCGGCACATAGCCGCCGAGCAGGTGCAGGTCCGACCCGCACGACGTGGTGAGGGTGACGCGCACGATGATGTCTTGGGCGTTCAGGAGCGTCGGGTCATCGACGTCCTCGACCTCGAGCTTGTTCACCCCTGTCCAGCACAGCGCTTTCATAGCACGCCCTCGCCCTTCGCCTCGTCTTCGGCCTTGTCGACGGCCGCCCCGGACAGCGTGATCGACCGATGCCCGTGCGGCCGCGGCTTCGGCTGGAGGATCTCACCGGTCTCGAACAGCTGCTTGGCATCACGCAACGCCACCCGGACCGCTTGATCGGGATCGTCGTCCCCGATGACCGCCTTGAGGTCGGCGCCGTCGCGCACGCGAGCGTGCACCTCGAATCCCTTGTCGCCCGGCGCCGGGTCCAGGCGTATCTCCAATACGCCGGCGATCCGCTGCAGCGGCTCGGGATACCCGTCCTGGGCGAAGACCGCGCGGTCGCCGAGCACCGTCACCGCCTTCCACCCCTCTGGATGCCGACCGTCTCCATCGGATTCGCGCCGTTCCCGCACCAGTGCTCTCGCCACCAGACCGGCGGCCACCCCGACTGCGCCGGCCGCCACCACCGTCTTCACACCCATCGTCTCCTCCTTCGATGCGAAGGACGTGACTCTTCTGAGAGACGCGCTCCGCAGGCAACGGCGTCATGATGAGCACCTGCCTCCGGAATCGCTGAGGGACTGTACAGACGCCGTCGGCCGGAGGACAATGTCGTCAGCTCGCCAGCGAACGAGCATCTTCCTCCGGTCCTCGCGTTCTGTGAAGCCCCTACGCCTGATGTGCGGTCACCGCCCATGATGGCGACGTGCCGAAGGGCCAGACACGAAAGCGGCGAAGCGACGCCACACGATCGGACACGAGTCGGGCGGTGGCTTTCAGCGACGCGATCATCGCGATTGTCATCACGCTCCTCGTCCTCGACCTGCGGCCACCTCAGGCCGAGCCCGGCGGACTGCTGGCCGCCCTGCTCGGCGAGTGGCCGACGTATCTGGCTTATGCGGCCTCGTACACATATCTGGCCGTGATCTGGATGAACCACAAAGCAGCGTTCAGCCGAATTCGGGAGATGGACCGGGGTCTGCAGTGGGCGAATCTGGGAATCCTGGCAACGCTCGCCCTCGTGCCCTGGCCCACAGCGGTGATCGCGGAAACGGCCAGGACCGGCAACCTCACGGACGAACGGGTCGCGGTCGGGCTGTACGCGGTCATCGGCGCATTGCTGTGCCTCGCCTGGCTGGTTTTCTTCTCCCACTTGGCGCGCCACGCCGACCTCACAAAGGAGGAAGTGGACGATTCCTACTTCGCGCGCGAGCGCCCCCGCGCCCTCATCGGCGTCGTGCTGTACCTGGCAGCGGGAACGGCGGGAGTCCTCATCCACCCCCTCGTGGCGTCGGTGATCTTCCTGCTCCTGCCCGCCTTCTACGGTCTCACCAGCCACGGGTTGGACCACGGACCCGCCCTGCTCCGCGGCAGCGACCCCGACGATGGAGGACGCACCTCGTCGAAGGGCGGATGATCGGTCTTGCTCCCTCGCCGGCCGCGATCGTTGTCAAGTCCCTCGCCGGTGCATTTGCCCCTCCGCACGATCCCCGCATGACCCAGCTCGACCGGCGGACCTCATCGTTTCAGGCCGCCCCGGATGGATCGCCGCGAGTGAGACGAGATGGGGCTTCATGGCCGTGTACGTTTCTGATCAGCGCGCTGTGCGCATTTCAGAAAGGCGGCAGTGTGGAGGTCCACACCAACCTCGTCCCGTGCGGGATCCTGGTCACCGACGCCGAGCATCGGATCACACACGCCAACGCCCGGCTGCTCGGCTGGCTCGGCGCCGATCTCGCCGATGTCAAGGGCCGAGACCTGACCGCCGTCCTCAGCACAGGCCGGGCTGACGCTGAACCGTTCGACTGGCTCCGACATGAGGACGGCCCTGCCCTCCCCGTACTCCGCGAGTCTGTCCGCGTGGCAGACGGGCGGCTCATCGCCCTGTTCGACGCGACCACGCAGCACGCGTACCAGGAGGAGCTCCATCGCTCCCACCGGCTTGCTGAACGCACAAGGAACCGGCTGGAGCTGGTCATCGAGGCGGCGATCGCGTTCGCCCGCGCCACGACGGAAGCCCAGTTCGCCGAGGTTCTGGCGACGACGGTGTCAAGCGCCTATGGAGCCGACGCTGCGGCGGTGTTCCTCCGCAACGACGCAGACCGATTCGAACACATCGCCGGCACCAACCCCTTCGAGCAGCACCCGAAGGTGAACCTGCTCGTCTCCCGCGCCGTCGACCTCCGAACGGTCATCACCGTCAGCAGCGCAGAAGACGCCGACGCCCTCGACCCGATGCTCGGTGCCGCGTTCCACGACGCCGGAATGCAGGCGCTGCTCACTGCCCCTCTCCTGCGCGACGGCGTGCCGATCGGGCTGTTCGCCTGCTTCTTCCGAAACCGACGACCGTTCGATGCCGAGGCCGCCCCGCTCGCCGAGGCACTCGCAGGGCAAGCGGCCCAGGTTGCGATCACCCTCCGGCTGCAGCGGCAGCTCATGCACGCCGCGACCCACGACGAGGTCACCGGACTCCCGAACCGCAGGTTCCTCGAGGCGCAAATCCTGGGCTACTCGACCCGCGCAGCTACGCTGATCGCGGCCCTGTTCATCGACCTGGACGGGTTCAAGTGTGTCAACGACGAACTCGGACACACCGCCGGCGACGAACTCCTCCGCCAGGTCGGCGCGCGACTTCGATCCGTGACCCGCGACCGTGACCTCGTCGCCAGATATGGCGGTGACGAGTTCGTGGTGGTCTGCGAGGTGCGCGACACCGCCACAGCCCGCGAGCTCGGACAACGACTCCAAGAAGCGATCGAACCTCCATACGAGGGCCTGCCTGCCCATGTTCATGTCGGGGCCAGCGTCGGTGTCTCGGTTGCCAACGCAGGCGATGCGCACGTCGGCGACCGGCTCATCCGCGCGGCCGACCAGGCGATGTACGCTGCGAAGACCGCCGGCGGGAATCAGATCATGGAACTGATCCTGCTCGACTAGCTCCTGCACGCCGGCGGGATCCGCCGGAGTACTGTCGGCGAGGGCGCGCGAGCGCGACGGCTCGCTCCCGTTCGGGGAGGATCCCGCGACTCGCCGGGGCGTAGTTTCGGTGCGGCGCCTGCCCGAGGATCTCGGCGGCGGCGGACCTGGTGCACATGCTCAACGGCGTCGCGGAGCCGGACGTTGCGGCCGTCGAGCGGTTCCCCGCGAGCTCCCAGACTGAGCGCTGCTGCGGGTCCAGGCGGCAGTCCTGCCGCTGACGCTTCCCGCGCGGGAGGCGGGTATCGTTCTCGGATGCCGAGCGAGCACCTCGAATCTGCCGTCGTCGACCTAACCAGGGCGCTGATCGGTATTGATTCCGTCAACCCGCGGCTCGTTCCCGGCACCGTCGGGGAAGCCGCGATCGCTGCGCACCTCGCTGATCGACTGGATGGCGCGGGCTACGCCGTACGTCTCGTCGAGGCGCCCTCCGACCCGGCTCGGGTCAGCGTGGTCGCGGTGCGAGTCGGGTCGCGTCCCGGCCGGACGGTCGTGCTGAACGGTCACCTCGACACGGTCGGCGTCGAGGACATGCCGGAGCCGTTCACGGCTCGGATCGACGGCGACCGCCTGATCGGTCGCGGAGCGAGTGACATGAAGGGCGGCGTGGCCGGCATTGTCGTCGCCGCCGAGTCGCTCGCCGCTGCCGATGCGCCAGGCACGGTGATCGTCGCCTTGGTTGCCGATGAGGAGGACGCGAGCCTCGGGGCCGAGTCAGTGCTCAAACATCTCGCGGGGCGGGAGATCGCCCCGGATGTCTGCCTGATCGCTGAACCCACCTGGCTGGATCTCGCCATCGCCCACCGCGGGTTCGCCGTGGTGGAGATCGTCCTGCAGGGCAGGGCGGCCCACTCCTCTCAGCCCGCCGAGGGTCTCGACGTCATCGGCCCGGTCGGTGATCTGCTCGCATCCATCCGAGCAGCGGATCGTGACCTGCGCGACGTGATCCCGCATCAGCTGGTCGGCCACGGATCCCTGATGACGACGGTGCTCCGCGCGGGGACCGCGCCGTTCACGGTGGCTTCGGGGGCGGAGCTTGTCGTCGAGCGCCGCACCGTCCCGGGCGAAACCGCGGAATCAGCTCTCGACGACGTCAGTGCTCTCGTTGACGCAGTGACCGCACGGACCCCCGGACTACGCGCAGAGGTCCGTCTGGGTGTCGCCCGTTCGGCATGGCAGGCAGATGCGTCCGGCGCCGCTGCCGAGCTCGCCGGCGCGCTCAGTTCGGCGATCGCTCAGACCGGCCGCCGGGCGGAGTCGGTCGGTGCCCCGTATTGGATGGAGTCTGCGCTCTGGCAGGAGGCCGGCGTGCCGACGGTCGTGTGCGGTCCGGCCGGTGGCGGACTGCACGCGATCGACGAGTGGGTCGATCTCGACCAACTGCGGCGGTTCCCCGCCGCGGTGGGGGCCGCGGTCAGCCGGTTTCTCACGGCCTGACGGACGCGGCCGACTCAGGCGTCGATGCCGACGCGGCGGAGCGCACCGCGGACCTCGTCCCGCATGGCTGCGTCCAGACCACGTACGGGGCTCGGCAGGTTCTCCGCCGCGGTGAGATCGAGCAGCGCGGCGATGGCTGCGACGACACGGAGGCTGCCGTGCGCGGCGAACAGGTGCCACAACGGTGCGAGGCGGTCCGAGACCGCGCCCGCCCGCTCGGCGTCGCCGGAGCGCGCGGCCGCGGTGAGCTCGATCGCGAGCTCGGGCAGGGTGCCCCCGATCACCGAGTACCAGGTGTCGCACCCGGCGATCAGCCCGTTCGCGGCGGCGGCGTCGCCGCTCACACCGATCGTGAACCTCACCGGCAGCCCGTGGCGCAGCCCCGCGACGTGCGCGGTCGCCGCGTCAGGGTCGGCGGGCACGCCGGGGATTTTGACGGATGCCACGTGCGGCAGCCCGGCGATGCGGGCGTACAGCTCGGGCGTGAACGTGAAGTGCGTCGTGCCCGGGTTGTCGTAGATCACGAGCGGGACGGAGAGGCTGCGGGTCACGTCGGCGAAGAGACCGAAGACCTCATCTTCCGAGAGCTTCTGATAGCCGACGGGCGCGAGGAGCACGCCGGCCGCGCCCGCGGCATGCGCATCCTCGGCCGCCGCCACGGCATCCCGCGTCCGAAGCGCGCCGATCCCGACGATGACGGGCACGTCGCCGGCGGCCTCGACCGCGAGGGCCGCGACGCGAGCGCGCTCTTCACGATTCAGGTACATGTAGCTCCCGGTCGAGCCCAGCGCACCGATCGAGTCGACTCCCGCGTCGCGAAGCCGGCCGACCAGCCGAACGAACGCCTCCTCGTCGACCCGGTCGTCCGTGACCGGCGTGAGCGGGAACGCGCTGAGACCGGTGAACATGCGAGTGCCTCCTGAGAACAGAACTGAGCCGAGAAACACAAGAGGCCGGTAACGAATTTCTTCGCTACCGGCCTCTTCAGCGCAATTCTCCATCGCGCATTGGTTGCGGGGGCAGGATTTGAACCTACGACCTCTGGGTTATGAGCCCAGCGAGCTACCGAACTGCTCCACCCCGCGGCACAAGAGATAACACTAGCACGGATGCCGAGGGCCGTCGAATCGAGCGCGGCCCGGACGCGAAACGACCGATCGGGCGGGACGAGTCCCGCCCGATCGGTCGTCGGTGTTTCCGCGTTCAGCCTCAGCCGGCGTCGGGCGCCGGGGTCGGAGCAGGCGTCGCCGGCGCGCCGGCCGAACCCGAACCCGAGCCCGCGAGGGCGACCAGCTCGGAGACGATCTCGGCGAGCTGCGCGTCGGCCACGCCGTACGCCGCCCAGTCGCCCGCCTGCAACGCGGTCTGCTTGTTCTGCATGGCCTGCTGCGCGCGGTTCAGCAGCGACTGGAGCTCGCTGGTCGGCACCGCTCCGCCCGAGGCATCCGTGCCGTCACCGGCGCCGGTCTCGCCGTCGCCCGCGGGCGGCGCGCCCTCGCCTGTGTCGGGCTCGACCTCCTGGTCGCCCGCCGCGGCTCCCGAGTCGCCGCCGAACAGTACGTCGAGCGCCTGGTCGAGCGTGTCCTGGAAGGCGATCTGGTCACCGAACGCGACCAGCACCTTCTGCAGCAGCGGATAGCTCGTGCCCGCCGTCGACCGGACGTACACCGGCTGCACGTACAGGAGACCGCCACCCACGGGAACCGTGAGCAGGTTGCCATTGATCACATCGGACTGCCCCTGTTTCAGCAGGTTCAGCGACTGCGACACGGTCGGATCGGAGTTGAACGTGTTCTGCACCTGACCGGGACCTGGGACGTTGTCGTCCTCGGGCAGTGCGAGCAATCGCAGCTTGCCGTATCCCTCGGCCCGCACGCCGTCCTCCGCCCCGGCGTCGGCGTCGACGGCGAGATAGCCGCGCAGCACGTTCCGGCTCTGCTCACCGCGCGCCTCGGGAATGAAGGACGAGTAGAGCGAGAAGGTCGGGGCGTCCTGGCCGGGCATCTGCATGGTCAGGTAGTACGGCGGCTGCAGCACGGTGCTCGTCTGCGCGGCGGTGGGGTCGCGCGGCGTCGTCCAGGCGTCCTCACGCGAGTAGAACGCGCCGGCCTGCTCGACGTGGTAGCGGCCGAGCACGGCGCGCTGCACCTTGAACAGGTCGGCCGGGTACCGGACGTGGCTCATGAGATCGCCCGACATCTCCTCCATCGGCTTGATCGACGTGGGGAAGATCTTCTGCCAGGTCTGCAGGATCGGGTCCTCCTCGTCCCACGCGTAGAGCGTGACCGACCCGTCGTACGCGTCGACCGTGGCCTTGACCGAGTTGCGCATGTAGTTGATCTCGTCGAACGCCAGGGTCGGGGCGAGCCCCTCGCTGTCGGCGGTCGCCTCGCTCATGCTGACCTTGTTGGAGTACGGGTAGTTGTCGGAGAGCGTGTACGCGTCGACGATCCAGACGATCTTGCCGTCGACGACCGACGGGTAGGTGTCGGCGTCGAGCGTGAGGTACGGCGCGACCTTGCGGACCCGGTCGAGCGGGTCACGGTCGTAGAGGATCTGCGACTCGTTGTTCACGCCGTCGGAGAGGAAGATCTGCTCCGACTGGAACTTCAGCGCGTAGATGAGCTTCTTGAACGCGTTGTCGAGCTTCGGTCCGCCGTCGCCGTCGAACGTCGTCTGCGTCTGCTCGGCGCCGTCGGTGCCGCCCGGGTAGTCGAGCTCGACCGGGTCGGACCCCTCCGGGGCACCCACGATCGAGTACTGCGGCGAGTTCTCGCCGAAGTAGACCCGCGGCTCGAAGTCGCCGAGGGCGCCCGTCGAGGGGATGCCCGACTGCAGGAAGACCGGCTGCCCGTCGGCCGAGCGCTGGTTGCCCGCCGCGGCCACCAGGCCGTACCCGTGCGTGTAGACGATGTGCGAGTTGTACCAGGTGCTCGCGTCGCCGAGGCCCTCGAGGTTCACATCGCGGATCGCGACGATCGTGTCCTGGGTCTGGCCGTCGATCTCGTAGCGGTCGACGTCGAGGTCGCCCGGGAACTGGTAGTACTGGCGGAACTGCTGCAGCTGACGGAACGCCGGGCTGATGATGGCCGGGTCCATGAGCCGGATGTTCGCGGTCGTCTCGGCGTCTTCGCGCAGCGCCCCCGGCTCGGCGGTGGTCTGCGCCTCGTAGGGGATCTCCTCGATGTCGGCGACACCGTACGCCTCGCGGGTCAGATCGATGTTGCGTTGGATGTAGGGCGCCTCGAGCGCGCGCTCGCTCGGGTCGACCTGGAAGCGCTGGATGACCCAGGGGTACAGCGACCCGATGAGCAGGCTCGAGATCACGAGCAGCGCGGTGCCCACGAGCGGCAGCCGCCAGCGCCCGATGATCGCGGTCACGAAGAACAGGATCGCGACGCCCGCGGCGATCGCCGCGAGGATGCCGCGGCCAGGGATGACGGCGTTCACGTCGGTGTATGCCGCACCGGTGATGAGCGAGCCCTGCTCGGTCACGGTCGCGTACTGGTCGAACCAGATGCTCACGGCCTGCAGCAGCAGGTAGAGCCCCGCGGTCACCGCGATCTGGATGCGCGCGGACTTCGAGATGACCACCTCACGACCCGAGACGCGGATGGCCCCGTAGAGGTAGTTCGTCGCGATGACGAGGATGGCCGACAGCAGCACGACGGCCGAAGCGAACCCGATCACCGAGCGGTAGAACGGCAGCTCGAACACGTAGAACCCGACGTCGAACCCGAACTGCGGGTCGGTCTGGCCGAACGGCGTGCGGTTCAGCCAGGTGAGCGTGAGCTCCCAGCGGGTCGCCGTCGCGACGCCCGCGAAGATGCCGAGGATCGCCGGGATGCCGTACATCGCGAGCCGGCGCAGCGGCTCGAAGACCTCTTGATACCGGTCGAGCTGACTGTTCAGCTTGGCGTACACGGGCCGTGACCGGTAGGCGATCTGGATCGAGGCCCAGACGGGCACGGCCATCGCCAGGAACCCGATGGCGAACAGCACGATCCGGGAGATCCACTCGGTCGCGAAGACGTTGAGGAAGCCGAGGTGGTCGTACCAGAGGATGTCGGCGTAGATCCCCGCGAACACGAAGAACGCGATCACCAGCAACGCGACGATGCCGATCGTGATCAGCAGGGGGGCTCGGCGGCGCGAAGTCCTCGGTTCTTGCGTCTCTGTTGACACTCTCGGCCTCATATTCGGTCGGGATCGGGATCGGTGTTCCATCCTAGGCGGGCTCGCCTTGGAATCAGCTGGCGGCCACCTCGCACGTGGGGAACGCCGAGGTGTCGGCGCCGTCGCCGACCGCTTCGACGATCTCGCGCGCCTCGTCGAGGTCGGTCACGGCGAAGACCTGGAGGCCGTCGGGCACGTTGCCCACGACCTCGCCGCAGTTCGCCTCGGGCGCGAGGAACCAGTCGGCGCCGGCGCGCTCGGCGCCCCACATCTTCTGACGGATGCCTCCGATGGCGCCCACGGCGCCCGCGGAGTCGATCGTGCCGGTCCCGGCGATCGCCTCACCGCCGGTCATCGCCTGGGGCGTGAGCACGTCGATGATGCCGAGCGCGAACATCATGCCCGCGCTCGGCCCGCCGACGTCGTCGATGCGGATCTGCACGTCGATCGGGAACTCGTAGTGCATGCGCACGCCGACGCCGAGGACCGTGAGGCCGCCCTGGTCGACGGGCGTTACCTCGAGCGTGAGCGACTCGTCGCCGCGCCGCACGTCGAGCACCGCGGGAGTCTCGGTGCCGTGCGCGGCGATCGCCGCCCGCAGTTCGTCGATGGAACGCACCTCGGTGCCGTCGACCCGGTCGACGACGTCGCCGTCCTGCAGGACGCCGTCCGCCGGGCCGTCTTCGAGGATCCCGGCGATCGTCACGTCGCGCGGGAACTCGTAGCCGAGCGAGACGAGCGCGGCCGCGATCGCGTCCTGCTGCGAGTTGACCATGGCCGCGGAGTTCTGCGCGTCCCGGTCCTCCTTCGAGATGCCGGGCGGGTACACCTGCTCGACGGGGATCGCCGAGCGCGAGCGGTCGAACCACGCGCCGATGACGTCGAGCCAGCCGGGCGTCGCGCCCGGTCGCCCGTACACCGTCACCGTGGTCAGGTCGAGCGACCCGTCGGTCGGGAAGCTGAGCGCGTCGGGCGCCTCGATGAGCGACACCTCCTCGCCGTCCTGTTCCGCGGTGCCGAGCGTGTCGTACACCGGGCCGGGCGCCTCGATGACGTACGGCGACGGCAGCAGCGCGAACGCGATCCCGATGACGACCGCGATGCCGATCGCGATCCAGCCGGCGCGCTCACGGCGGCCGGGCCGGCGCGGCTCGGGTGGTCCGGGCAGCGTCGAACGGGGATCCTCGAAGAGGCTCATCGCATCCTTCCGCGAACGGGCGCCGGGACCGGTTCACGCCCGCGCCGCAGCATCCGCTGTTCGCGATGGGCGGACGCCCGGAGCCTCCAGCCTAGGCCATTTCCCAGGCGCCGCCCGGGGCGGCGGCGATAGCGTTGAGGAGGTGATGAGGGAGGTGGCCGCTGTGGCAGACCGCGATGGTGAGCGCGACGACGACCTCGGGCGCGAGCCCGAAGAGGAGTTCCGGGAGATGCTCCGGGAACTGCTGTCCAACGGCGGCGGGCTCGACGCCTCGCGCCTCGCGGGAGCAGCCGGGCTGCCGAGCGATCCGGCGAGTCTCGCGGCCATCTTCTCGCAGCTCCAGCAGGCGATGAACCAGGCCGGCGACGGCATCGACTGGTCGATCGCGCTGCGTCAGGGCGAGCAGGGCGCTGCGGCGTCGCAGCGTCAGCTGACCGACGAGGAGCGCGCACGCTACGACCAGGCGTTCCAGGTCGCCTCGCTGTGGCTCGACGAGGCGGTCGAGGTCTCCTCGCTGCCCTCGGGTCCCGAACTGCTGACGCGCCGCTCCTGGGTCGCGTCGACGATGCCGGTCTGGACCCAGCTCGCCGAGCCCGTCGCGCTCAGCATCGCCGACTCGCTGACGCGCGTCATGAGCGAGCAGGCTCCCGAAGAGATGCGCACCATGATCCAGGGCGCGAGCCGGATGCTCCGTGGGGTCGGCGGCACGCTGTTCGCGATGCAGCTCGGGCAGGTCGTCGGGCAGCTCGCGACCGAGGTGGTCTCGGGCGGGGACATCGGCCTGCCGCTCATCGAGGACGGCCGTGCGGCGATCCTGCCGCAGAACGTCGCAGAGTTCGGCACCGACCTCGAGATCCCGGCCGACCAGGTGGAGCTGTACCTCGCGGTGCGCGAGCTCGCGCACGCACGGCTGTTCCGGCACGCCCGCTGGCTGCGGCTGCACATGATCACCTCGATCACGACGTTCGCGAAGGGCATCGACATCGACCTCGAGCGGCTCGAGCGCCTCGCCGACGGCTTCGATCCGTCGAACACCGACGAGCTGCGCGACGCCGTCGTGAACGGCGAGCTGATCCGCCCGCGGAGCGAGCCGCAGCAGGCCGCGCTCGACCGCCTCGAGACCATGCTCGCGCTCATCGAGGGGTGGGTCGACGTCGTCACCGAGCAGGCGACGAGCAGACTGCCGAAGGCCGCCCAGATCGCGGAGACGATCCGTCGCCGGCGTGCGTCGGGCGGTCCGGCCGAGTCGGCCCTCGCGACGCTCGTCGGCCTCGAGCTTCGGCCGCGCCGGCTCCGCGACGCCGCCGCGATGTGGCGCGCGGTCACCGACGCGGTCGGTGTCGAGGGCCGGGACGCGCTCTGGGCGCACCCCGACATCGTGCCGACCAGCGCCGACCTCGACGACCCGGCCGCGCTCGTGGCGCGCCTCGAGGGCGGCAGTCAGGTCGACACCTCGGCCGACGAGGAGTTCGACCAGGCCCTGCAGGAGCTGCTGCGCGGCGAGACGCCCGACGCTCCGGACGAGTCCGGCGGAGACCCGGCGAAGGACTGACGGCGCCGGACCCGGTCCGACCGCCTGTGGATGGATCGCACGCCGATCCGCGCGATGCGGCATGCTCGGCGCATGCCGCCGCGGATCGATCCCTCCCTCGCCATCGTCTGGCGCAACGAGCACCAGCTGCAGTTCGGTGCGCCCGAGGCGCGTGCCATCCTCGACTGCCCGCGACGGATCCACCTCGATGTGGTCCATCTGCTCCGGCACGGCGCCGCGCTCGAGACGCTGGAGACCATCGCATCCGGCATCGGCGGCGGCCCCGGCGACGTCGCCGACGTGCTGACCGCGCTCGAGCCGGCGCTGCTCCCCGCCGGCGCCCCCACACCGGTCGGGGCGCCCGGGCGCGAGCCCGTCGTCGTCACGGGGAACGATCGGACGGCGGACACGATCCACGACGCGCTCACGCTGCTCGGCCACCAGGCCGTGCGAACCCCTGCGGGCGCACCCCTGTTCACCGACGAGCCGGCGAGCCTGGTCGTCCTCATCGAGGATCGCGTGGTGCCGCCGACGCTCCACCTCCCGCTCCTCCGTCGCGACCTGCCCCATGTTCCGGTCGTCTTCGGCGACGGCGACGTCACCGTCGGGCCGCTCGTCGACCCCGGGGCATCCGCCTGTCTGCGCTGCGTCGACCTGACGCGGCGCGACCTCGACGACGCATGGCCGCTGATCGCGGCGCAGCTCACCGGGCAACCGCCTGCGCCGCGCACCATGCGGCTCGAGCTCGCGGCGGCCGCCGCGGTCGTGCGAGCCGTCGACGCGCGGCTCACGGGTCATCAGTCCGCGCTCGACGGCGTCGCCGAGGTCATCCCTCCCGACGGGTCGCGCCCGAGGCGCCGGCCCTACCCGCCGCACCCCGAGTGCGGGTGCGGAGCTCATCCAGGAACCGAGACGCTTCGCGGTCCGCTCGCGATCCGCCCGCCCGCCGCGCCCAGCTCAGCTCGAGGCGGCGGCGTGCCCGCGTGACCCCGACGTAGAGCAGTCGCCGCTCCTCGTCGATCGCCTCGAGGCCCTTCGCGTAGGCGATCGGCAGCAGGCCCTCCGAGAGACCGACGAGGAAGACCTCGTCCCACTCGAGGCCCTTGGCCGAGTGCAGCGTGGCGAGCGTCACCGCCTCCAGCGTCGGCTCGTGGTGGCTCTCGGCGCGCGCCCGAAGCTGGTCGGTGAAGGCACGGAACGTCGTCCCGGGCGGGGCATCGTCGACCAGCCTCGCGATCGCGTTCAGCGACTCCCATCGCGAGCGCACCGCGCCGGGACCCTCGGGCGCCTGCGCCGACCAGCCCAGCGAGCGCAGCACGTCGCTGACCGATTTGAACAGCGGCTCGTCGGCCGGTGCGAGCGAGGCGGCGCGCAGCGTGTGCACCGCCTCACGCACCTCGGGCCGGTCGAAGAAGCGTTGCGCGCCGCGGACCCGCACCGGCACGCCGGCCTCCTCGAGCGCCTGCTCGTACAGGCCGGACTGCGAGTTCACGCGGATCAGCACGGCGATGTCCTGCGGCCGAGTGCCCGACTCGATGCGCTCCCGGATACGTCGCGCGACACCTCGCGACTCGGTGAGGTCGTCGGGGTACTCGGTGATCCCCGGCTCGGTCGCGGCCGTGCCGGCACCTCTGCCTCCGCCGGCACGTGCGCCGGGACCGGCACCGCCATCGCGCGCGCCGGCGGGCTCGGCCGGGCCGGGCCCCGTGTCCGAGGCATCCGCCTGGAGACGCAACGCACCCTCGCGACCCCGCATAAGCCGGTTCGCGGTCTCGACGATCGCGGCCGTCGAGCGGTAGTTGTGCTCGAGCCGCACGATCGTCGCGCCGGGGTGGCGCCGCTCGAATCCGAGCAGGTACTCGGAGCTCGCACCCGCGAACGAGTAGATCGTCTGGCTCGCGTCGCCGACGACGCACACGTCGCGCCGGTCTCCGAGCCACGCCTCGAGCAGCCGCTGCTGTGCGGGCGAGACGTCCTGGTACTCGTCGACGACGAAGTGCCGGTACTGCTCGCGCACCTGCATGGCGACGGCCGGCTCGGACTCGATCATGCCCGCCGTGACGAGCAGCACGTCCTCGAAGTCGAGACTGCGCCGCTCGTCCTTGAGGTCCTCGTAGGCCTGCATGAGCGCGAGATGCTGCTCGATCGACAGCGACCCCGGCGTGCCGCGCGACGGAAGCCGTTGCGCATACGCGTCAGGGCTCAGCAGCTGCACCTTGCGCCACTCGATCTCGGCCGCGACGTCGCGCAGCGTCGGGGTGTCGACCCTGACCTTGGCGCGCTCGGCCGCCTGCCCGAGCAGCCGCCCCTTGAACTCGAGCACGCGCGGCGCGGACCCGCCGACGACGATGGGCCAGAAGTGGCCGAGCTGCGCGAGGGCCGCGGCGTGGAAGGTGCGGGCCTGGACGGCACCCGCACCGAGCGTGTGCAGCCGGCCGCGGAGCTCGGCGGCCGCGCGCGCGGTGAACGTGAGGGCCATCACGCGTCTCGGGTCGTAGGCGCCCGACGCGACTCCGTAGGCGATGCGGTGCGTGATCGCGCGGGTCTTCCCGGTTCCGGCGCCGGCGAGCACGCAGACCGGGCCGATGAGCGCTTCGGCTGCGACGCGCTGGGCGTCGTCGAGCGCGTCGAGCAACGGGTCGGCGGCGATCGGCGAGGACGGGCCGGATGCCTCCCCGGCGCTCACGTGCCGGCCCCGGTCATCGTGCGGACCGGTGTCATCGGCCCGACCAGGGCGCGGTGTGCGCCTCGAGCGGCCCGCCGAACCACCGTTCGAGCAGCCAGCGCGCGATCGACGAGGACCCGGGCAGCACGACCTCGTCCTTCGCGGCGACGAGCTCTTCACGGCTCAGCCAGCGCAGCTGCAGGATCTCCTCGCCGTCCGGCACGGCCGCCGACGGGTTCACGCCGGCCGCGACGCGGGCCGTGAACCCCAGCATGATGCTCGCCGGGAACGGCCACGGCTGCGACGCCGCGTACTCGACCCGGTCGACGGCGACACCGGCCTCCTCGCCGATCTCGCGCACCACGGCGGCCTCGAGCGACTCCCCCGGCTCGACGAACCCGGCGAGCAGCGAGAATCGGCGCTGCTCCCAGAGCGCGTTGGAGCCGAGCAGCACCCGGTCGGCGTCGTCGGTGACGAGCACGATGACGGCGGGGTCGGTGCGCGGGAAATGCAGGCTCTCGTCGGCCACGCAACGGCGCGCCCACCCGGCCTGTACGGGCTCGGTCTCGGCACCGCACCGCGGACAGCGCGGGTGCGTCGCGTGCCAGTTGGCGAGCGCGACGGCCTCGGTCGCGAGCGACGCATCGCGATCGTCGAGCACGGGCGCGAGATCGCGAAGGCCGGCCCACCGCGCCGCCTCGGGTTCGATGCGGGCCGCGGATGCCTCGTCGAACACGCGGAGCTCGACGGGTGCTCCGGCCGAGGCATCCGAACCCGGCACGGTCGTGAGCGTACGCCCGAGGTAGCAACGCAGGGTCGGCTCGGGCAGCGCCGACGGGTGCCTGAGGTCGAGCGCGGGCGGCGAGCCGTCGACCTTGCCGCCGATCAGCAGCCGGTCGCCGTGCACCATGACGACGCGCGACGACGGGTCGGCGTCGAAGCGGGCGCCGAAGGTCTCATCGGCGCGCGCGAGCCCGTCGCGGTCGATCGCGGCGCGTGCAAGCGGTGGGACGGCGTGCACGGATTCGGCCACCTCTCCACTCGGCTTCGGTCGGAGTCGGCGGGAAGGCGTGGCGGTCGCCGACTGCACGAGGTTGCCTGCTTAAGCTGTGTGCCATGGCCAGACCCCCACTCACTCTAGCCGCGTTGGCCACGGCCGCGGTGCCCGGGCTGGTGGTCCAGGCGGCCGGTCCGCACACGCGCCACGCCCAGGGCGACTTCGACGCCGTGCGCCTCGTCGCCGCCGACGGCCGGCAGCTGCTGATCCGCGTTCCGCGCTCGCAGGCCGCCGAGTCGGAGCAGTCGGCCGACCTCGTCGCGCTGCGCTCGCTCACGCCCGGGATCCGCTCCCGGCTGCCCTTCGAGCTGCCCGCGTTCGTCGGTCAGGCTCCCATCGACGGCACACGCGCGATCGTCACCGACTTCATCCCGGGCGCGCAGCGCTCGGCCGACGAGCTCACGGCCGAGAGCCGGCTGGCGGAATCCGTCGGCCTCGCGATCGCGGCCATCCATGCGCTGCCCACGGGGTTCGTGGCCGACGCGGGGCTGTCCCGCCGCACCGCGGCCGAGTCCCGTGACGAGGTCATCGCGCTGGTCGGCCGGGCGGCCGACACCGGACGGCTGCCCGCCGCGCTGCTCCGCCGCTGGGAGGAGGCGACGGACGATGCCGCGCTCTGGCGGTTCGAGCCGACCGTCATCAACGGCGGGCTCGCCGCCGAGTCGATCCTCGTCGACGGCGAACGCGTGACGGGTGTCGTCGGCTGGTCGCGGCTCGCGGCCGGCGACCCGGCCCGCGATCTGCACTGGCTGCTCACCTCACGCGGTCAGGCCGCCGAGCGCGCGCTCGAGGCGTATCTCGCGGGCCGCGACGGCGCCGCCGACGAGCATCTGCCGCGTCGCGCGCTCATGTACGGCGAGCTCGAGCTCGCGCGCTGGCTGCTGCACGGCGTCGACTCGCACGACGAGACGATCGTCGAGGACGCGGTCGGGCTGCTCGACGGTCTCGTCGCGACCGTGCACGACCGGTCGAGCGAGCCGCTCGCGGCGCAGACCGGCCCGATCCTCACCGTGGGCGATGTGGAGCGCATGCTCGACGGCACCCCGCGCGGCCACGTGCCGCGCGAGGCCGGCGGCGCGCTGCTGACCGACAGCTACGACTTCTCCGACCTCGAGCGGTTCGGGCCGATCGAGCCGGACTCGCCCGACGCGACGGCGCCGATCGCGCTGGACCTCAGCGACTGGGGCGACGCCGCTCCCCCGGCCGCCGACACGCGCGGCGAAGCGGCGCGCGGCGCCGATGCTGAGGACGACGTGCCTCACGGCGAACGCCGCAGCGGCACCGCCTGATCGGTCCGCCCGCACGGCCGTACCGCCCACTGCCCCCCTGCCAGCACGACCCACCTGTCCGCCACCGTCGGCGCCCCACGGTTCCTTGCTCAGGAAACACGACGCTCCAGCCGGCGCGTCCGCGCCCGACACACCGCACACCAGCCCGAAATTCCTGCACAAGGACTTTCCTGCATAGAAATACGGGGGCCGCACGCGCGGGCGGCCGAACACACGCGGGCGGCCCGACGCAGACCTCCGCGGCAGCGCAGCCTCTCCTCGGCGACGCGCCGCAATGTCCTTGCGCACCGCAACGTTCTTGCTCAGGAAACACGACGCTCCAGCCGGCGCGTCCGCGCCCGACACACCGCACACCAGGCCGAAATTCCTGCACAAGGAACACGGCGGCCGCCCACGCAGGCGGCCCGCACACACGCGGGCGGCGCGCACGCAAAGCTCCGCGGCAGCACGACATCCGCGGCAGCAGATGTCTCCTCGGCAGAGGCGTTCGCGTCCCTGCGGGATCGGCCCGCCGCGCGCGGGCGCTCGCTACGCGGTCACCGCACGCCGTCGACGGCGGTGCCCTGCACGGCCTCGGTCCAGGCGCGGCGCAGCTCGTCCTCGTCGAAGATCGCCTCCGGCCGGATGACGCGGTCGTCTTCGACGAAGTAGAAGCACGCGTCGATCTGCTCGGCGGGGACCTGCGCCCAGCTCGCGTAGGCGAGCCGGTAGAGCGCGAGCTGGGTCTGCTTGAGCTCGAGGTCGCGAGCGTCGTGGGGTGCCTTCCCGGTCTTCCAGTCGACGACCTGATAACGGATGCCTCGGCGGCCGAGCTCGCTCGCCGGGTCGACGGCGTACACCGCGTCGAGCTTGCAGACGAACACGTGCTCGCCGATCGGGAGGTGCAGTTCGAGCTCGACCGCGTCGGGCTTCAGGTCCCCCCACTCGGAGCGGGCGAACGTGGCCTGCAGCTCGCGGAGGCGTTCCGGAGCCGCGTCGTCGACCCGCTGGCCGGCCTCGTCGTCGTGCCAGAGCCGCTCGTCGAGCGCGGGCCCGTCGAGCGCGTCGATCGCCTCGGCCTCGGCTTCGCCGGTCGCGCGGTGCTCGACCCAGCGGTGGAACAGGGTGCCGAGCCGGGTCGCGCGGTAGGGGCGCTGCGGCATCGGCCGCCGCAGTTCGTCGGCCACGGCCGCGGCATCGTCGACGTAGTCCTTGAACCGCGATGCGGGCACGCGCGCCGGGATGGGCGTCGCGGCGTGCCCGTCCTGCCGGCGACGGCGCTCTTCGAGGAGCAGGTCGAGCTCGCGCCCGAGCACGGGGCCGATGCCCGCACCGCTCGGGCCCTCGCCGGCCTGCCGGACGGCACGCGCGGACGCCTCGACGGCGTCGCGGCGGCCGCCGAGCGGGTCGAGCGGCCAGCGCACGGTCTCGACCCGGTCGGCAAGCGGGTTCTGCTCGTGCTCGGAGGCGGCGGGCAGCTGCGTCGCGTCGATCAGGCCCGCCTTCGCGAGCTCGTGCAGGTAGGGGCTGGGTTGCCGCGGCGTCTTCTGCGTGGCCCAGAACGATCCGGTGAGCAGCAGGTCGTGTCGCGTGCGCGTGACGGCGACGTACGCGAGCCGCCGCTCCTCTTCGGCATCCCGCGCGGCGTTCTCGGCCCGGAACGCCGTGACCGCCTCGTCGAACTCGTGCTGGCTCTGGGCGCCGCGCCACACGAGCTCCGGCAGCTCATCGCGGTCGCCCTTGAAGTCGTTGGGCAGTTCGCCGAGCGCGAGCCAGCCCGCCGTGGTCCGCGGTTTGGCCGGCAGCTCGTCGTCGACCATCCGGGGAATGGCCACGACGTCCCATTCGAGTCCCTTCGAGCCGTGGACGGTGAGCACCTGCACGGCACCCGGCTCGGGCTCGTCCTGCCTGGGCGCGAGCCGGTCGCGCTGCTCGGCCTCGGTCAGCCAGCCCAGGAAGGCGCCGAGCGTGGGCTGCTCGGAGACCTCGACGAAGCCCGCGAGAAGCTCGTCGAACGCGTCGAGGCTCGGCCGGCCGAGCGGCTGGTCGCCGTTCGCGGCGACCTCGATGTCGAGCAGCAGCTCCTGTTGCACCAGGGCGACGAAGTCGACGAGGCCGAGCCCGGCCCGGCGGCGCAGCGACTGCAGTTGCGCGCCCGCTCGGCGCAGCCGGGCGAGGGCGGTCTCGGTGAACCCGGCGAGCGCACGGTGGCTGTCGGGGGTCGCGAGCAGGAAGTCGAGCGCGTCGACGATGGAGGGCGACTCCTCGGCCGCGATCGAGGCCCGCAGACCGCGTCGCACGTCGTCGGCCAGGCGCTGGCTCGCGGCGTCGCGCTCGGCGAGCCACCGGGCGAGGGTCCGGAGCGCCGCGAGGTCGGCCGCGCCGATACGCCAGCGCGCGCCCGCCAACAGCCGGATGAGCTCGGCGCCCGCGGTCGGGTCGTGCAGCACGCGCAGCGCGCAGACGAGGTCGGCGATCACGGGTTGGTCGAGCAGCCCGGCGACACCGAGCACGTGCACGGGCACGCCCCGCTGCCGCAGCGCGTGGGTGAAGAGGCCGACGTGCGAGAACGTACGGCACAGCAGCGCGCCGCTCGCCGGGATGCCGGGAGCGGCAGCGGCGGCGCCGTCGCCGGAGCGGTCGCGAGGGCCGGTTGCCGAGCGGGCGAGCACGCGCGCGGCGAACCACTCCGCCACGTGCACCGCCTCGTCTTCAATGGTCTCGTGCCAGGCGACCTCGACGCGGCCCTCTGCGGCGAACGGCGACGCCGCGAGCGGGGCTTTCGCGACGCCCGAGTCGAGCGGGGCGATGAGCGTGTTGGCGGCATCGAGCACGACGCGCGGATTGCGCCAGCTGGTCGAGAGGTCGAAGAGCTCGGCGTCGCCACCGAAGTCGTCTCCGAAGCGCGCGAGGTTCGCCGCGCTCGCGCCGCGCCAGCCGTAGATCGACTGGTCGGGGTCGCCCACGGCCATCACGGGCGTCCCGGTGAAGAGCGCCGCGAGCAGCCGGGTCTGCACGACGCTCGTGTCCTGGTACTCGTCGAGCAGCACCGAGCGGTAGCGCTCGCGGTACCCGGCGACGACCTCGGGGTGCTGCCGGCAGATCGTGAGTGCCAGGGCGACCTGGTCGCTGAACTCGACGTACCCGCGGTCGCGCTTGGCCGACGCGTACGCGTCGGCGAGCTCGAGCAGCGGCGGCAGCGCGTCGACCACTCCGAGGGCTTTCGTGAAGGACTCGAACGGTGTGCGTTTGCGCGGCCGCCCGATCGGCAGGTCCGCCATCGCGAGGAAGTCGCGCGTCCAGGCGAGCACGTCACGGTGGTCGGCGACGTTCTCGGCGAGCGCCCGGCTCAGCGAGAGGACCGCGGCGGTGACCCGGTCGAGGCTGAGGTCGAGCTCGATCAGGCGCGGGTCGGCCGAGTCTGCGGCGACCTGTCGCGCGAGCTGCCATGCGGATGCCTCGCCGAGCACCGCCGCGTCGGGCTCGCGCCCGATGAGCAGGGCGTGCTCGCGGTAGATGGCGCTCGCGAACGAGTGGTAGGTGCCGACCGCGGCGCCCTCGAGCGGATCGAGGTCGAGCTCGGCGATGCCGCCGTCGACGAGCTGGGCGACCCGCTCCCGGATCCGTTCGGCGAGCTCGCCGGCCGCCTTCCGGGTGAAGGTGAGGCCGAGCACCTCGGGCACGTCGACGTGGCCGTTCGCGAGCAGCCACACGACGCGGTTCGCCATGGTCTCGGTCTTGCCGCTCCCGGCACCTGCGACGACGAGGTGTCTTCCCGCGGGGGTCGCCTCGATGACGGCGCGCTGCTCGGGCGTCGGCGCGTGCAGTCCGAGCCGCTCGGCGATCTCGGCTGCGGAGATATGCCGGGTGGCGATGCCGCTCACGCCGACACCGCCGGCACGATCTGCACCCGGTAGTGCCAGGCCGAGAACCGCGACCGGAACGGGAGCTCGGCCGACGTCTCGAACTCGGCGGCCGCCATGGTGCGGGCCACCCGGTCGAGACGTTCGAGGAAGGCGTGCTCGGCGTCGTCGTCGAACGGCTGTTGCGCGCGCTCGGTGTAGTTCGTGGAGGCGGTCGGCTTCGCGACGTAGACGAGCTTGGCGCCACCGTGGCGGCCGGCGTTCGGCACCTCGCCGCCACGCGCGGCGAGCTGGTACGCCGCAAGCTGCGGGTGTGCGGCGGTCTCGGGCCCGCTCGGCGGAGTGCGCCCGGTCTTGAGGTCGACGATCACGGTCGTGCCGTCGGCCGAGGCCTCGACGCGGTCGATCGTGCCCGTGACCCGGGCCCGGCCGGCGACGATCGAGAACCGCCCTTCGGCGCCGAGCAGCACCTTGCCGTCGTCGACGAACGCCGCGAGATACGCCGCAGCGCCCTCGGTCATGCGACGCGCGCCACGTCGCTCGCGTTCGGCCACCCAGCCGGACTCGATCCGCAGCTCGGCGAGCCGCCGCTCGACCTCCGACCAGAGCGCCTCGACCCCGAGGTCGTCGCCGGTGCGGTCACCCGCCGCTTCGACGACCGCGTGCACGATCGTGCCGATCGACGCGGCGAGACCCGACGGCGGCGACGCGACGTGGTCGACGAACCAGCCCAGCGCGGACTCCTCGGCGCGGTCGATCTGCGACGGTGAGACGTCGACGAGCGCTTCAGGGTCGCCGTCGAGGTCGACGAGGGGCGCGGTGGTCGAGGGTTCGCGCAGGCCGTACCACTCGTCGGGGTGCGCGCCCGGGATGCCCTCCTCGGCGAGCCGGGCGAGCGCGGCGGCCGCCTCGCGTGCGGCGGTGTCGCGCGGGTGCACCGCGGCCGAGGCATCCGCCGGCCCGCCGGCGAGGCCTGAGCCACGGCGGGCGGCCTCCGCAAGGTCGGCGCGCAGCGCGCCGACCATGCCGCGCAGGTGCAACGGCCGGCGTCGCGTCGGCCGGAGCCGCTCGGACGCATAGGCCATCAGCACCGAGGGCTGCTCATCGTCGTTCGACGTGCACGACAGCACGAGCTGCTGCGTGGCGCGCGACACCGCGAGCGCGAACAGGCGGAGCTCGTCGCTGCGCACCGAGGCGCGCGCCTCGGCCGCGCCCTCGGGCTGCGGGGCGGGCTCACCGGCCCGCACGGCGGCCACCGCCCGGGGCAGCAGCGCGGAGTGCAGCAGCGTGCCGCGCGGGCGCAGGTTCGGCCACACGCCCTCTTGAAGGCCCGCGACGACGACGAGGGCGAACTCACGCCCCACGAGCGCCGCGGGCGTGCCGACGAACACCGTCTCGGCGCTCCGCTGCGGCGCGAGGGAGTCCTCGGGCAGCTCGCTCGCGAGCACCTCTTCGACGAACCTCGCCGACGGCGCGCCGGGCTCGCGCTCGACGAACCGCTGCGCCGAGGCGAACAGCGCGACGGCCGCGTCGAGCGCGCGGTTCGCCTCGTCGGCGAGGACGCCCGTGCCGGCCGCCTGCGCGGCCCATTCTGCGGCGAGGCCGCTGCCGTCCCACAGCGCCCACAGGACCTCTTCGATCGTGCCCGAGCGCCCGGCGACGGCGCGCGCCGCGGCCAGCAGCTTGGCGAGGCGGCCCGCGCGGCGGGCGGGCGCCGCGTCGATGGTCTCGAACCCGCCGGGCGCGCCGAGCGCGTCGACGAGCAGCTCGTCGGCGGTTCGATCGCCGTCGGCGGCGAGCTCTTCATGCCTGAGCGAGAGGCGGAGCCGGCGCAGCCCGACGGCGTCGAGCCGCCCGAGCGGGCCCGTGAGCAGCGACACCGCGAGCTCGGCCGTGAGCGGCTCTCGGTCGAGCGCGAGCGAGGCCGCAGCCAGCAGCGCGGCCGCGGCGGGCGCGTCGCGCAGCGGCACCCGGGCCACCGCGCCCGCGGTCGGCACGTCGGCGAGCGCGAGCCCGCGCTCGAAGGCCGGCACGTCGCCGCCCGACCGGAGCACCACGGCCATGTCCGACCACGGGATGCCACCGAGCAGATGCTGTTCGCGCAGCAGTGCCGCGACCGACTGGCACTCGGCCGCGTGCGACGGCGCCTCGATGCCGAGCACCGGCCGAGGCATCCGTTCGCCCTCGCCGGCGGCGCCTGGCTGGCCATCGACGCCCGCGTCGACGTCGACCTGCGCGTCGTCGACCGTTTCGTCGCCGGTGACCGCGACCTCGGCCGCGCGGTGCGTGCCGCCGAGGGCGGTGCCGATGCGGGCCGTGACGTCGGCCACGATGCCGCGCAGCTCGGGCCGCCCGCGCCTGACCCGGTCGAGCTCGATGCGCTCGACGGGTCGCCCTGGCAGCAGCCGGCCGAGTGAGCCGAGCAGCTCGGGCCGGCCGCCGCGGAAGCCGTTGCTCGCCACGTCGGGATCGCCGAGCGCGATGACCGAGACCCCGCGGGCGGCGAACGCCGAGAGCAGCGCGGCGGTCGCCTGGGTCGCCTCTTGCGCATCGTCGACGACGATGAGCCTGAGGCGCGCGAGCGTGCCGAGCAGGCTCGGTGCGTCGGCCCCGGCCGACGCGACGACCGCGGCCGCGTACGCGCCGAGCTCGGCCGAGTCGAACTGTGCGCCGCGTACGAGCTCTTTCACGTCGGCGTACTCGTCGAGGAACGCGCCCGCGGCGACCCACTCGGGCCGGCCGGCGACCTCGCCGAGGCGGCGGAGCCCAGCGCCGTCGACGCCATGCTCGACCGCGCGCATGAGCAGCTCGCGGAGCTCGGCGCGGAATCCGCGCAGGCGGCGCACGTCGTCGGTGAACGGGTCGGGCCAGGCCGGCCCGCCACCGTCGCTCACGCCGCCCTCGAGCAGCTCGGCGATGAGCTGGTCGTGCTCGGATCCCGTGAGCAGGGTCACGGGCTCGCCCGTCGCCGCGCGCACGAGCTGGAATGCGATCGAGTTCGCGGTGCGCGCGAGCGGGCCGCGCGTCGTGAGCCCCAGCCGCACGGCGAGCCGGTCGCGCAGCGCCGTCGCCGTCGCGCGGCTCGCGGTCACGACGAGCACCTCGTCGGGCTCGTAGCCACGGCGTTCGACGCGTTCGGCGACGAGCTCGACCGCGAGCGTCGTCTTGCCCGTGCCAGGTGCCCCGAACACGGCCGCCGACACGTCGTCGGGGAGCCCGAGCACGCGCTGCCGGACCGGGTCGCCGACGACGAGACGGTCGACGTGGCCGGACTCGATGACGCTGGTGCCGAGGTGCATGCCGTCACCATAAGGGGTTCTGCCGACAGTGAACGTCCGGACGCACCAGGCGCGGGTGTCATAGTCTTGCAAGCACCGACAGAAAGGCAGACTGTGGACGTTCGCATCGGCATCCAGAACTCCCCCCGTGAACTCGGCTTCGAGTCGTCGCAGACGGCCGCCGAGATCCAGCAGGCCGTCGAGGCGGCGCTCTCGGGGCAGGCCGCGGTGCTGAACCTGGCGGACGCCAAGGGCAATGTCTTCGTGATCCCCGCGGCCGCGCTCGCCTACGTCGAGATCGGGTCGGAGGAGTCGCGCCGCATCGGGTTCGTCGGCTGATGGAACTGCTGTTCGTGACGCTCGGCGGCGCCATCCTCGGCCTCGCCGCGCGCTACGCGCTGCCCCGCCGGCACACGTACGGCACCGTGCTCGTGCCCGCGGTCGGCGCGGCCGTTGCCGCGGTCGTCTGGGTCGCGCTGACCTGGCTCGGCTGGGCCTGGGACGGCGGATGGATCTGGGTCGTGTCGCTCGTCGTCGCCGGCCTCGCGTCCGTGGCCGTGCCGCTCGTCATCGGCCCGCGCCGCGAGCGTGCCGACGCCGCACTGTTCGAACGGCTCGCGAGCGCCCGCTGACGCGGAGCGCGTCAGCGCGGGTCCCGCTCAGTACTTGCGGAACATCGACCTCGCCGCGTCCCGCGCGGCGCTGACCCCCTCGGCGAATCTTGCAGCCTCTGCTGGAAGGTTCCGTGTCAACTCGTACAGTTCGTCCAGGGCCGCGAACGTGGCATCGAAGCTCTTGTTCGCCGAGATCACCGATTTGACACCGCCGAGTGCCGTGAAGGCCGCCGCATCGTACACGTGCAAGAGGAACCCGTTGAGCATCCCGAGGTTGCGCCCGGTGAAGCCCATGGCGATGTTGAGGAGCGTGTCAATTCGTACCTGAGACTGCGCGGAGAAGGCAGAGTTGGGCGTCTTCTTTCGATGGCTCGTCAGCTTGACCAGGACATTGTGCATGATATCGAGCGGAATATCCTCGTCGTCCTCCCAGAGCTGCCTTTTCTTGAAGAGCCTCGATGCAAACTCATCGTATGGCCGTGGGGTGGTGTAGTACACGGCGGTCCGATGCGCGTCCGCGGCCATCTCGGCCCTCGACCGTGGGTAGCTGACCGCGAAGGTTGCGAAGGGAAGCGGAGTCGGTTCTGCATGCACATCGAAGGCCGCGGGCACTGGGGCCGGCCCCTGGACCTGGCCCGGGAGCTCTTCCACGATTTCGACCTCGGCCGGGGCAGGACCCGGGGCCGGAACCTCGTCGATCGGAGCCTGCTGGACCGCTTTGGCGTCGTTCGCGACCACCCCACCGCCCGCGGGCACGGCGGGAGCACTCGCGCTCGCCCTCGCGCCCGCACGCCCCAGGTACGAACCGATGCCGCCGAGCAGGACCCCGCCGACGGCGAGGGCAGCCCCGACGCCGACCGCGGCCGTGTCCGACATGAACCTGGTGCCGTTCACGATCGAGGCGACCTCGATGCCGCTGAACACCGCATCGGCGGCCCCGAACAGCGCGGACGTCACCCCGAGGATCAGCAGCCCGATCCCCCCGCCGCTGAACGCACTGCCCAGGGCGTACGCGGCACCGACCAGCCCGCCGACGATGCCGATCCCGTTGAACGCCAACGCGAACCCGTCCGCGATCGCGTTCCGCCCGGAGGGGTCGACGAGCATGATCGGGTTCGCGTTGGCGTACCCGAACTGATCGTGCAACGCCTCCACGTCTTTGCTCGTGAAGCCCATCTGGCCCGGGTCGTACGTGCGCTCGCTGAGGAACTGGGTGCCGTCGGCGTGCGTGTACTCGGAGGCGTACTGGAACGGATTGGTCGTCAATGGTCCCATCGCGCCCGCCTCGGCCGGCCCGGCGAGCTGGTCGCCGACCTCGGCGACGCCATAGTCGGAGTACGTGTACCCGCCCGCGAGTGCCCCGGCCGGGTCAGTCAGCTCGGTGACGTTCCCGTGCCGGTCGGTCGTGTAGTACCGCGACTCGGTGGCGTCCGCGTCGTCCGCGAGTGTCGTGCGCGCGTGCCGGAACGACCCGATCAGGTACGACGCGACGCCGTCCGGTTGCGCTTCGACATCGGTGATGTGCGCATCATTGATCAGGGTGGCGCCGTCCCAGTAGTAGGTCGTGGACCCGGCTGAGGTGGTGCGGGCCTTTCTGGTGCCGTCGGCCCAGTACGCGGTGTCGATGCGGGTGCCGTCGGCGAGGATCTGCCCGGTCTCCCGGTTCGCGGCATCCCACTCGTACCGGGTGCCGTCGGTGCCCGCGACGGGCCGGCCCGCCTCGTCGTACTCGGCCGACGAGGTGTGACCGAGCACGTCGGTCGACTCCAGGGCTCCGCCGTGCACCAGCGAGGCCACCGACGACGTGGTGGCCTCGAGGTGGGTGCCCGCGGCGATCGTCTCGGAGACGGCTCGCACGCCGCGGTCCAGATCGATCGTCTCGTGCCAGCGGGTCACGATCGGCGTCGCGCTCGCATCCCCGCCCGGGAACGCGCGCGCCTCGACGATCACGCCGTCCTGCGCGGTGTACTCGGCGCGGCCCGTGACCACCCGTTCGGCGCCCGGAGCCTGCATGCCCTGCTCCACGAGGACCGGGATGGTGCGGCTCTCGTCGAGCACCGTGCTCGAGAACGTCACCGACCCGTCGGCCGCGGTCGACGTCTCCGACACCGGCAACCCGACCGGCAGCAGACGGCCGGCCGGGACCTCCGGGTCGTACTCGCGTTCGAGCACCGTTCCATCGGCGGACTCCCGGCGAGTCATCCGCCCGAGCTCGTCGTACGCATACGACTCGCCGGCCGATCGGACGCCCCCGGCCGCGTCGTGGGACCGCACCTCGGCCGCGATCGGCCGCCGTGTCGCGTCGCCCGTGCCGGCGGGGTCGCCCTCGGGGTAGCTGAACTCCTGTTCCTGCAGCACGAGCTCGCCCGAAGCCGACGTGACCATCGCCCGCTTGCCCGAGGGGCGGCCCCACTCGTCGAACGAAGAGACGACGCGCGTCGTGCCGTCGGAGACCTCGACCGAGCGGGCACCAGCGGGGCCGGCCGCGGCGGCCGCCCCCGCAGCGCCGGCCGCCCCCGCAGCGCCGGCCGGCCCCGCCGCATCCGTCAGCGGCCAGCCCGAGGGCAGCACCCCGTCCACCTGCCGCCACTGCCTCGAGCTCAACTCGGTCCCGGACCGGTCGGCGACGCCGATGCGATCCACGCGCGACACCCCGTCCAGATCGGACCGCCACACCACCGTGGTCACCGCGCCGGATCCCGACACGAGCCGGACCACACGCCCGGCACGGTCGTACCCGACCATGCTCCGCCCACCGACCGGATCCGTCACGGCGGCGACCCGGCCCGCATCCAGCTCGATGCGCCAGGCACCCGCGCCGCCGCCGTCGGCCGGCACGTTCGCGCCAGGACGGATCAGCACGGCGCCCGGGTCCGACCAGTCCAGCTCGGTGATCACGCCGTCGACGCTCACGACCGACGTCAGCCGATGCGAGCCGCCCTCGGCCCAGCGCCAGTCCGAGCGGTCACCGCCCGCGGTGATCTTCGCCACCGGGTCGCCCGCGGCGTCGAAGTACGTCACCGCGCCGCCCAGCTCGTGCAGCTCGAACGCGACCCGCGTCTCGCCGACCACGCCATCGGCGCGGCCCGGCAGCACGCCCCCCGGCGTCTGCCGGAACACCACATCGCCGCCCGCGTACCCGAGCAGACCCGACGGCACCGAATCAGCCGCCTCGAACACGTCGCCCGAGGCCGGGAAGACCCGCACCCCGCCGACCACGTCGACGACGGCGAACCCCAGCCCCCACCCCGCCCCGAACCCGTACCGGTCGGCCGGCACCCGCGAGTCCCACGACAGGTTCAGGCCGCCGGCCGGGATCACCACGCCGAACGAGCCGTCGGCCTCGTGCACGGCGCCCTCGAGCCCGTCGCCGACGCCGAACGACCCCAGCTCGACCGTCGGCGGCGCGCCCGGAGCATCCGTCTCGCCCGCCCAGACCGGCGAGACCGCACCCACGACCAGAGCACCGGATACCGCTGCGCCCACGACGCTCCGGCCAATACGCCCCGCACAGCCAGCGCCACGAATCCGCACCACACACTCCAACTCGACGGTGAGCAATGCTTCAATATACCACTATCACGCGAGTGCGCCAGATGGGGACGCGGTCCGGCAACGCGCGTCGACGTCCAGGCCCCGCACGTTCGCCGCGAGCAGCCTGAGCCGGTCGCCCGGTTACGCGGTGAGCCCGAGCGCGTCCATGCGGCGCGTGTGCTCGGCGATGAGCTCGGTGAACACCGGCTCGACGTCCTCGTCGCCGCGCCCGGGCGGCTCGGCGGCGCGGAGCGCCGAACGCGCGACGAGCAGCGCGTCGCCCACGAGACTGCGGCCCCACAGCGCGAGGCGGTCGGCGAGACCCGGCTGCTCGGCGATGGCTCGTTCGAGCTCGCGCCTGAGCACGTCGTCGACGCCGCGCCCGTCGACGCCGCGCCCGTCGGCGCCACGGCCCTCGACGCCGCGCTCGTCGGCACCTCGCCGCTCGAGGATGGCGCGCACGCGCCCCGCGAGCTCGTTCGGCAGGCCCGCGGCGAGGCGGGCGAAGAAGTCATCCAGCATGCCGGCCGTGACATGGATCGTCAGCAGCAGCTCATACCAGTCGGCGCGCGCGACGGCCTCGCGGAACCGGTCGGTCACGGGCGTGAACGGGGCCATCACCTCGACCGGCTCGGCGCCGGCGCGGCGCAGCTCGGCGATCAGCGCGTGATGCTTGCGGAGCGCGACACCCGCCGCCGCCGACAGCCCTTCCTTGGCGCCGAGCGTCGGCGCGGAGGCCACGGCCTTGGCGAGAGCCTCGAACGTCTCGAGCTGGATGTGCGCGGCCTGGCCGAGGAACGCGATCGGCTCCGGGACGAGCTCGGTGAAGTCGACGCGCGTCAGCGCGGCCGGCGCGACCCGGGGACGGACCCGCTCGACGTCGCGCGGACCCCGACGAGCGGACCACAACACCACGCAGGACAGCATAACCAAGGCGGCATGGCCATCTCGGTTAGGCTGGACGGGTATACGCGGGCAATGGAACCGCGTGCCGTGCGCCTGAGGACACAGCGCGCACCCATGCTTTGCGACACCGACAGGCGGAATCGTGACTTCGTTCACCGACCTCGGCATCGCGTCAGACATCGTCGACGCGCTTGCCGCGAAGGGCATCACCGAGCCCTTCCCCATTCAGGAACAGACCATCCCCCTCGCCCTCTCCGGGCAGGACATCATCGGCCAGGCCAAGACCGGCACCGGCAAGACGTTCGGATTCGGCCTGCCGCTCATCCAGCGGCTCGGCGACGAGCCCGAGCCCGGCGTGAAGGCGCTCATCGTCGTCCCGACCCGCGAGCTCGCGGTGCAGGTGAGCGAAGACCTCGAGCTCGCGACCTCGAACCGGCCCACCAAGGTCGTCTCGATCTACGGCGGCAAGGCGTACGAGGGCCAGATCGAGCAGATCAAGGCCGGCGCGCAGATCGTCGTCGGCACTCCCGGCCGGCTGCTCGACCTCGCGAGCCAGCGTCTGCTGAGCCTCAAGAACGTGCAGGAGATGGTGCTCGACGAGGCCGACAAGATGCTCGACCTCGGCTTCCTCGCCGACATCGAGAAGCTGTTCGCGCAGACCCCGGCCGTGCGTCACACCATGCTGTTCTCGGCGACCATGCCCGGGCCGATCGTCGCGCTCGCGCGCCGCTTCATGTCGAAGCCGATCCACATCCGCGCGAACGACCCCGACGAGGGCCTCACCCAGGCGAACATCAAGCACCTGGTCTACCGCGCGCACTCGCTCGACAAGGACGAGGTGATCGCGCGCATCCTGCAGGCCGAGGGCCGCGGCAAGACCGTGATCTTCACGCGCACGAAGCGCGCGGCGGCGAAGCTCGTGGAAGAGCTCAACGACCGCGGCTTCAACGCCGCGGCCGTGCACGGCGACCTGAACCAGGATCAGCGCGAGCGCGCGATGGCGGCGTTCAAGGCCGGCAAGAAAGACGTGCTGATCGCGACGGATGTCGCGGCGCGAGGCATCGACGTCGACGATGTGACCCACGTCATCAACCACACCATCCCCGACGACGACAAGACCTACCTGCACCGCGCGGGCCGTACGGGCCGCGCGGGCAAGACCGGCATCGCGGTCACGTTCGTCGACTGGGACGACCTGCACAAGTGGGCGCTCATCAACCGCGCACTCGAGTTCGGGCAGCCCGAGCCGACCGAGACGTACTCGTCGAGCCCGCACCTGTACACCGACCTCGACATCGCCGAGGGCACGAAGGGCCGGCTCAAGCCGGCCGCGGCGAAGGCCGCGCCGCCGCGCGCGGCGACCGCCGGTCGCAGCGAGGGCGGCCAGGGCGAGGGCGGCGGTCGCAGCCGCACGCGTCGCCGCACCCGCGGCGGGTCGTCGCAGGGCCAGCCCGCGAACGGTGAGACGTCGACGGATGCCTCGGCGCCGAAGGATCCCGGATCCGGGACGCACGACGGCCAGGGGCGCGAGCACCACGACGGCAACGCCGCGCCCCGCCGGCGCCGTCGGCGCCGCTCGGGCGGTTCGGGCAACGGGCAGGCCGCCCCCGCCCAGCAGGGCTGAGTCCGCGTCGCGCGCCGACCCCCTCCGCTGGTCGAGGTGCGAGCGCAGCGAGCGTATCGAGACCCCGCACCCCGAAGCCGGCGCGCAACCACCGGGTCTCGATACGCGTGCTCGTCCCTCGCGCGCTACTCGACCAGCGGGGGTGAGGGCAGCACGGGCGAGCTACCGGTGCCCTCCGCGATCAGCCTCGCGACGACCTCGGCGGCGGTGCGGTGCTCGCCGAGGCGGTTGGTCTTGCCTGTGCCGTGGTAGTCGCTCGAGCCGGTGATCTCGAGGCCGTAGCGGGGTGCGAGCTCGCGCAGGCGGGCCTTCGCGTCGGGCAGGTTCTCGGGGTGGTCGACCTCGATGCCGAAGAGCCCGGCGTCGGCCAGCTGCCTGAGCCGGTGCTCGGCGACGATGCGTTCGGCGCCCCGGGTGCCCGGGTGCGCGAGCACCGGCACGCCGCCCGCCGCGCGGATGAGCCGGACGCCCGTCACGGGGTCGGGCGCGTAGTGCGGCTGGGCGTACCCATTGCGGGGATGCAGGATGCCCGCGAACGCCGCCGAACGGTTCGGGACGTGCCCGCGCGCGACGAGCGCGTCGGCGATGTGCGGCCGGCCGATCGTCGCGCCTTCGGCGGTCTGCTCGAGCACGTCGTCCCAGGTGAGGTCGTAGTCGCGCGAGATCCTCCGCACGATCGTCTCCGCGCGCGTGAGCCGCGACTCGCGGATGCGTGCGGTCTCGGCGAGCAGGGTCTCGTCGAACGGGTCGAACAGGTACCCGAGCACGTGCACGCTGACGAATCCGTCGCGGGTCGACAGCTCCATGCCGGGGATGAGCGCGACGCCCGTGCGTTCGACCGCGTCCGCGGCCTCGGCCCAGCCCGTCGTCGCGTCATGGTCGGTGAGGGCGAGCGCGGCGAGCCCGACGTCCGCCGCCTCGGCCATGAGCGTCGCGGGCGTCTCGGTGCCGTCTGACACGTTCGAGTGCACGTGCAGGTCGGCAGCACCCAGGGGCGCTGCGCCCACGGGCGAGGCACCGGCAGGGCTCGAGACGGCGGGCATCTCTCCATGCTATCGACGGCGACCCTCGGCACGCCCCGCCTCGCGGGCCCGCCGCGGCGCATGTCCGCGGCGGCGCACGCGGGAGACTTCCAGCCGCCGTCGTTAGGGTGATCGGGATGTGTGCCCGCCTCCTCGGATGGACCGCCGTGCTGGTGGCCGCCGTCGTCGCCGCCGTCCTGCTCTGGCCGCAGGCCTTCGGGCTTCAGAACCAGTGGATCGCCACGCACGTGGTCGCGCTCCGCGGCACGGCCGCGACCGCGGGTGTCGTGCTCGCCGTGGTCTTCGCGCTGATCGCGATCCCGCGACGCACGCGCTGGTTCGGCATCGCCATGGCCTCGGTGCTCGCGCTGTTCGCGGTCGGCAACGTCGCGGTCCTGTCGGCACGCGGCCTCGGGCAGACGGATGCCTCGCACGCCGCAGCCGACCCGGTCGAGAAGGTGACCGTGCTCGCGTGGAACACGCTCGGCGAGGTGCCCGACGCGCAGACCATCGTCGACCTGGCGCTGCGCGAGGGCGCCGACGTCATCTCGCTCCCCGAGACCACGGCGCCGCTCGGCGAGGAGGTCGCGATCGCGATGCGCGAGGGCGGCCGGCCCATGTGGGTGCACACGCTCGCCTACGACGAGATCGCGAAGGCCCGCTCGACCACGCTGCTCATCAGCCCCGATCTCGGGGACTACGAGGTGAGCTCGGCGGCGTGGCCCGGCCCGCCCGACAATACGAACACGCTCCCGAGCGTGGTGGCCGACCCGGTGAGCGGCGATGGCCCGCGCATCGTCGCGGTGCACGCGGTCGCGCCGATCCGGTGGGAGCTGCGGAACTGGCGGAGCGACCTCGACTGGCTCGCCGAGCAGTGCGCGGGTGAGGACGTCATCCTCGCGGGCGACTTCAACGCGACGCTCGACCACTTCGCGGGGCGCGGGGTGGACGGCGGCGACCTCGGGCGGTGCCACGATGCGGCCCTCGACGGTGGCGCGGCCGGCGTCGGCACCTGGCCGACGGACGTGCCCGAGTTCTTCGGGAGCCCGATCGACCACGTGCTCGCGACGCCGAACTGGAAGGTCTCGACGTTCCGGGTCGTCGGCGAGCTCGATCAGGCCGGCAGCGACCACCGTCCCATCGTGACCACGCTCGTCCGCGCCGGCTCCTGACCTTCGCCGGTCGTGACGGCGGGTGCGAGAATGGACGGCATGTCCGACACTCGTGAGACGACCGCGGCCGCCGTTCCAGCAGAGGGTGCGAGCGAGGCATCCGATCGCACCGCGAACCGGTCGACGACGCCCGGTTCCGACCGCTTCAAGGACTACCTCTCGACCGGCTGGGCCGAACGCGAGGAGCCGCTCCCGTCGGCGCGCCCGCAGGCGGCGTACGCCGCCGCCCGGCGGGCCGCCGTCTCGGCCGCGTTCCCCGGGGTCCGGCTCATCATTCCCGCGGGCGACATGAAGCAGCGCGCCAATGACACCGACTACCCGTTCCGGGCGCACTCGGCGTTCGCGCACCTGACCGGCTGGGGGTCCGACGCCGAGCCCGGCGCCGTGCTCGTGCTCGAGCCGCGCGCGGGCGAGGGTGACGACGGCCACACGGCGACCGTGTACTTCCGTGAGCGCGCGGGCCGCGACTCCGACGAGTTCTACGCCAACCCGGCGATCGGCGAGTTCTGGATCGGTCCCCGGCCCTCGCTCGACCACGTCGCAGCCGACCTCGCCGTCGCGACCCGCGACATCGGCGACTTCGCCGGCGTCGTCGACCACCTCGACACCACCGCGTTGGTCGTCCGCGAGGCGGACCCGGCGGTCACGGAGCGCGTCGACCATGCGCGCATCCGGTTCGCGGCCGAGCAGGCGCTCTCGACGAACGCCGTCGACGCCCCGTTCAGCATCGAGGTCGGCGACGACCATGAGCCGGACGCCGAGCTCGCACGCGTGCTCTCCGAGCTCCGGCTCGTGAAGGACGAGTTCGAGGTCGCCGAGCTGCGCGCCGCGGTCGATGCGACCGCGCGCGGCTTCACCGAGGTGCTCGCCGAGCTCCCCCGCATCGCGTCGGAGGTCCGCGGCGAGCGCGTGATCGAAGGCGTGTTCGCGACCCGCGCGCGGCTCGACGGCAACGACGTCGGGTACGCGTCGATCGCCGCCGCCGGCCCGCACGCGACCATCCTGCACTGGACGCGGAACGACGGGCCCGTGGTCCCCGGTGACCTCGTGCTGCTCGACGCGGGCGTCGAGATGGACAGCTACTACACCGCCGACATCACGCGGACCTTCCCGGTGAACGGCACGTTCTCCGACGTGCAGCGCATGATCTACGAGGCCGTGCGCGAGGCGGCGGATGCCGCGTTCGAGGTCGTGCGCCCCGGTGCCGTGTTCCGCGAGATCCACGCCGCGGCCATGCGCGTGATCGCGATGCGCACCGCCGAGTGGGGTCTGCTCCCGGTCTCGGGCGAGGAGAGCCTCGAACCCGAGAACCAGTTCCACCGGCGGTACATGGTGCACGGCACGAGCCACCACCTCGGCCTCGACGTGCACGACTGCGCGCAGGCGCGCCGCGAGCTCTACCTCGACGGCGTGCTCGAGCCGGGCATGGTGTTCACGATCGAGCCCGGTCTGTACTTCCAGCCCGACGACCTCACCGTGCCCGAGGAGTTCCGCGGGATCGGCGTGCGCATCGAGGACGACATCCTCGTGACCGAGGACGGCGCCGTGAACCTCTCGGCCGGCATCCCCCGCACGGCCGACGAGGTCGAGGCCTGGGTCCGCAGCGCACAGCGCTGACCCATCCGCCCGCTGGTCGAGTAGCGCCGACACGAAGTGGCGACGCCCACCCGCTGGTCGAGTGAGCTACGCGCCAGCGAGCGTATCGAGACCCGATGACCCGCTCTCGAGACCCGGTCACCAGGTCTCGATACGCGTGCTCGTTCCTCGCTCGCTACTCGACCAGCGCGGGGTCAGTCCATCGACGAGGGGTCGTCGGTCGGGGCGGGCAGCCGCTCGCCGTAGCGCGGCGGCTCTGCGGAGGCATCCGTCGCCTGGCCGCGCCGCGCGGCGTCTTGCGCCTCGCCGTACGTGCGCGGCTCGCCCTCGTGCGCCGGCGCGGCCGGCGCCTCGGGCGCGGGTGCGCCGACGCCGAGCACGTCGCGCGCCCGCGCGACGTGCGCGGGGTCGGCGATGATCGCGTAGCGGGTCGCGAGCACCTGCATGACCGACGTGAAGTCGCGCCGGCGCCGGTTGAGCGAGTACGACACCAGCCCGAAGATCATGCCGAAGCCGGCACCGATGAGCACCGCGGCGGCGAGGATGCCGAGCCCGGCGCCGGTCGGCGAGAAGATGAAGAACAGCAGGCCGAGGAACGTGCCGAACCAGGCGCCGGAGAGTGCACCGGCGCCCGCGCCGCGACCCCAGGTCAGTTTGCCCGTGATGCGCTCGACCGACGTGAGGTCGGTGCCGACGATCGCGAGCTCACGCACAGGGAACTCGGCCTTGGCGAGCCGGTCGACCGCCGCCTGCGCCTCCTGGTAGGTCTCGAAGCTCGCGACGGTCTCGCCCTTCGGCAGGGTCGGGAACGCGCGGGCCATGCGGCCTCCGAACGGCGACTGGCTGGTCATCGGTTCATTCTTTCACGGCAGCCCGGCTCTCGGCTCGTTCGGACCCGCTGGGGCTAAGTTGGTAGGCGTGAGCGCCACGAGAGTCTTCGTCGCCCGGCTCGCCGGGAGCGCCGTCTTCGACCCCGCCGGGGATCGGGTCGGCCGGGTTCGCGACGTCCTCGTGGTGTACCGCAAGTCCGATTCGCCGCGCGTCGTCGGGCTGATCGTCGAGATCCCCGGCAAGCGCCGCGTGTTCCTCTCGATCGGTCGTGTCACGTCGATCAGCGGCGGTCAGGTCATCACGACCGGCCTCATCAACCTGCGCCGCTTCGAGCAGCGCGGCGGCGAGGTGCGGCTCATCGCCGAGATGCTCGGGCGCAAGGTCGTCTTCAACGACGGCTCGGGCGGCGCGACGATCGAAGACGTCGCGATCGAGGAGCAGGAGCCCGGCGAGTGGGAGGTCTCCCAGCTCTTCGTGCGCCGGCCGAAGGGCGCGTCGCCGTTCTCGAAGGGCCAGTCCGCCTACGTGACGTGGCGCGAGGTGCGCGAGGCGCAGCCGAAGGGCGGTGAGGCGCAGTCCGCCGAGCAGCTCATCGCGACCTACTCCGAGCTGAAGCCCGCCGACCTCGCGAACACGCTGCTCGACCTGCCGCCGCAGCGACGCCACGAGGTCGCCGAGGAGCTGCCCGACGACCGGCTCGCCGACGTGCTCGAGGAGATGCCGGAGGCCGACCAGGTCGACATCCTCGCGGCGCTCGGCGACGACCGCGCGGCCGACGTCCTCGACCAGATGCAGCCCGACGACGCGGCCGACCTGATCGCGCAGCTGCCCGAGGAGCGCGGCGAGCACCTGCTCGAGCTCATGGAGCCCGAAGAGGCCGAAGACGTGCGGTTCCTGCTCGCCTACGGCCCCGACACCGCGGGCGGGCTCATGACGACCGAGCCGATCATCCTGTCGGCCGACTCGACGGTCGCCGAGGGCCTCGCGATGATCCGGCGGCACGACCTGCCGCCCGCGCTCGGCGCCGCGGTCTGCGTGACGCTTCCGCCGTACGAGCCGCCGACGGGCCGGTTCCTCGGCATGGTGCACTTCCAGCGGATGCTCCGGTATCCGCCGCACGAGCGGCTCGGCTCGCTCACCGATCAGGGCCTCGAGCCCGTGCGCGCCGACACGTCGGCCGCCGAGGTGAGCCGCATCCTCGCGAGCTACGACCTGGTCTCGGTGCCGGTCGTCGACGAGAAGCATCGACTCGTCGGGGTGGTGACCATCGACGACGTCCTCGACTACCTGCTGCCCGATGACTGGCGAAGTCATCCCGACGAGCATGACGAGCTGACCAAGCGCGCGACCGCGCGCGCGCAGCTGGCCACGGGGAGCATCCCCATCCCGCACGGAAGGAGGGCAGGAGATGGCACGCGCTGACGTCGACGACCGGCGATTCGAGACCCCGAAGGGTTTGCGCCGATCCGCGCCCTTCCGCGGATCAGGCGACCGCGACCGGTTCGGCCGGTTCACCGAGTGGGTCGCGCGTGCCATGGGCACGCCGTGGTTCCTGCTCGGGCTCACCCTGTTCGTCATCTTCTGGATGGTGTGGAACACGTTCGCGCCCGAGCCGTGGCGGTTCGACTCGATCGAGCTCGGCTTCATCGCGCTGACGCTCGTGCTCTCGCTGCAGGCGTCGTACGCTGCGCCGCTCATCCTGCTCGCGCAGAACCGGCAGGACGACCGCGACCGGGTGCAGATCGAGCAGGACCGGCAGCGTGCCGAGCGCAACCTCGCCGATACCGAGTACCTCGCGCGTGAGGTCGTGGCCCTTCGGCTCGCGGTGAAGGATCTGGCGTCGAAGGAGTTCATCCGCGCCGAGCTGCGCGCGATCGTCGAGGAGCTCGACCGACGCGACGAGCAGGAGGGCGCCGAGCGTGCCGCATCCGCCCCTGCCACCTGACGAGACCGACCGCGCCGGCGAGCTCGAGCGCGCGGTGCTCGCCGCGCTCGGCGGCGTCATCGACCCCGAGATCCGGAAGCCCATCACCGAGCTCGACATGGTCGCGGGCGTCACGGCCGGCGAGGACGGGCGCGTGCACGTCGGTGTGCGGCTCACGATCGTCGGATGTCCCGCCAGCGACCGCATCGAACGCGACGTGCGCACGGCGGCGGAGTCGGTCGCGGGCGAGGGCAACGCGACCGTCGAGCTGTCGGTCATGACGCCCGAGCAGCGCGCGGCGCTCACCGAACGGCTGCGCGGCGGCCGCGCCGCACGCGGCAACCCGTTCGGTCCGGGCACGCTGACCCGCGTGATCGCGGTCACGAGCGGCAAGGGCGGCGTCGGCAAGTCGACGCTGACCGCGAACCTCGCGGTGGCCCTCGCGGCGCGCGGGCTGTCGGTCGGGCTCGTCGACGCCGACGTGCACGGGTTCTCGATCCCGGGGCTGCTCGGGCTCGTCGACGAGCACGGCAACGCCGCCCGGCCGACGCGCGTCGACGAGATGATCCTGCCGCCCGTCGCCTACGGCGTGAAGGTCATCTCGATCGGCATGTTCGTCGAGCCGACCGAGCCCGGCGGCCGGGCGTCCTCGGTCGCGGTCGCGTGGCGCGGGCCCATGCTGCACCGCACGCTGCAGCAGTTCCTCACCGACGTGTACTTCGGTGACCTCGACGTGCTGCTCGTCGACCTGCCGCCCGGCACCGGCGACGTCGCGATCTCGCTCGGCCAGCTGCTGCCGAACGCCGAGGTCGTCGTGGTCACGACGCCGCAGCCGGCCGCGGC
Source organism: Agromyces aerolatus (assembly GCF_031432255.1). NCBI lineage: Bacteria > Bacillati > Actinomycetota > Actinomycetes > Micrococcales > Microbacteriaceae > Agromyces > Agromyces aerolatus. Next base: position 156,916 of record NZ_JAVKGQ010000002.1, on the reverse strand, counting down.
CGACGTCGCCGAGCGCTCGGGCGTCGTGGCGCGGCAGACCGGCCAGCATGTGATCGGCGTGGTCGAGAACATGGCCGCGTTCGCCGGAGCCGACGGCGGACTCGTCGACCTGTTCGGCTCGGGCGGCGGCGAGGAGGTCGCGCGCCGGCTCTCCGAAGGGCAGGAACAGCCCGTGCCGCTGCTCGCGAGCGTGCCGCTCAGCGTCGCGCTGCGCCGCGGCGGCGACGACGGCAGCCCCGTGGTCGTGGCCGAGCCCGACGATCCCGCAGCCCGCGCCATCGAGGAGGTCGCCGCGCGACTCGCGACCCGGTCGCGTTCGCTGCGCGGCCGCCCGCTGGACGTCTCGGTCAGGTAGACGGATGCCTCGGGCCGGCGCGCGTACTCCGCAGGAGCGGCGCGCGCCGCGAGCCGCGGCCGTGCGGGACGCCGCCGGACGAGGGGCGAGGCCTGGGCTGGCGACGCGCACTGCGAGTCGATCGAGACGCGCGACCCGTGCGCTCGCATTCGCCGCCGCGGCGACGGTGACGCTCGCGGGCTGCGGCACGCCGGCCGAGGCGCCGGAGGCGCTGCCCGAGGGCGTGACGGCGAGCGTGCTGCAGACGCGGTCGGACGTGGTCGACGGGCGGCTCGTGGTGCAGATCGACAACGGCACCGACGGCGACCTCACGATCGACCGGCTCGACGTCAGCGCGCCGGGGCTCGAGGACGGCATGGTGCTCGACGGCCCGAAGGAGCTGTCGACCGGCAAGTCGGTGCAGGTGCGGCTCGACCTCGTACCGGTGCGCTGTGACGGCGATGCCGGGCCCGCGACGATCGGCCTCGAGCTGCAGACGGCGACGGGCCCGGCGAGCGGCGCGGTCGAGGCGGGCGACCCGTACGACACGCTCGCGAGGCTGCAGGAGACCGGATGCCTCGCACGCTCCGTCGAGCGGATCGCGACGTTCACCCTGCCCGAGCGGCTCCGCACCGAGGGCACGGGCGAGGCGCAGCGGGCCTGGATCGACATCGCGGTCGAGCCGACCGGTGACGGCGACGGCTCGCTCTCGATCGCGCAGATCCTCGGCACGACGCTGCTCTCGGCCGAAGGCGGTCTGAACTGGCCGTATACGGCCGACATCGCCGCGACCGATCCCCCGACGACCATCGAGCTGCCCGTGCGCCCCGCGCGCTGCGACCAGCACGCCGGCGCCGAGGACAAGCGCGGCACGATCATCCCGCTCGAGATCACCACGAGCGACGGCTGGTCGGGCCTCTACGAGCTCCGCTCGGGCCAGCAGCTCAAGGACGACTTCTTCGCCTACTTCACCGAGCGCTGCGGGCTCGGCTGACCCCGTTGGTCGCGTAGCGAGCGAGGAACGAGCACGCGTATCGAGACCCGGTGGTCGCGTGCCGACGCAGGCGTGCGAGGTCTCGATACGCTCGCCGGCGCTCGCTACTCGACCAACGGGCGGCGGCGTCAGGGGGTGAGCTGCTGGGCGAGCATGACCAGGATGCCGCTGGGGCCGCGGAGGTACGTGAGCCGGTAGACGCCCTGGTAGTTCGCGACGCCGCGAAGCGGATGACAGCCGTGCTTCGCGGCGATCTCGAGCGCGGCGTCGAGGTCGTCGACCGAGAACGCGACGCGGTGCATGCCGATCTCGTTCGGGAGCGTCGGCTCGGTCTCGATCGCGTCGGGGTGCAGGTACTCGAAGAGCTCGAGCTGACCCTGACCTCCCGGCGTCTCGAGCACCGCGATCCTCGCGTGATTGCCGTCGAGACCGACGGCCGTGTCCGCCCACTCGCCGCTGATCGTGTCCCGGCCGAGCACCGTGAGCCCGAGATCGGTGAAGAAGGCGATCGTCGCGTCGAGGTCGCGCACGGCGATCCCGACGTTCTCCAACTTGATGACCATGCGCGCATGCTACCCCTGGCTGTCGGTCGAGTAGCGAGCGACGGATGGGGTGCTCCTCCGTCGCTCAGCGGCTACCGTGGTTCGACGACCCGGGCGAGCAGCTCGATGAGGAGCGGCTCGGCGAGCTCCGGCGGCAGGGTCTCCATGAGCGCGAGCACGGGCGCGAGCTGGGCGGGCAGCGCGCCACCCCCACTGGCGAGCAGGCCGAAGCTGCGCAAGAGTTCGGCCGCGGCGTCGGCGCTCAAGGTCGCCGCCGCGCCTGAGAGCCCCGCACCTGACAGCCCCGCACCGAGCAGCCCGGCACCGGCCGGGCCCGGGCCCAGCAGGTCCGCGCCGAGCACGTCGCCCGTCGCGTCGGTGAGCTGCCCGTCGGCGCCCGCGAGCGCGGCGAGCACGACGGCACCGTCGACGGGCGGGATGCCGCGCACCTCGTCGGCGGCGCGCACGAGCGCGGGCACGAGCTCGTCGAGCACTGCGTCGGTCACGGGCGTCACGGTGAGGTGCGCCGTCCGCGGCAGCGGTCCGCCGCCCTTCTGGCGGAGGCCGGGCTGCAGTTGCAGCCGCCAGCCGGCGGCGGTCGCGGCATCCGCCCAGTGATGCGGGTCGACGCGCCGGCCGGGAGGCATCCGCTCATCGCTCGCGACCGCCAGCAGCGGACCGGTGGGCTCGCCGACCACCCGAAGCCCCTCGATGCCGTCGACCGCCGCGACCAGCGCCGCGGTCGCGTGCGCCGCGCGCGCGGTGAGCCGCCGGAAGCCCTCGACGCCGAGCGCCTCGATGATCGCCCAGGCCGCGGCGAGCGGCCCGGCGGGCTTCGAGCCCGTCATGGTCGGGTTCACCACGGGATACCCCGGCCACCGCGTGATCGCGAAATACTGCCGGCGCTGCCGGTCGCGGCCGCGCGTGAGCAGCACCGACACGCCCTTCGGCGCGTACCCGTACTTGTGCAGATCGGCCGACACACTCGTGACGCCGGGCACGCGCAGATCCCACGGCGGCAGCGGTTCGGGCCAGAACGCGAGCGCGAACCCGCCGATGCACGCGTCGACGTGCACGGCGATCCCCGCTTCCGCGGCGAGCGCGGCCACCTCGGCGATCGAATCGAGCGTCGCGAACGGGTACGACGGCGCGCTCACGACGACGAGCGCCACATCGGAGCCGAGCCGCCACGCGAACTCGGCGGCCTCCGGCCGGCCCGTGACCGGGTCGACCGGCACGAGGTCGAGTGCGAGCCCGAAGTAGTGCGCCGCCTTGTGGAACGCCGCGTGCGCGGTCACCGGCGCGACGAGCCTTGGCTGCCCGGTGCCGCCGGCCGCGACCCACGCATCGCGCGCGGTCTTCACGGCGAGCAGGCAGCTCTCCGTGCCGCCCGAGGTCACCGAGCCGACCACGTCGGCGTCGCCACCGAGCGCGGTGCGCGCGAACCCGACGACGCGCGACTCGAGCGCGGCGACCGAGGTGAACGTCGTGGGGTCCAGGCCGTTCACGGGTTGCACGAGTCGCGCCGCGTCCGCCGCGAGCTCGTCGAGCTCGGCGAGCCCCGAGTCGTACACATACGAGAGCACGCGGCCGCCGTGCGTCGGCGCATCGGCGGCGCGCAGCTCGCGCAGCTCGGCGAGGATGTCGGATGCCTCGCGGCGGAACCCGTCGGTCGCATCGTTCATCGGGCGTACTCCGTCGTGTCGTCGGGTGTCGGGTCGTCGGGCTTCGGATCGTCGGGGGTCGGATCCTCGGGCGCCGTGTCGTCAGGCGCCTGGTCGTCGGGCGCCTGGTCGTCGGGCGCGGCGTCGTCGGGCGCGGCTTCCGGCATCGCTGCGAGCGCGTCGATGTCGGACCGGCGCAGCGAGTAGCGCTGCAGCACCCCGAGGCTCGCCAGGACGAGCAGGGCGGGCAGCAGGCTGAAGCTCAGCACGATGCCGACGATCGCAGCGGTGCCCTGCTCGACGACCGCCGACCCCGCCGAGGACACGTATCCGGTCGCGGCGAGCACGACCGTGAGCAGCGTCGACCCGAGCGCCATGCCCGCCGTCTCCCCCGCGGTCCAGACTCCGCTGAAGCTCCCGGCCCGGTCGGCGCCGTGCCGGGCGGCGTCGTACGAGATCACATCGGGCAGCATCGCCATGGGCAGCGACTGCATGCCCGCGTACGCGGCGCCGGCGATCGCGACCGGCACATAGACCCACGGTCCGGGCCAGAGCAGCAGCAGGACGAGGCTGAACGCGGCGACCGCGAACAGGCCGCTCGCGATCGCGAAGCCGCGCTCCTTGCCGAGGCGACGGGCGACCAGCGCCCAGAGCGGCGCGCAGGCGAGCGCCGGTGCGATCAACGCCACGAACAGCAGCGTGACCGCGCCCTCCGAGCGCAGCACCCACGTGGCCACGTACTGCGCACCCGCGAGCATGCCGCCCGTCGCGAGCCCCTGCAGCACGAACGCGCCGAGCAGCGCACGGAACGGCGCGCTCCGCGCGAGCGCGGCGAAGCCTTCGCGGTAGCCGTCGCGGAGGCGGCCTCCGGGAACCGGCATGCCAGGGGCATCCGCCCCGACCGAGGCATCCGGCACGCCCGAGGCATCCGGCCCGACCGAGGCATCCGCCCTCGAAGACGCGCCGCGCACGACGCGGCGCCCCGCCGTCGTCGCCGCGACCAGCATGCCGAGGCCGATGAGCACGCCGGCGACGAGCGCCATGACGAGATATCCGATGTGCTCGTCGGCGAACGCGCCGCGGATCTCGGGGCCGCCCGCACCGAATAGCAGGATCGCGAACGTGAGCACGACGACGCGCCAGGTGAGCAGGCGCGTGCGCTCGTCGTAGCCGGGCGTGAGCTCGGCCGGCAATGCGAGGTACGGCACCTGGAACGCGCTGAACGCGGTCGCCGTCGCGAGGAACGCGACCGCGACCCACACGGCGGATGCCTCGGGCGCGAGCCCGGCGGGCACCGCGAACGTGAGCACGAAGCCGACGGGCAGGGTCACCGCACCTGCGAGCATCCAGGTGCGGCGAGTGCCCGTGCGGGCGAGCGCCCGATCGCTGCGCTGGCCGATGAACGGGTCGATCAGGACGTCCCACACCTTCGCCGCGGTCACGACCAGGCCGGCGACGATGGCGGCCACGCCGAGCGTGTCGGTGAGGTAGTAGACGAGCACGAGGCCGGGCAGCGTCGCGAACCCGCCGGTGCCGATCGAGCCGATCGCGTACCTGGCCACGGCACTGCGCCGGAGGGAACGCTCCGTTGCGGTCATGCACGCAGTGTACTGGCGCCCCGCGACCGGAGTGGGTCATGTGACCCAGATACCGGGCCGCTGACCTAGACTGTGGCCATGCGAGCCCAGACGGCCTCCCCCGACCTGTGCGCGAGCCTCGCCGACGACGTCGTCGCGTCGGGCTCGGAGACCATCGCCGTGCCGTCCCCCCGCACCGGCGAGCCGCACCACGACCTGCCGCGCTCGAGCGCCGGCGACGTGCGCGACGCGGTCGCGCGAGCGCGGCTCGCGCAGGTCGCCTGGGCCCGCGCTGGGTTCGCACACCGGCGACGCGTGCTGCTGCGCGCACACGACCAGCTGCTCGAGCGCGTGGACCTGCTGCTCGACCTGATCCAGATCGAGAGCGGGAAGACCCGCGGCCAGGCGCTCGAAGAGGTCTACCAGGCCGCTTCGGTCACGCGGTACAACGCGCTCGAGGCGCACCGGGTGCTCAGCGGGCGACGCGCCCGAAGCGGCCTGCCGCTGCTCGTCTCGACGCGCGTGAAGTTCCGGCCGAAGGGCGTCGCGGGCGTCATCACGCCCTGGAACTATGCGCTGAGCCTCGCCGCGATGGACGTCGTGCCGGCGCTCGCCGCTGGCTGCGCCGTCGTGCAGAAGGCCGACGATCAGGGCGCGCTGTCGATGCTCGCGCTCCGCCGCGCGTTCATCGATGCCGGGGTCCCCGAGTCGCTGTGGGCCGTGGTCGCCGGCGAGGCATCCGAAGTCGGCGAAGCCGTCACCGACGAGGTCGACTTCGTGTGCTTCACCGGGTCGACCGCGACCGGCCGGCGCATCGCCGAGAAGGCCGGACGCCGGCTCGTGGGCGCGTCGCTCGAGCTCGGCGGCAAGAACGCGATGCTCGTGCTCGACGACGTCGACCCCGAGCAGGCCGCCGCCGACGCGGCCTACGCGTGCTTCGCCGCCATGGGTCAGCTGTGCGTCTCGATCGAGCGCATCTACGTCCACCGCCGCATCGCCGGTCCGTTCATCGCCGCGCTCGTCGATCGACTGGGATCCGCGCGCATCGGGACCGCGCTCGACTACTCGACCGACTACGGTTCGCTCGCGAGCGCGGCGCAGCTCGAGCGCGTGCGCGCACACCTCGACGACGCGCTCGAGCACGGTGCGACCGTGCTCGTCGGCGGCGATCCGCGACCCGAGGCCGGCCCGTGGGCGTTCGCCCCCACCGTGCTCACCGGGGTCACGCCCGCGATGCGGGTCTTCGGCGAGGAGACGTTCGGCGCGATCGCCTCGCTCTACATCGTGGACAGCGATGAGGAGGCCGTGCTCGCCGCGAACGCGAGCGAGTACGGGCTGAATGCGTCGGTGCTCACGCGATCGCCGAGCCGCGCGCGTCGCATCGCCGACGCGCTCGCGGCCGGCAGCGTCAACATCGGCGAGGGATACCGCGGATCGTTCGCCTCGGTCGCCGCACCCATGGGCGGCATCAAGGCGTCGGGCCTCGGGCGGCGGAACGGCCCCGAGGGGCTGCGCCGGTTCGTCGACCCCGTGACCGTGTCGCGCGTGACGGGCGTCATGCAGCTGCCGCGTACGGGGCAGGAGTTCCAGGCCCTGGCCGGACCGTTCCTGCTGCTCGCGCGCGTGCTGCGGGCCATCCGGCGCGCCTGAGCCGCCCGGCGCGTCGCACGGCAGGCGGGCAGGCGGCCCCGCGGGCCGACAGTACGCGCGCTACGTCGCCTCGGAGTCGAACGGCGCGGACTCGTCCGCCCCCAGCGGCTCTCGTGACCGTTTGCGCTGCAGGTACGCCGAATCCGGGTTCACCGAGCGCGTCACGGCCGGCTTCTCGGGCTCGGCGAACGGATCGGCGTCGGACAGCGCCTCGCGGATGATCCGCCGCGGGTCGTACTGGCGCGGGTCGAGCTTCTTCCAGTCGACGTCGTCGAAGTCCGGGCCCATCTCCTCGCGCATGCGGTCCTTCGCGCCGTTGGCGAGATCGCGTACCGACCGGACGAGCTGCCCGAGCTTCCCGGCGTAGTACGGCAGGCGTTCGGGTCCGAGCAGGAAGACGGCGATCACCCCGATGATGAGGAGCTTCTCGAACGTCAGACCGAACACCCTCCCACCATAAACCGCGATGAGGCGGGCAACGGCGGCGAGGCGCGCATCCGCCTCGCGCACTCGCCCGTATTCTTGGGGATTGAGCCGCAGGGGAGACGCCGAGTGTCCGAACACGACCTGAACTGGAAGTACGTCGACGAGTCCGTCGTCGAGCACGACGTGGTCGTGCGCGCACGGCAGCAGTCGCTCGAGCTCGGCGTCGAGCCCGTGTCCCCCGCGACGGCCGCGCAACTCGCGGTCCTCGCGGCGGCGACGCGCGCGGAGTCCATCATCGAAGTCGGCACGGGGCTCGGCGTGTCCGGGCTCTCGCTGCTGCTCGCCGCACGCGGCGCCATGCTCACCTCGATCGACACCGAGACCGAGTATCAGCAGCACGCGCGCCAGCACTTCGCCGACGCGGGCATCGCGCCGGCCCGGGTCCGGCTCATCGCCGGGCGCGCCGGCGAGGTCCTGCCGCGCATGAACGAGGCGTCCTACGACATCGTGTTCGTCGACGCCGACGCGGCGAACGTGATCGAGTACGTCGAGCACGGGCTGCGGCTCGCGAAGGCGAAGGGCAGCGTCATCGTCGCGCATGCGCTCTGGCGCGGGCGCGTCGCCGATCCGGCGAAGCGCGATGAGTCGGCGACCGCGTTCCGCACGCTGATCGCCGAGCTCCAGTCGTCGGCCGCGGTCGCGACGGCGATCTCGCCCGCTGGCGACGGGCTGCTGCAGATCGTCAAGCTGGGGGCGTGACGGCGCTGCAGGCGGATTCCGGCCGCTGAGACGCCGGTCGCCTGGGCCGGCAGCGCCGGCCCAGGCGATCGAGTGGACGTCAGGCGGGGTTCACGACGCCGCCGAGCACGTCGTAGAGCTCCTTGGCCTCAGCGTCGTTCACCGAGACGACGAGTCGTCCCCCGCCTTCGAGCGGTACCCGCACGATGATGAGGCGACCCTCCTTCACAGCCTCCATAGGCCCGTCTCCGGTGCGTGGCTTCATGGCCGCCATTGAGCTACCCCTTTCGTGGCTGAGCTTCCATTATCCCCCGCCGAACCGGAGGCGGGGAAATCACGGCAGCAAACTTCGGATGACGAGGTCGCGCATCACGGCGGTGTCCAGTCGCGTCCGATGATCGCCCAGCAGAGGACCAGCCAGCCGAACTGCAGCGCGAGCGACACCACGACGAACGTCCAGCGCACCCACGCCGATCGCGGGATGGCGAGCGCACCCGCGAGCGGGAACAGCGGCGCGAGCAGCCGGAACGTGCTCGACTGCGGGAAGAACACGGCCAGCAGGTATAGCGCGTAGCTCGCGAGCCAGAGCCGCAGGTCGATGCCGAGACGCTTGACCCAGGGCAGCATGAGCACCGCGGCGAACCCGATGACGAGCGCCACGACGACGACGGCACTGCCGATCGGTCCCATTGCGGGTCCGAGCCACCACTCGGCGCCTTGGAACCACGCGGTGAACGGGATGAGCTCGCCGTGCCCGAGATAGGCGGCCCGCCAGGCGAGCTCGGTGTCGAAGTAGGCCATCGGGTCGGCCGTCGCGATCCAGGCGATCGCGGGCCATGCGAGCCCCGCGAGCCCGGTGAACACGGCGACGGATGCCACGACGACCCGCTCCCGCACGGGGAACGGGTCCTCGTGCCGGCGCACGAATCGCACGATCCAGTGCAGCCCGAGCGTGAGCGCGAACGCGAGCGCACCCGGACGCGTGAACGCCCAGAGCGCGACGACGGGCACGAGCCATGCATACCGGCGCTCGACGAGCAGGAGCAGGGCGAGCGCCATCCAGAGGAGGGCGAGGGCCTCGGCGTAGCCGAACTGCATGATGGGCGCGACCGGCGCCACGCAGAACAGCACGACCGCGAACATCGCGCGGTCGGGTTCCAGGAAGCGCCGCATCAGGCGGTGGAACACGAGCGCCGCGCCGAGGCCCGCGAGCGTCGAGACCGCGACCGCGGCCACGTCCCAGCTGAGGCCGGTGAGCGTCAGCACGCGTACGAGCGCGGGATAGACCGGCAGGAAGGCCCACTGGTTCTCGGCGACGTGCCCGCCCGCGTCGAGCGGCAGCACCGACGGATAGCCGATCTGGGCGATGAGCGCATACCAGCGCGCGTCCCAGATGTTCGCGTACGTGAAGTACCCGGGCTGCGCGTCGGTCCAGCCGTTCGGGCCCTGCTGGTCGGCGAGCACGAGCACGAAGACCGTCGTGACGGCCCGCGCACCCGCGTAGATCAGCGCGACGCGCGCCCACCACGGCAGCACGCGCCACCGCACACGAGCTGACCAGCGATGCGCGCGGAACGGATCCCGCTCACGCGGCGGCGCGTCGGCGGCGGACACGGCGGGAGCCCCTGAGCCCGCCGATCAGGCCGCGCCGCGCGCTGTGCCCGCGGCGCCAGCGGCGCCCGTCAACCAGGTCCGAAGCGCGCGCTCGCACGAGAGGATCTGATCGGTCGCGACGCGCTCGTCGTCGGCGTGCGCCTTGAGCGGATCGCCGGGACCGAAGTTCACGGCGGGGATGCCCATCGCACTGAACCGGGCGACGTCGGTCCAGCCGTACTTCGGGTGGGCCTCGCCGCCGACGGCGGCGACGAACGCCTGCGCGAACTCGGCGTCGAGCCCCGGGCGCGCGCCCTCGGCCTCGTCGACGACCGTGAGCTCGTACTCGGGGAAGAGCCCGCTCACGATGGCGATCGCGTCGGCGACGGTGCGGCTGGGCGCGAACCGGTAGTTCACGTGCAGCATCGCCTCATCGGGGATGACGTTGCCCGCGATGCCGCCCGTCACGCCCACGGCGTTGAGCCCCTCGCGGTAGACGAGCCCGTCGACCTCGACGCTCTCGGCCTCGTAGGCCGCGAGCCGATCGAGCGCCGGGGCGAGCTTGTGGATGGCGTTCTCGCCCACCCAGCTGCGTGCCGAGTGCGCGCGCGTGCCGTACGAGCGCAGCTCGACGCGCAGGTTGCCGTTGCAGCCGCCCTCGACGCGTGCGTTCGACGGCTCGCCGAGGATCGCGAAGTCGCCCGCGAACAGGTCGGGCCGGTGGCGCGCGAGCCGGCCCAGGCCGTTCAGCTCGGCCGACACCTCCTCGTGGTCGTACCACATCCAGGTGATGTCGTAGACGGGTGCCACGAGCTCGAGCGCGAGCTTCAGCTGCACCGCGACGCCCGCCTTCATGTCGACCGTGCCGCGCCCCCACAGGTAGCGCTCGCCGTCGATGGTCTCGTACTTCGTGGGCAGGTTGCGGTTGACGGGCACGGTGTCGAGGTGCCCCGCGATCACGACCCGCCGCTCGCGGCCGAGGTTCGTCCGCGCGACGACCGTGTCGCCGTCGCGGATCAGCTCGAGGTGCGCGGCATCGGCGAGCGCCGCCACGATCGCGTCGGCGAGCGCGGCCTCGTGACCCGAGACGCTCGGGATGTCGCAGATCGCCTGCGTGATGGCGACGACGTCGGCGGTCAGATCGAGCACGGGCACGTTCTCTGCAGGCATGGCCGCCAGTCTACGGAACGGCGCTAACGCACCGAGTCGAGCGCCGAGAGGATCGCCTGGCCCAGTTCCTCGTCGCCGTCGTCGAGGTCCGGCCTCGTCACGGTCAGCGACGTGAACACGCCATCGATGCACTGCTGCCCGGTTCATGCGCCACAGCGGCAGCGGCCCGGAGCGTGCCCGGCGCGTGCCCGGAGCGGGGTCGCGAATGGTCGCTCGCACGCGCGCCGAGGGACCATTCGCGACCCCGTTCGGCTTTAAGCTTGGGGTATGCCCTCGAACGACGCCGCCTCCTCCCCTGCCCGCCTCGCCTGGGGCCACGGCCTCGCCACGATCGCATCCGACGGCACCGTGCTCGACACCTGGTACCCGGCGCCAGCGCTCGGCGCACGCCCGGCCGATGCGGCGCCGCTCGACGACGCGGTGCTCGCGCTCGCGGGCGTCGACGAGCGCCGTGCGGTCACGGTCGAGCCGGTCACGGTCGAGGTCGACCTCGACGCGGCCCCGGCGGGCACCTCCGACGCCTACCTGCGCCTGCACGCGCTCTCGCACCTGCTCGTGCGCCCGAACGAGGTCAACCTCGACGGCGTCTTCGGGCACCTGCCGAACGTGGCCTGGACCAATGCCGGCCCCGTGCGCCCGGCCGACTTCGACCACCTGCGTCCCGTGCTGCAGCGTGCGGGGATCCACGTGACCGGGCTCGACAAGTTCCCGCGGCTGCTCGACTACGTGACGCCCGAGCGCGTGCGGGTCGCGGATGCCTCGCGCGTGCGCCTCGGCGCGCACCTCGCGCCGGGCACCACGGTCATGCACGAGGGCTTCGTGAACTTCAACGCCGGCACCCTCGGCGCGTCCATGGTCGAGGGCCGCATCTCGCAGGGCGTCGTCGTCGGCGACGGGTCGGACATCGGCGGTGGGGCGTCGATCATGGGCACGCTCTCCGGCGGCGGCACCCAGCGGGTCGCGATCGGCGAGCGTGCGCTGCTCGGCGCGAACTCGGGGATCGGGATCTCGATCGGCGACGACACCATCGTCGAGGCCGGGCTGTACGTCACGGCGGGCACCAAGGTCGCGGTCGTCGGCGCCACCGGCGAGGCACCCCGCATCGTGAAGGCCGCCGAGCTCTCGGGCCTGCCGAACCTGCTCTTCCGCCGCAATTCCCTGAACGGCCAGGTCGAGGTGCTCGAACGCTCGGGCGCGGGCGTCACCCTCAACACCGCGCTGCACGCGTAGCCGCCGCTGGTCGAGTAGCGAGCGAGGAACGAGCGCGCGTATCGAGACCCCGCCACCAGCTCTCCCTACTCGACCAACGGTCGGCGCGCGCGTAGTACGGTGGATTTCCCCTGAACACGGAGAACACCGAGCGATCACGAGGGAGTGACCGTGGGCACCGATGCGCCGAGAACCGGCGGGCGACGCTGGCTGACGTTCCTGGTCTGGCTGCTCATCGCCGTCCTCGTGCTCGTGGCCGTCGCCGCGGGCCTCGGCTGGTGGACGGTGCAGCGATCGTTCCCCACCACGTCCGGCGAGCTCGAGGTCGCCGGGCTCACCGAGCCGGTCACGGTCACACGCGATGACGCCGGCATCCCGAGCATCGTCGCCGAGAACGACCACGACCTGTTCTTCGCGCAGGGCTTCGTGCACGCGCAGGACCGGTTCTGGGAGATGGACTTCCGCCGGCACGTGACCGCGGGCCGGCTCGCCGAGCTGTTCGGCGAGTCGCAGGTGCCGACCGATGCGTTCATCCGCACGCTGAATTGGCGCGGCGTCGCCGAGGTCGAGTACGGCATGCTCGACGAGACCAGCCGCGCGTACTACGACGCGTACGCGGACGGCGTGAACGCCTACCTCGGGCAGCGCGGCGGCGCCGACCTGTCGCTCGAGTACGCGGTCCTCGCCCTCCAGAACCCCGGGTACTCCCCCGACCCCTGGAGCGCCGTCGACTCGATCGCGTGGCTCAAGGCTATGGCGTGGGATCTCCGTTCGAACCTCGAGGACGAGGTCGACCGTGCGATCCTCGCCACCGCCCTGCCGCCCGAGCAGGTGGCGTTCCTGCACCCGGGGTTCGCATGGGGTGAGATGCCCACGATCATCGGCGCTTCGCCCGTAGCGGCGCCGGCCACGGTCGACGACCCCACCCCGATCGACGGACCGGCACCCGCCGAGGCATCCGCCCAGCCCGAGGCATCCGCCCAGCCCGAGGCATCCGCCCAGCCCGAGGCATCCGCCCTGGCCGCGCTCCGCGCGAGCCTCGACGCCGTGCCCGAGCTGCTCGGGCCGGCCGGCAACGGGATCGGGTCGAACTCGTGGGTGGTCGCCGGCTCACTGACCGACACCGGGCTGCCGCTGCTCGCGAACGACCCGCACCTCGGCGCATCCATGCCGTCGGTGTGGACGCAGATGGGTCTCGCATGCCGCGAGATCGACGCCGACTGCACGTTCGACGTCGCGGGCTACACGTTCTCGGGGCTGCCCGGCGTGATCATCGGGCACAACGACCGCATCACCTGGGGCTTCACGAACCTCGGCCCCGACGTCGCCGACCTGTTCCTCGAACGTGTCGGCGCCGACACGTACGAGCTCGACGGCGTGCAGGTCCCGCTCGAGCTCCGCGAGGAGCGCATCGAGGTCGCGGGCGGCGACCCGCAGACCATCACCGTCCGCTCGACGGCCCGCGGCCCGCTCGTGACCGATCTCGGCGGGCTCTACGAGGGCGTCGCGGGCACGTATCCCGCCGCGGCCGGCATCGACACCGGCGGCGGCGACGTCGCGCTCTCGCTGCAGTGGACGGCGCTCAGCCCGGGCACCACGCCCCAGGCCGTGTTCGCGATGAACCGGGCCGCGGACTGGGCGCAGTTCCGCGCCGCGGCGTCGCTCTTCGACGTGCCGGCCCAGAACCTCGTGTACGCCGACGTGGACGGCAACATCGGCTACCAGGCCCCCGGCGACATCCCGGTCCGGCTCTCGGGCGACGGCACCGTCCCGCTGCCCGGCTGGACGAGCGCGAACGGGTGGGCGGGCACCCTCCCGTTCGAGCAGCTGCCGAGCGAGCTGAACCCCGCCCGCGGGTACATCGTCACCGCCAACAACGCGGTCGAGGCCGACGGCCCGATGCTCACCATGGACTGGGACCTCGGCTACCGCGCGCGAGCCATCGAACGCCGCATGGAGGCCCTCGTCGCGAGCGGCGCGCCGATCACCGTCGACGACCTGGCCGACATCCAGCTCGACACCGCCGACGCGAACGCCGAGGCGCTGCTTCCCGTGATCGAGGCGCTCGCGCTCGAGGGCGACGCCGCCCGCGGCCAGGAGCTGCTCGCCGGCTGGAACGCCCGCGCCGACGTCGACAGCGCCGAGGCGGCCTACTTCGCGGTCTTCTGGCGCAACCTCCTGGAGTGCATGTTCGACGGGCTGCCCGAGGGCACGAAGCCGACCGGCGGTGACCGCTGGATCGCCGTCGTCGGCCGGCTCCTCGACGAACCCGACTCGGCGTGGTGGAGCGACGCCGACACCGGGGCATCCGGTCGCGACGCGGTGCTCGCCGCCGCGCTCGAGGATGCCTGGGCCGAGGCGAGCGACCGCCTGGGCGACGACCCGTCGCGCTGGCGCTGGGGACGCCTGCACACGCTGACCCTCACGAATCAGAGCTTCGGCGAATCGGGCATCTCGGTGATCGAGTGGCTGTTCAATCGCGGCCCCTACGAGGTGGGCGGCGGATCGGCCATCCCGAACGCCATGAGCTGGGATGCGCAGGAGGGGTACGGCGTGAGCTGGGTGCCGTCGATGCGCATGATCGTCGACCTCGCCGACTATGACCGATCGCGCTGGATCAACCTGACCGGGGCCTCGGGGCACGCGTTCCACCCGCACTATGCGGATCAGACGCCCAAGTGGCAGCACGGCGAGCTCATCGACTGGCCGTACACGCGCGAGGCCGTGGCGGAGGCCGCACGGGACACGCTGGTGCTCACTCCAGCGCTGGTCGAGTAGCGCAGCGTATCGAGACCGCGCCGGGGACCTCGAGACCGGGTCACCGGGTCTCGATACGGCGCTGGCGCGCCTACTCGACCAGCGCGCGGGCGCTGGCGGGCCTACTCGACCAGCGCGTGGGCGCTATCGCCGCGGCAGGTGCCGCTCGGGCTCGCCCGTGTACAGCTGCTGCGGGCGGCCGATCTTGGTCTGCGGGTCGGTGTTCATCTCACGCCAGTGCGCGATCCAGCCGGGCAGCCGGCCGATCGCGAAGAGCACCGTGAACATACGCGTCGGGAAGCCCATGGCCTTGTAGATGACGCCCGTGTAGAAGTCGACGTTCGGGTAGAGCTTGCGCTCCTTGAAGTAGTCGTCTTCCAGCGCGAACTGCTCGAGCTCCTTGGCGATGTCGAGCAGCGGATCGCTGATGCCGAGGCCCTCCAGCACCGAGTCGGCCGACTGCTTCACGATCTTCGCGCGCGGGTCGTAGTTCTTGTAGACGCGGTGCCCGAAGCCCATGAGCTTCACGCCGTCTTCCTTGTTCTTGACCCGCTCGACGAACTTGCCGACACCCTCGCCCGACTCCTGGATGCGCGCGAGCATCTGCAGCACGGCCTCGTTCGCGCCGCCGTGCAGCGGGCCCGAGAGGGCCTGGATGCCGGCCGAGATCGAGGCGTAGAGGTTGGCGCCGGTCGAGCCGACGAGGCGCACGGTCGAGGTCGAGGCGTTCTGCTCGTGGTCCTCGTGCAGGATGAGCAGCCGGTCGAGCGCCTTCGCGAGGACCGGGTCGATCTCGTACGGCTCGGCCATGTTGCCGAAGTTGAGACGCAAGAAGTTCTCGACGAACGAGAGCGAGTTGTCGGGATAGAGGAAGGCCTGCCCGATGCTCTTCTTGTGCGCGTAGGCGGCGATGACCGGGAGCTTGGCGAGCAGCCTGATGCTCGTGAGCTCGACGTGGTCGGGGTCGTGCGGGTCGGACGAGTCCTCGTAGTAGGTCGAGAGGGCCGCGACCGCGCTCGACAGCACGGCCATCGGGTGCGCGGTGTGCGGCAGCGCCGAGAAGAAGCGCTTGAGGTCCTCGTGCAGCAGGGTGTGGCGGCGGATCTTCTCGTCGAACTCGCCCAGCTCGTCGGCCGTGGGCAGCTGGCCGTACATGAGCAGCCAGGCGACCTCGAGGTAGGTCGAGTGCTCCGCGAGCTCCTCGATCGGGTAGCCGCGATAGCGGAGGATGCCCTGCTCGCCGTCGATGTAGGTGATCGCCGAGCGCGTGGAGGCGGTGTTGACGAATCCGTAGTCGAGTCCCGTGAACCGGGTCTGGCGGGTCAGCGTCGACAGGTCGAGGCTCGAGGCCCCGTCGACGGACTGACGGATCGGGAACTCGGCCGTGCCGCCCGGGAAGTTCAGCGTCGCGGACGCGGTCGCCTGCCCGGTCGCGGGGTTCTGGACGTCGCTCACGGCGCCTCCTGTGATCGTCACTCTCGCGGTCACCTTCTCCTACCGGGCGCCGGGTGGCGCCATCGGCCCACTACAGCCTAGACGCGCCCGCGGCACACTGTGACATCCGTCAATGCACACGGCATGACGTTGCAGCAGTCCGACAACGCCACCGGTCACGCGTGCGTCGCGCGCAGGCGCTCGGCGGCGGATGCCACGCGCTCATCGGTCGCCGTCAGCGAGAGCCGCACGTGGTCGGGGAAATGCACGCCGTAGAAGTGGCCCGGCCCGGCGACGATGCCGAGGTCGGCCAGCCGGCCGATCGACTCCCATGCATCGCGGCCCTCGGTCACCCAGAGGTACAGGCCGGCCTCGCTGTGGTCCACGCGGAAGCCCGCAGCCTCGAGCGCGGGCTTCAGCACGTCGCGGCGGGCGCGATACCGCGCCTTCTGCGCCCGCACGTGCTCGTCGTCGCCGAGCGCGACCGTCATCGCCGCCTGGAGCGGCGCCGGCAGCATCAGGCCCGCGTGCTTTCGTGCCGTGGTGAGCCGCGCGATGGACTCGGCGCACCCGGCGACGAACGCGGCCCGGTAGCCGGCCAGATTGGACTGCTTCGAGAGCGAGTAGATCGCGAGCGTCCGGTCGAGGTCGCCGTCGGTCACGCGAGGGTCGAGCAGGCTCGGCGCCGGGGCATCCGCCCACTCGCCCTCCCAGCCGAGCTCGGCGTAGCACTCGTCGCCCACGATCCAGGCGCCGAGCTCGCGCGCGCGAGCGCGCGCCGCGCGCAGCTCGCCGATGCCGAGCACCCGGCCGTCGGGGTTGCCGGGGCTGTTGAGCCAGATCAGCCGGGTCGCCTCGGGCCACTCCGCCGGGTCGTCGGCCGCGAACGCCGTCGCCCCCGCGAACACCGCGCCCATCTCATACGTGGGATACGCGGCGCGCGGATGCGCGACGACGTCGCCCTCGCCGAGCCCGAGGAGGAACGGCAACAGCGCCACGAGCTCCTTCGAGCCGATCGTCGGCAGCACCTGGGCCGTGCTGAGCCCCGGAACCCCGCGGCGGCGGGCGAACCAGTCGACGATCGCCTCGCGAAGGGCGGGCGTGCCGATCGTCGTGGGATAGGCGTGCGCATCCGTCGCCGAGGCGAGCGCGTCGCGGATGAGGTCGGGCGTCGGGTCGACCGGCGAGCCGATCGACAGGTCGACCACGCCGCCGGGATGCGCCTCAGCGCGCGCGCGGTACGGCGTCATGAGGTCCCACGGGTAGTCGGGAAGGGCGCCGAGCCCCACCGTCAGTGACCCTGCGGCGGAAGCGCCGCGATGATCGGGTGGTCCTTCGGGATGACGCCGATCTTCGCCGCGCCGCCCGGCGAGCCCACATCGTCGAAGAACTCCACATTGGCCTTGTAGTAGTCGGCCCACTGGTCGGGCAGGTCGTCTTCGTAGTAGATCGCCTCGACGGGGCACACCGGCTCGCACGCCCCGCAGTCGACGCACTCGTCGGGGTGGATGTACAGCGAACGCTCGCCCTCGTAGATGCAGTCGACGGGACACTCGTCGATGCAGGCGCGGTCTTTCACGTCGACACACGGAAGAGCGATGACGTAGGTCACGGTCGGGGCGATCCCTTCGAGGAGCTGCGGGTGCAGTTCAGTCTATGACGCGTGCGACTGGGTCGTGGCCGAGGCCAGGACACCGGCGCGCGCGGTCGGCCCGCCGCGGCGGAACGCGCTCGACGACGGCCACGCGACGACGAACACCGAGATCACGGCCGGACCGACGGCCCAGATCGTGCCGATCAGGGTGCCCGGCACCAGGATGGAACCGCCGACCCCCGGCAGCGTGAGCAGCGCCACGATGCCGATCACGCCGAGCGCCGCCGCGCCCGCCGCGAGCCGCCCGGCGAGCAGCCGGAGGCCGATGAGCAGCGCCGTCACGCCCGCGAGCGCCGCCACGAGGCCCCACGGGATCGTGACCTCGCCGATCCTGAGCACGTGCCGGTGGCCGATCGTGCCGAGGGCGCCGAAGACCACGCCGATGAAGAACGCGACGATCGCGAACACCCAGGAGGTCCGCGGGGGCGCGGCCGCGGAGTCGGTGCTCACGGGTTCACCGGCGTGACGGTGTACATGACGGCCTGGTCGTCGCCCGACAGCAGCACGAGGTAGGTGCCGTTCGAGAAGATCGACGCACCGAGGTCGACGCCCTCGAACGCCTTCTCGGGGACGAATCCGCCCGCCTCGAGCGCGGCGGTCGCCGCGGCGATGGCGTCGGCCGATTCGGGATCGATCGTGACGATCCAGCCCTCGGCGCCGCCGCTGCCGGCCGAGAACGAGATCTCGCCCTCGACGAGCGGCACCTCGGCCGGGAAGCCAGCCGGAAGCTCGCCGCCCAGGCTGACGTCGCCGCCGGTCGTGCTCTCGATCGCGTCTTCCGCCTGCTGGCCCACGAAGTCTTGCACCGGGCCGGGCGTGCACCCGGCGAACGCCGCAACGGCGACCCCGGCTGCGACGAGGGCGGCCACGACACGGACGGGCTGGCGGGTGGGGCGCATGCGTCGAAGTGTACCGCCGGCACCTGAGCGACCCCCGTCGGTCGAGGAGCGAGCGCCAGCGAGCGTATCGAGACCCGCTGCGCCGTTCTCGAGACCGTATCGCCCGGTCTCGATACGCGCTGCTCCTTCGTCGCTCGCGACTCGACCAGCGAGTGCGTCGTCGCGCGATAGCGTGAACCGAGGACGACCGGGTAATCGAAGGGATCGATGAGGATGACTGACGAGCACACCGCACCCGTGAGAATCGAGCGCGAAGGCGGGGTCGCGACCGTGACCGTCGACCGGCCGAAGGCGCTCAACGCCCTGTCCCGCGAGGTGCTCGAGGCGCTCATCGCAGCCTTCGAGGACCTCGCCGCCGAGGGCGCGGCGGTGCGCGGCGTGATCCTCACCGGGGCGGGCGGCCGCGCGTTCGTGGCGGGCGCCGACATCCGCGCCATGTCCGAGCTTCCCGGCACGGACGCCGCGGATTTCGCGCGGCTCGGTCAGGCCGCGGCAGCCGCGATCGAGGCGTTCCCGGCGCCCGTGATCGCCGCGGTCGACGGCTTCGCGCTGGGCGGCGGGCTCGAGGTCGCGATGGCCTGCGACCTGATCTACGCGACGGATGCCTCGGCCTTCGGCCAGCCCGAGGTGCACCTGGGGCTCATCCCGGGATTCGGGGGCACCGTGCGACTCCCCCGGCTCGTCGGACCCGCGCTCGCGCGCGAGCTCATCTACACGGGCCGACGCATCGGCGCCGAGGAGGCGGTGGCCGCGGGGCTCGTGGCCAGACGATTCCCCGACCGGGAGGCGCTGCTCGCCGGCGCGCGTGAGACGCTCGACGCCGTCGCCGCGAACTCCTGGACGGCGGTCGGACTCGCCAAGCGGGTGCTCACCGACGCGGCGGGCACGCCGACCGAGCGCGCGAGCGCCCTCGAGATCGAGGGGTTCGAGGAGGCCTTCGGCTCGGACGACATGCGCGAGGGCGTCGCCGCGTTCCTCGAGAAGCGCGAGCCGGACTTCAGCGCCTGACGGCCGTCGACTTCTCCTCGCCGCGCCAACTCAGGAAGATCGCCACGACACACCGCCGCACTGCGCGCGCCACGCCGCGCATCGCGGTGATCTTCCTGAACAGCGAATGGGTCGAGTCGTCGAGTCGTCGAGTCGTGGGGTCGTCGGGTCAGCGGGGGTCAGCCGAGCCGGGCGTGCAGCCAGGCGAAGCCGTCGAACCGCACGCCGTCGGCGCCGAACATCTCGAGGTGCAGGTGCGGCCCGGTGGACTGGCCGGTGCTGCCGACGAGGCCGACCTGCTGACCCGCGACGACCTGCTGGCCGACCGACACGGCGAGCGAGCCGTACTGCATGTGCGCGTACGAGCTCGTGATGAGCTGGCCGTCGATGTTGTGCTGCACCTCGACGTTCACGCCGAGCCCGCCGCCGCTCTCGGTCGCGAGCACGACCACACCGTCGGCGATGGACATGACCGGCGTTCCCGCACCCGGGTTGAAGTCGACGCCGTCGTGGTTCGTCGAGCAGCCGCCGCACGGAGCGGAGCGCGGACCGAAGCCGTCGCTCGTGCGCGACGGGTCGAGCACGGGCCACACGACCACGTCGGTGTTCGTGATCGGCACCGCGCCGACGCTCGCGACCTCGGAGATGATGGGCGGCGGCGCCGCCTCGACCGAGTAGGCCTCGGCCGGCACGGCCGTGGGCGTGGCGTCGCTGTCGACCGTGATCTGCTGCGGTGCCGCGACGATCTCATCGTGCACGGCGGGCGCGTAGACGCTCTCGACCGGGCCGGAAGCCGTCGCGGACACCGCGATCGCGGGCACGCTCGTCGCGAGCAGCAGCCCACCGGCGAAGGTCATCGCGAGGGTGGGCAGCACCGCGCGTGCGGTGCGGCGGGTTGGGCGGGCAGGGATGGAGGGGGCGGCCGCTCGGCGGCCACGCGGGCTGAAGCTCATGTATGCAGGGGGGAGGGGGGTTGGGTTCCGCCTCGGCCTGTAGGGATACGCGGGAAACGGCACGCGCAGGTCACGATGCGGTAACGGACCATGTCACGGTACGGGGCTCCCCTGGCAAGAACCTCACCGGTTCTTGAGGATTTCATCAATGCGGATGAATGAACCGAGGCCGTTGGTCGAGTAGTGAGCGCCAGCGAGCGTATCGAGCCCCGGCGGGCCGGTCCGTCGACCGCCGGGTCTCGATACGCGTGCTCGTCCCTCGCTCGCTACTCGACCGGCGAAGCTCAGCCCTGCTTCTTGAGCCGCGACGCGGCCCGGGCGCGTGCCGTCGCGTCGAGCTCGACCTTGCGGATGCGCACCTTCTCGGGCGTGACCTCGACGCACTCGTCCTCGCGCGCGAACTCGAGGCACTCCTCGAGCGTGAGCTGCCGGGACGGCGTCATCGACTCGAAAGTGTCGGCCGTCGACGAACGCATGTTCGTGAGCTTCTTCTCCTTCGTGATGTTCACGTCCATGTCGTCGTTGCGCGAGTTCTCGCCGATGACCATGCCCTCGTAGACCTCTTCGGTGGGGTTCACGAAGAACGTCATGCGCTCCTGCAGCGCGATGATCGCGAACGGCGTCACGACACCCGCACGGTCGGCCACGATCGATCCGTTGTTGCGCGTCGTGATGACGCCCGCCCACTCGTCGTAACCGTGCGAGATCGCGTTCGCGATGCCTGTGCCGCGCGTGATCGTGAGGAACTCGGTGCGGAACCCGATGAGCCCGCGGCTCGGCACGATGAACTCCATGCGCACCCAGCCCGTGCCGTGGTTCGCCATGTTGTCCATGCGGCCCTTGCGCGCGGCGAGCAGCTGCGTGATCGCGCCGAGGTACTCTTCGGGCGCGTCGATCGTGAGGTGCTCGTACGGCTCGTGCACCTTGCCGTCGACGGTCTTGGTGACCACCTGGGGCTTGCCCACGGTCAGCTCGAAGCCCTCGCGGCGCATCTGCTCGACGAGGATCGCGAGCGCGAGCTCGCCGCGGCCCTGCACCTCCCACGCGTCGGGCCGCCCGATGTCGACCACCTTGAGCGAGACGTTGCCGATGAGCTCGCGGTCGAGCCGGTCCTTGACCATGCGCGCGGTGAGCTTGTGACCCTTCACCTTGCCGACGATGGGCGAGGTGTTCGTGCCGATCGTCATCGAGATCGCGGGGTCGTCGACATGGATCGCGGGCAGCGGCTGCACGTCGTCGGGGTCCGCGAGCGTCTCGCCGATCGTGATGTCTTCGATACCGGCGACGGCGATGATGTCGCCGGGGCCCGCGTCCTCGGCGGGGAACCGCTCGAGCGCCTTCGTCTTCAGCAGCTCGGTGATGCGCACGTTCGAGTGCGATCCGTCGTGACGCACCCAGGCGACCGTCTGGCCCTTCTTGATGGTCCCGTTGAACACGCGCAGCAGCGCGAGCCGGCCGAGGAACGGCGACGCGTCGAGGTTCGTGACCCACGCCTGCAGCGGGGCCTCGTCGTCGTAGGTGGGTGCGGGGACGTGCTCGAGGATCGCGGCGAACAGCGGCTCGAGGTCTTCGCTGTCGGGCAGCTGGCCGTTCTCGGGCTTGTTCGTCGACGCCCGGCCCGCCTTGCCCGAGGCGTACACGACGGGCACGTCGAGGATGGCGTCGAGGTCGAGGTCCGGGACGTCGTCGGCCATGTCGGATGCGAGCCCGAGCAGCAGGTCCTGGCTCTCGGCCACGACCTCGTCGATGCGCGCGTCGGGACGGTCGGTCTTGTTGACCAGGAGGATCACGGGCAGGCGTGCCTCGAGTGCCTTGCGCAGCACGAACCGGGTCTGCGGCAGCGGCCCCTCGGACGCGTCGACGAGCAGCACGACGCCGTCGACCATCGACAGACCCCGCTCGACCTCGCCGCCGAAGTCGGCGTGGCCCGGGGTGTCGATCACGTTGATGGTGACGGAGCCGCCGTTCGCGTGCGCACCGCGGTACTCGACCGCGGTGTTCTTCGCGAGGATCGTGATGCCCTTCTCGCGCTCGAGCTCATTCGAGTCCATCGCGCGCTCGTCGACGTGCGCGTGCTCGGCGAATGAGTGCGTCTGCTTGAGCATGGCGTCGACGAGCGTGGTCTTGCCGTGGTCGACGTGGGCGACGATCGCGACGTTGCGCAGGTCGTTGCGGGTGGCCTTGGCCATGAGATGAGGTCCTTGCGTGAGGCGGCGCCACGGCACGCGGAACGCGCTGCGCGGCGGGAGGTCTGGAGAGACGCGCACCGGACCAGTGTGATGGGACCTGGGGGCGCACGCCTCAGCCAGTGTACCGGTTGGCGGCGCGTGCCCGCCGCTCGCGGGGTACACCACGAGACGACGGATGCCTCGGCCGCAGTGTGCGGCCGAGGCATCCGTTCGCGTGGGGCGCTACGCGCCCAGCTTGAGGTTCGCGCCCGGGATCGCGGCGAGCAGGTCCCGGGTGTACTGCTGCTTCGGCGTCTCGAACACCTCGTCGGTGCTCGCAGCCTCCACGATCTTGCCCTTCTGCATGACGCACACCTGATCCGCGATCACGCGGACGACCGCGAGGTCGTGCGTGATGAACAGGTACGTCAGATCGAGCTCGGCCTGCAGGTCGGCGAGCAGGCGCAGGATCTGGGCCTGCACGAGCACGTCGAGCGCCGAGACCGCCTCGTCGAGCACCAGGATCTCGGGCTTCAGCGCGAGGGCACGGGCGATCGCGATGCGCTGACGCTGGCCTCCCGAGAGCTCGTTCGGGTAGCGGCCGGCGAGCGAGCGCGGCAGCGAGACCTGATCGAGCAGCTCGAACACCCGCTCACGGCGCGACGCGCGCGTGCCCACACTGTGCGTGGACAGCGGCTCGCCGATCGTGTTGCCGATGTTGCGCAGCGGGTTCAGCGACCCGTACGGGTCCTGGAAGACCGGCTGCATGCGGGAGCGCAGGTCGAACAGCTCTTTGCCGGTCACGCTCGCGAGGTCCTTGCCACCGACCACGATCTTGCCCGACGTGGCGCTCTCGAGCTTCAGCAGCATCTTCGCGACGGTCGACTTGCCGGAACCCGACTCGCCCACGAGCGCGGTCGTCGTGCCCTTGGGGATCTGGAAGGAGACCTGGTCGACCGCGGTGAAGTCGCCCGAGCCGCGGATCTTGAAGACCTTGGTCAGGTCTTCGACCACGATCGCGGGCGGCTGGTCCGCCGCGCTCTCCAGCGCCTCGGCGCGCGCCTCAGCCGTCGCGATCAGGTCGATCGCATCGCCGGCGGCCGACTCGGCGTCGGCGCCCATCGACTGCTCGGCCGCGTGGATGCTGCCCGTGGCCTGGATGCGGCGGGATGCGAGGCTCGGCGCGGCCGCGACGAGCCGCTGCGTATACGGGTGCTGCGGATTCTCGAGGATCTGGCGCGACGGCCCCGACTCGACGACCCGGCCCTTGTACATGACGACGAGCTGCTCGGCGCGCTCGGCCGCGAGGCCGAGGTCGTGCGTGATGAACAGCAGCGTCGTGCCGAGCTCACGCGTCAGCGACTCGAGGTGGTCGAGGATGACGCGCTGCACCGTCACATCGAGGGCCGACGTCGGCTCATCGGCGATGAGCAGCTGCGGGTCGGCGGCGAGGCCCATGCCGATCAGCACGCGCTGGCGCATGCCGCCCGAGAACTGATGCGGGAACTGCTTGAGGCGGCGGTCGGCGTCGTGCAGACCGGCCTGCTTCAGCACCTCGATCGCACGCTTCTTGACCTCTTTGCGCCCCGTGGCGATGCCATTGGCGCGGATGCCCTCCTCGACCTGGAAGCCGATCGACCACACGGGGTTGAGGTTCGACATGGGGTCTTGAGGGACGAAGCCGATCTTGCGCCCGCGGACGGACTCCATCTCTTTCTTGGACGCCTTCGTGAGGTCCTGCCCGTCGAGCAGGATCTGGCCGCCCGTGATGCGACCGCTGCCCGGCAGCAGGTTGATGATCGCGTGCGCGGTGGTCGACTTGCCGGAGCCCGACTCACCGACGATCGCGAGGCTCTGCCCGCGGTAGAGCGTGATGTTCACGCCGTTCACCGCGCTGACCATGCCGGTCTGCGTCTTGAACCCGACCTCGAGGTCCTTGATCTCGAGGAGCGGCCGCTCGCCGGTCGCGGAGTCGTGCTGCATGTTGGTTCCGATCGTGGTCTCGCTCATCGACGGGCCCTCGCCTTCGGGTCGAGCGCGTCGCGGACGACCTCGCCCAGCATGATGAACGCGAGCACCGTCACCGAGAGCGCGATCGACGGCAGGATGAGCGTCTGCGGCGCCGTGCGCAGATCGACCTGCGCCTGGGCGATGTCGTTGCCCCAGGACATGGTCGATGACGGCAGGCCGACACCGAGGAAGGACAGCGTCGCCTCCGCGACGATCGCCGAGGCCAGCGAGATCGTCGTGATCACGATCACCGGCGCGATCGAGTTCGGCAGGACGTGCCGCAGCAGGATGCGGAAGCGCGAGACGCCCAGCGCCGTCGCGGCCATGACGAAGTCCGAGTTCTTCACCCTGAGGATCTCGGCCCTGAGCACACGCGCCGTCGCCGGCCACGCGAACAGGCCGATCGCGAGGGAGATCACCCAGACGTTCCGGTACGCCGAGAGGACCGACATGACGACGACCGCGGCGAGGATGTAGGGGATCGAGAAGAAGATGTCGCCCACGCGCGAGAGCACCGAGTCGATCCAGCCGCCGTAGAAGCCGGCCAGCGCGCCGAACAGGATGCCGAGGAACGCGACGAGGAACGTCACGATGAGCCCGACCGAGAGCGACGTGGAGGTGCCGTGGATGATGCGCGAGTAGATGTCGCAGCCCTGCTTGGTGAACCCGAGCGGGTGCCCCTCGGTCGGACCGCCGTTGCTGTTGGCCAGGAGGCAGTCGTTGTTCGGCGGCGTCTGCGTGAACCAGCCCGGGAACAGCGCCACGATCACGACGATCAGGATCAGCACCGAGGAGATCCAGAACATCGGGCGCTTGCGCACGTCGTTCCAGGCGTCGCGCCACAGGTTGGACGGCTTCCCGTCGGCCTTGACCGCGTCGATCGCGACGAGCGGCGTCTCTTCGACCGGGGCGACGAAATGGCCCTGGTCGGATCTGGTCTTACTTGACATAGCGGATCCTCGGGTCGAGAACGGCGTAGAACAGATCCACCAGCAGGTTCACCACGAGGTAGATCAGGACCATGACGGTCACGAAGGACACGACGGTCGGCCCTTCGCCCCGGATGATCGCCTGGTACAGGGTGCGGCCCACGCCGGGCACGTTGAAGATGCCCTCGGTGACGGTCGCGCCGACCATGAGCACGCCGAAGTCCACGGCGAGGTACGTCACGACCGGGATCAGCGAGTTGCGCAGGATGTGCACCGGGATGATCCGGCCGCGCGAGAGCCCCTTGCTCGCGGCCGTGCGCACGAAGTCCTGCCCGTCGGTGTCGATGACGGACGCCCGTGTCAGTCGGACGATCTGCGCGAAGCTGATCGTCGCGAGCACCAGGGCGGGCAGGATCAAGTCTTGGATCGGTGCTCCGGCTCCGACGGTCGTTCTGAACCAGCCGAGTTGGATGCCGAAGAGCCACTGCGCGACGAACGCGATCACGAAGATCGGCAGCGAGATCAGGATCAGGCTGACCACGAGCGCGCTCGCGTCGAAGATGCCGCCCTTGCGCAGGCCCGAGATGAGGCCGATCGTGACGCCGGCGACCATCTCGAAGAAGACGGCCAGCAGCGCGAGCTGCAGCGTCACGGGGAACGTGCGGGCGAGGATGTCGGTGACCGGCTCACCCGAGAAGGAGACCCCGAAGTCACCGCGGAAGATCCCGCCGAGGAAGAGCAGGTACTGGACGATGAACGGCTGATCGAGGTTGTACCGCTCGCGCAGCTGCTCGATGACCTGGGGCGGCGGCTGCTTGTCTCCGAAGAGGGCCGCGATGGGATCGCCGGGCATGGCGAACACCATGAAGTAGATCAGGAATGTGGTGCCGAGCAGTACAGGGATCGCCTGCAGGATTCGGCGGAGAATATAGCCGGCCATGGATCAGGCCCGGCGTTCCGAGTTGGATGGCATGGAAAACCTCACGGTTGGAGAAGCCCCCCTCGAGAAATGCTACGCGAGCACGCACGGTGGTTGGGCACGTGGGTGTGGGGCGGCAGTCCGATCGGACTGCCGCCCCACGGGCGCCTCAGAGTGTAACCCCGAGGTGGCCGAGAACGAGAATTACTCGCTCTTGGTGATCTCGTGGAACAGCGGCACCGAGTTCCAGCCGAACTCGACGTTGCTGAGGTTCGAGTTCCACGCGCCGAGCGCCGCGGTGTTCCAGAGCGGGATCACGGGGAGGTCCTCGAACAGGATCGCCTCGGCCTCCTGGAACTTCTCGATGCCGGCCTCGGGCGTCGCGGCGCCGAGCCCCTCGGCGAGCAGCGCGTCGAACGCCGGGTTCGAGTAGTCGCCGTCGTTGGAGGCGGCACCCGTGCCGAACAGCGGGCCGAGCCAGTTGTACAGCGCGGGGTAGTCGGCCTGCCAGCCGGCACGCGTCGCGATGGTGTTCTGGTTGGTCGTGATCAGGTCACGGAACTCGGCGAACGTCGGGTAGGGGGTGCCCACCGCGTCGATGCCGAGGTTGTTCTTCAGCTGGTTGGCGACCGCGTCGACCCAGCCCTGGTTCGGGCCGTCGGCGTTGTAGCCGATCTCGAGGGTGCCGGACCACGGCGAGATCGCGTCGGCCTGGGCCCAGAGCGCAGCAGCCTCTTCGGGGTTGAACTCCAGCACCTCGGAGCCCGGGATGTCCTCGGAGAAGCCCTCGATGACGGGCGACGAGAAGTCCTTCGCGGGGATGCGGCTGCCCGAGAAGATCACGTCGGTGACCTCTTCGCGGTCGATCGCCATCGAGACGGCGGCACGACGGAGCTTGCCCTCGTCACCGGCGAAGTGCGGCATGCGGTCCTGCGGGAAGGTGAGCGTCGCGTTGAGCGCGGCGGCCTGGTTGACCGAGCCGTCGAACTCGTCCTGGAACGAGGTGAGCGCCGAGTCGGGGATCTCGTCGACCATGTCGAGGTTGCCGCCCTGGAGGTCGGCGTACGACGCGTCGGCCGAGGCGTAGAAGCGCATGTCGATGCCGCCGTTCTGCGGCTCGCGGGGCCCGTCGTAGTCGGGGTTCGCGACGAGCTTGATGCCCTCGTTGTGCTTCCAGGCACCCTCGCCCTCGAGCATGTACGGGCCGTTGCCGATCGGGTCCTCGCCGAACGCCTCCATGTCCTCGTACGCCACCGACGGCATCGGCATGTACGCCGAGTAGCCGAGTCGCAGCGGGAAGTCGGACTCGGGCTGCATCAGCTTGACCGTGAAGGTCGTGTCGTCGACCACCACGAGGCCGGACATGGCCTCGACGTTCTCGTCGGCGCTGTAACCCTCGATCGAGTTGAAGAAGTAGCTGGCGAACTGTGCGTTGTCGAGCGCGGCACCGTAGTTCCAGGCGTCGACGAACGACTGCGCGGTGACCGGCTCGTCGTTGGTGAAGGTCAGGCCGTCGCGGATCGTGATCGTGTAGTTCTGCGAGTCTTCGGTCTCGATCGACTCGGCGACGTCGTTGACCGCGGTGCCGTCGGCCTCGTAGGCGATCAGGCCGGCGAAGATCGAGTCGACGATCTTGCCGCCGCCGACCTCGTTGGTGTTCGTCGGGACCAGCGGGTTCTGCGGCTCGGTGTTGTTCACCGAGATGATGGCCGAGTCGCTGGCGGCGCCGGTCGACTCGGGCGAGCCGCTCGCGCAGCCGGTCAGCACGAGCGCGCCGGCCGCTGCCAGAGCAATGGCGGCGACGCCGATTCTCTTGGTCTTCAATTTTCCTCCTGTGGATTCGCGCTGGGCAGCACGGCTTGTGGCCGGGCCCGCGCATAGTGCTAGCAGCCTAAGAATCGGGTTGGGGCGAAGCAAACCGGAACGCAAACTGTTATCGACGCGAAATCTAGACCCCGTTATGGGGCTTGTTTTTTGCGCACCTGAGCAGATTCCTTGCGTCTCGCGCTCACCTGTGGGGATTTCCGCGCGTGCGAAGATCGGTGCATGCTTCACGCGCAGGATCACGGCGATCGAGACGGGCCGCCACCCGAGGCTTCGGCCTCACGGTTGCGGCTCGAAGTGGCGATCGTACTCGCCCTGTCGCTCGGCGCCTCCGCGGTCTATTCGCTCGTGTCGATCGTGGCGCGGCTGACCGACGAACGCCCCCTCTCGCAGCAGTCCGCGGCGATCAACCAGTCCCGTTCGAGCCGCGAATGGCTGGACTTCACGTATCAGTTCCTCGACGTGGTGTTCGGCCTGGCCGTCGTCGCGCTCGTCCTGTATCTGCTCTGGCGGCCCGACCGGAGCCCGTTCCGCCGCATCGGCTTCGACCTCACGCGACCGGGCCGCGACCTCGCGGCCGGCGTCGGGCTCGTCCTCGTCATCGGCGTGCCAGGGCTCGCGCTGTACGCGGCCGGCCGCGCGCTCGGGATCACCGTCGCGGTCGTCCCGTCGCCGATCGACACCCACTGGTGGACGATCCCCATCCTGGTGCTCGCGGCCCTCAAGGCGGCCCTCACCGAAGAGCTCATCGTGGTCGGCTATCTCTTCACGAGGTTGCGCGAGCTCGGCGTCGGCCCGTGGGCGACGATCGTGTCGAGCGCGCTGCTCCGCGGCACCTACCACCTGTATCAGGGCATCGGCCCGTTCGCGGGCAACGTGGCGATGGGCATCGTGTTCGGCTGGTGCTACCACCGGTGGGGGCGGACCATGCCGCTCGTCATCGCGCACTGGATCCTCGACATGGTCTCCTTCATCGGGTACCCGCTCGCGCTCGGATGGTGGCCCGAGCTCTTCGCGCCGCCCGCCGGCTGAGCGGGACGTGCGCACGGCCCGCGAGGGCCGTGACCGTCGGCGGCATCGGCGGCAACGCCTCCTCGGGCGGCTCGACCCTGACGTCGGCGTCGGACGCCCGGATCATGGCCATGTCGAGCGACGAGCGCCGGCTCGGCATGCACACCGCCGGGAACGCCTCGTCGCCGAACACTCCGATGTAGGACAGGTCGTGCAACGTCTGCGCCCGTCGCAGGGCGGCGGCGCCGGCGGGATCTCGTCGTTCCAGCAGCTGCGCACGCCGCTCGAGCGAGAGCCCGCCCGAGGCGAGCACCGAGCACCCGACGAACACGCCCGCGAACCCGAGTGTCGCGAGGCCGGCCAGCAGATCGATCGTGGACATGCGATGGCCCCCAATCCGAGAGACCCTCAGTGTACGCCCGGAGCGACGCTGCGGGACCGCTCGGTTCCGGCCGTCCTCGCCCGAGAGCACGGTGGAGGAATCCGGCCGCCCCCGGCCGGCATGACTGAAGGAACCCCCATGCATCTCGCACATGTCGCCGCCGCGCAGCACCTCGCCGCCAGGGACACCGCACGCCTGTTCGCGACCACGTCCGACGAGATCGCGGAGGCCGAGCGCCGTGCCGTCCGCCGCCTCGAACGGCTCACTGCGGCCGCTTCGCCCGCCCCGAGGCATCCGCTCACCGAACGCGGCCGGCACGCCGCGCCGCCGCGGCCGGCCCGCGCCTGACGCACCGGCGTTGGTCGAGGAGCGATCTCGAGATCGGCTCACCAGGTCTCGATACGGCGCTGGCGCGCCGACTCGACCAACGAGGGGTCTACTCGACCAACGAGGGGTCTACGCGAACGCCTCGATCGGCGGGCACGCGCACACGAGGTTGCGGTCGCCGTAAGCCTGGTCGATGCGGCGCACGGGCGGCCAGTACTTGCCGCGGACGAGCGAGCGCACCGGATACACCGCCTGCTCGCGCGAGTACGCATGCGTCCACTCGCCCGCGATGACCGATTCCGCCGTGTGCGGGGCGTTCCGCAGCGGGTTGTCGTCGGCCGGCCACTCCCCCGCGGCCACGGCGTCGGCCTCCTCCTTGATCAGGACCATCGCCTCGATGAACCGCTCGAGCTCGGCGAGGTCCTCCGACTCGGTCGGCTCGACCATGAGCGTGCCCGCGACCGGGAACGACATGGTCGGCGCGTGGAACCCGTAGTCGACGAGCCGCTTGGCGACGTCGTCCACCGTCACCCCGGTCGCGGCCGTGAGCGGCCGCAGGTCGAGGATGCACTCGTGCGCTACGAGACCCGCATCGCCCGTGTACAGCACCGGGTAGTGCGCGCGGAGGCGCGCCGCGACGTAGTTCGCCGCGAGCACCGCGGCGGCCGTCGCCTGCTTCAGGCCCTCGGCGCCCATCATGCGCACGTACGCCCACGAGATCGGCAGGATCGACGGGCTGCCGTACGGCGCCGCCGACACCGGCCCGCCCTCGTGCACGAACCCGCCGGCGTGATCGGCGCGCTGTGCCATGGGGTGCCCGGGCAGGTACGGCGCGAGATGCGCCTTCGCCGCGACCGGGCCGACGCCCGGCCCGCCGCCGCCGTGCGGGATGCAGAACGTCTTGTGCAGGTTCAGGTGCGACACGTCGCCACCGAAGTCGCCGAAGCGCGCGTAGCCGAGCAGCGCGTTGAGGTTCGCGCCGTCGACGTAGACCTGCCCGCCCGCGTCGTGCACGGCCTGCGTGACGAGCGCGACGTCGTGCTCGTAGACGCCGTGCGTCGACGGGTAGGTGATCATGAGCGCGGCGAGCCGGTCGGCGTGCTCGGCGATCTTCGCCCTGAGGTCGTCGAGGTCGACGTTGCCGAGCTCGTCGGTCGCGACGACGACGACGCGGAGCCCTGCGAGCACGGCCGAGGCCGCGTTCGTACCGTGCGCGCTCGACGGGATGAGGCACACGTCGCGCTCGGTGTCGCCGTTGGCGCGGTGGTAGCCGCGAATGGCGAGGAGCCCCGCGAGCTCGCCCTGACTGCCCGCGTTCGGCTGCAGCGAGACGGTGTCGTAGCCGGTCACCTCGGCGAGCCAGGACTCGAGCTGTTCGATGACCCCGAGCGACCCGACGACGTCGGCCTCGGGCGCGAACGGGTGCAGCTCGGCGAACTCGGGCCAGGTCACGGCCTGCATCTCGGTCGCGGCGTTGAGCTTCATGGTGCACGATCCGAGCGGGATCATGCCGCGATCGAGCGCGTAGTCGCGGTCGGCGAGCGTCTTCAGATAGCGCATCATCTGCGTCTCGGACTGGTGCGTGTTGAACACGGGGTGCGTCAGGTACTCCGACGTGCGACGCAGCGCCTCGGGGATCCGGTTCGCGTACGTGCCGCCGACGAATCCGAGGTCGCGCGACTCTGGCCCGCCGAACGCGCGCACGACCGTGTGCAGGTCGTGCCAGGTCGTCGTCTCGTCGACCGAGACCTGCACGGTCGCCTCGTCGGCCTGCCAGAGGTGCACCCCGAGCTCGCGCGCGCGCTCGACGACGTTCGCGGCGAGGCCGGGCACGTGCACGCTGACCGTGTCGAAGTAGGCGTCGTGCGCGGGCCGCTGGCCGATCTCCTCGAGCCAGCTCGCGAGCATGGTCGCCTTGGCTGCGACCTCGGTCGCGATGTGACGGATGCCTCGGGGCCCGTGATAGACCGCATACATCGACGCCATGACCGCGAGGAGCACCTGCGCGGTGCAGATGTTCGACGTGGCCTTCTCGCGACGGATGTGCTGCTCACGCGCCTGCAGGCTCAGCCGGTAGGCGGGCTGGCCGGATGCATCCACGGAGACGCCGACGAGCCGGCCCGGCAGCTGGCGTTCGAGGCCCTTGCGGACGGCCATATAGCCGGCGTGCGGCCCGCCGAAGCCCATCGGCACGCCGAAGCGCTGGGACGTGCCGACGGCGACGTCGGCGCCGAGCTCGCCGGGGCTCGCGATCAGCGCGAGCGCCAGCAGGTCGGCCGCGACGACGGCGAGCGCGCCCTGCGTCTTCGAGTTGGCGATCACGTCGGCGGGGTTCCAGACCCGGCCGGATGCCCCGGGGTACTGCACGAACACGCCGAAGTGCTCGCCGTGGTCGGCGGTGCCTGCTGCGAGGTCGGCGACCACGAGCTCGATGCCGACGGCCTCGGCGCGCGCGGCGAGCAGCGCCTGTGTCTGCGGCAGGGCGTCGGCGTCGACGACGAACCGGTTGGACGTGGACTTCGAGGCGCGTCGCGCGAGCAACATGCCCTCGACGACCGCGGTGCCCTCGTCGAGCATGGACGCGTTGGCGATGTCGAGACCCGTGAGGTCTTCGACCATGGTCTGGAAGTTGATCAGCGCTTCGAGCCGGCCCTGCGAGATCTCGGGCTGGTACGGCGTGTAGGCGGTGTACCAGCTCGGGTTCTCGAGCACGTTCCGCTGGATGACCGCGGGCGTGATCGTGCCGAAGTAGCCGAGGCCGATCATCGAGGTGCGCGGTGCGTTCTGCTGGGCGAGCGCGCGCAGCTCGGCGATCGCCTCGCGCTCGGTGGCCGCGGCGGGGATGACCGAGTCGAGTCGCTCGCCGATGCGGATCGAGGCGGGGACCGCGGCGTGCATGAGGTCGTCGATCGACGCGTAGCCGAGTGCGTCGAGCATGTGCTGCTGGTCGGCCGGCGCGGTGCCGATGTGGCGCCGGGCGAAGGCGTCGGGGGCGAAGGCCGAGGAGGGGCGGTTCATCTTCGGTGCCGGCGGCTTACTCGCCGACCAGGGCGCGGTACTCCGCGTGGCTGAGCATGGCCGGCAGCTCGCCGGTCCTGACCTTGATGAGCCAGCCCTCGCCGAACGGGTCGCTGTTCACGAGCTCGGGCGCGTCGATCACGGCCTGGTTCGCCTCGACGACCTCGCCGTCGATGGGCGCGAAGAGCTCGCCGACGGACTTCGTCGACTCGATCTCGCCGACGACCGTTCCGGCGCTGACCGCCGTGCCGGCGGCGGGGAGGTCGACGTAGACGACGTCGCCGAGCTTCTCGGCGGCGTAGTCGGTGATGCCGATGACGGCGGTGTCGCCGTCGATCAGCACCCACTCGTGCTCGGCGGTGTACTTCAGGGTGGTCACATCGGTCATGGTGTCGCTCCTTGAACGGTTCGGGGTCTGGACGGCCGCCGGGCTCTGCGCGCGGCCGGAGGTCGAGGGATCAGCCGGTCGGAGGGGTCACTCGGGGCGCCGGTAGAAGGGCAGGTCGACGACGGTCGCCGGCACGCGCGTGCCGCGCACGTCGACGAACAGCCGGGTGCCGGCGTCGGCGAGGTCGGGTGCGACGTACGCCATGGCGACGGGGTGCCCGAGCGTCGGCGAAAGCGCTCCCGACGTGACGGCGCCGACGTGCGAGGCATCCGCCCCCTCG
Organism: Agromyces aerolatus; assembly: GCF_031432255.1. Classification (NCBI taxonomy): domain Bacteria; kingdom Bacillati; phylum Actinomycetota; class Actinomycetes; order Micrococcales; family Microbacteriaceae; genus Agromyces; species Agromyces aerolatus. The sequence goes on along the minus strand of NZ_JAVKGQ010000002.1, from coordinate 123,079 downwards.
CCGTCGTAGACCTCGTAGCCGGCGCGCGGGGCGCGACGCCCGTCGGCGGTCAGACCGACGAGCACCGTCGCCTCGGCGCCGGGACCGCGCTCGACCGCGGCCCGGCCGACGAAGTCGGCGTCCTTCCCGAGCGCGACGACGCGGCCGAGGCCGGCCTGGACCGGGAACGTCGTGGTCGTGAGCTCGTGGCCGTAGAGCGGCATGCCGGCCTCGAGCCTGAGCGTGTCGCGGCTGGCGAGGCCGCACGGGACGACCCGGGACCCGCCGGTCTCGCGGAGCGCCTGCCAGAGCCCGGGTGCCCGATCGGGGGCGAGGTACAGCTCGAAGCCGTCCTCCCCGGTGTACCCGGTGCGCGCGACGAGCACGGGCCGGTCCTCGAACGTGGCGGCGAACGCGCGGTAGTACTTGAGCTCGGCGAGGCGGGCGTCGAAGTCCTCCTCGTCGTTGCCCGGGCCGTCGACGCCGAAGCCCGGCGTCTCCTGCAGGACCTCGAGCGCGTCGGGCCCCTGCAGCGCGATGAGCGCGACGTCGTCGCTCTCGTCGAAGACCTCGGCGTCGAAGCCCGCGGCGCGTTCGCGCAGCTCGGCCGCGACGACCTCGCGGTTGGCGGCGTTCGCGACGATCATGAAGCGGTCGGCGCCGGTGCGGTACACGACGAGGTCGTCGACGATGCCGCCGTCGTCGTTGAGCAGCAGCGAGTACTTCGCCTGGCCTTCGGCGATCGCCGAGAGCTTGCCGGCGAGCGCGGCGTCGAGCGCGGCGCCGGCTTCCGGTCCGAACACGACGATCTCACCCATGTGCGAGAGGTCGAACAGCCCGGCCCGCTCGCGCACCGCGTGGTGCTCGGCGAGGTCGGACGAGTAGCGCACCGGCATCTGCCAGCCGGCGAAGTCGGTGAAGGAGGCGCCGGAGGCGCGGTGCACCTCGTCGAGCGGGCTGAGCCGTGCGGTGGTGGGGCCGGATTCGGTCACGAGTTCTCCAGATTCGCGCGAGACGAACGGCTGATGCCGTCTGAGAACTCCCCCTCTGTCATGGGCCTGAGAGTTTCGCGCCTGAGCGCTTTCACCGTGGGCGGGAGTTCTCGAATGATTCATCCAGGTCTCGATACGGTCCGACTTCGTCGTCCCTACTCGACCCGGACGACGCTTCGCGTCGTCCGCTTTTCAGAGCGGCCTCGTCATCGCGGTAGCTGTGACCTGAGAGATTGGCGGGGAGGCTTGCTCCTTCGGTGCCGGCTTGCCCTGATCTCCAGGGCGTCCGGCTCTCCCGCGATGCGTCGATGGCCCGATATGCGATTGTGCTGCCGATCCTAGCCGACCACTCGGGCCACGCGCCTCCCTGAATCACCCCGTCTTGGCCGTGACGCGGCGATTTCACTTCGCGTCATGATGACTGTAAGCTGAGTCCAGCGAGTTCGTGTCACCCTGACTTGAACTCCAGCCGAACCCCCGATGAAGGGCGCACGACGATGACCGCAGCAGACCAGCGCGACGCAGGCGCCGCCGCGCGCCTCGCGGTCTCGACGGTGATCTTCGCGCTCAGCCCCGACGACGAGCGATCGCAGCCGAACCTCCGACTCCCGCTCGTGCGCCGGCTGCGCGAGCCCGACCTCGACCGGTGGGCACTGCCCGGCGGCTGGCTGCCGCACGACGAGGGCCTCGAACAGGCGGCCGGCCGCACGCTCCGCGAGACCACGGGCCTCACGCCGAAGTACCTCGAGCAGCTCTACACGTTCGGCGACGTCGACCGCTCCCCCGGCGAGCGCGTGGTCTCGGTCGTGTACTGGGCGCTCGTGCAGTCCGCCGACGTCGAGCGAGCCGTCGCCGACGAGAACGTCCAGTGGTTCGACGAGGACGAGCTGCCCGAGCTCGCCTTCGACCACCGGCAGATCATCGACTACGCGCTGTGGCGGCTCCGCACCAAGCTCGAGTACTCGCGTATCGCGCACGCGCTCCTCGGCGAGACGTTCACGATCGCCGAGTTGCGCGCCGTCCACGAGGTCGTGCTCAGGAAGCGGCTCGACCCCGCGAACTTCCGGCGCACCGTCGAGGCATCCGGCACGCTCGTCGACACCGGCGAGCGCCGCGCGGGCACCCGGCACCGCCCGCCCGCGCTGTACCGGTTCGCCCCGGAACCTCAGCTGACCACAGTGCTCCCGACGAGAGGACCCGCATCATGACCATCGCGCCGCCCCCGGCCAGGGACCCTCGGATCGGCGCCTCCGTCGACCGGGCCATCCGCCTCATCTCGACGGGCTCGTCGAAGGGATCGACCTGCGCGCCCGAGCTCGCCGACGGCCCGTGGGAGTTCGACCGCGGTCCGGCCGGCTACGGCCCGGGCGCGTCGCAGGGCGATGTGATCCCGACCGGCGCACCGCGCCAAGGGGCGCTGCCCGAGGAGTACCGCCGCGCCAGCAACGACGAGCTGCACAAGCGCATCCGCGCCGCGAAGGCCACGCTCGGCGACCGGGCCGTGGTGCTCGGGCACTTCTACCAGCGCGACGAGGTCGTGCAGCACGCCGACTTCGTCGGCGACTCCTTCCAGCTCGCGAACGCGGCCCTCACCCGCCCCGACGCCGAGGCCATCGTGTTCTGCGGCGTCCACTTCATGGCCGAGACCGCCGACCTGCTGTCCGGTCCCGAGCAGGCGGTGATCCTGCCGAACCTCGCCGCCGGCTGCTCGATGGCCGACATGGCCGACGAGTCGAGCGTCGAGGAGTGCTGGGAGCAGCTCGCCGAGGTCTACGGCGACCTCGACACCCCCGGCGCCGACGGCCGGCTGCCGGTCATCCCGGTCACGTACATGAACTCGTCCGCGGCGCTCAAGGGCTTCGTGGGCCGGCACGGCGGCATCGTCTGCACCTCGTCGAACGCGCGCACGGTGCTCGAGTGGGCCTTCGAGCGCGGCGAGCGCGTGCTGTTCTTCCCCGACCAGCACCTCGGGCGGAACACCGCGAAGGCCATGGGGGTGCCGCTCGAGCAGATGCCGATGTGGAACCCGCGGCGCCCGCTCGGTGGCAACACGGCCGAGGCGCTCGCCGACGCGCGCGTCGTGCTCTGGCACGGCTTCTGCTCGGTGCACCGTCGGTTCACGGTCGATCAGATCGCGCAGGCGCGAGTCGACCACCCCGGGGTCCGCGTCATCGTGCATCCCGAGTGCCCGGCTCCCGTCGTCGATGCGGCGGATGCCTCGGGGTCGACCGATTTCATCGTGAAGGCCATCGCCGCGGCCCCGCCAGGCACGACGTTCGCGATCGGCACCGAGATCAACCTCGTGCAGCGGCTCGCGGCGGAGCACCCCGAGCACACGATCTTCTGCCTCGACCCCGTGGTGTGCCCGTGCTCGACCATGTACCGCATCCACCCGGGCTACCTCGCGTGGGTGCTCGAGGAGCTCGTCGCGGGCCGCGTCGTCAACCGGATCACCGTGCCCGGCGAGGTCGCCGACCCGGCACGGCTGGCCCTCGAGCGGATGTTGGCGGCCAAACCGCCGGCCGACGGGCAGAGCCCGCCGGCCGCCACCCCGGGGGTCTGACATGGCCCGGGTGCTGGTGATCGGCGGCGGCATCGCCGGCCTGTGGACGGCGGTGAAGGCCGCCGACGCCGGGCACGAGGTCGAGGTCGTCACCAAGACGGCGCTCGGCGAAGGCAGCACCCGGCACGCGCAGGGCGGCATCGCCGCTGCGCTGTTCCCCGACGACTCGGCGGGCCGGCACGCCGCCGACACGCTCGAGGCGGGTGCGGGGCTCGCGGATCCCGAGGCCGTGGCCGTGCTCTGCGCCGAAGGCCCGGCGCGCGTGCGCGACCTGATCCGGTTCGGCGTCGCGTTCGACGGCGGCGAGTCCGGGCTCGCGCGCGGGCTCGAGGCGGCGCATTCCCGCGCGCGTATCCTGCACGCGGGCGGCGACGCCACGGGTGCGGCGATCGAGCAGGCGCTGGTCGAGACCGTGCGGCGGCGGGCGGTCCGGATCACGGAGCACGCGATGCTCATCGACCTCATCGTCGACGGCGACGACACGGTCGGGCGCGGCCGCCGGGTGATCGGGGCCGTCGTGCTCGACGCGTCGGGCGAACGCGTCGCGCTGCACGCCGACACGGTCGTGCTCGCGACCGGCGGCAGCGGATGCCTCTACCGGCATACGACGAACCCGGCCGTGGCGACGGGCGACGGGGTCGCGGCTGCGTGGCGCGCGGGGGCCGCCGTCGCCGACCTCGAGTTCACGCAGTTCCACCCCACGGCGCTCGCTGCGCCGGGCACGCCGCTCATCTCCGAAGCGGTCCGTGGCGAGGGCGCCGTCCTGCGCGACGCGCGAGGCGAGCGGTTCATGCTCGAGATCGATCCGCGCGCCGAGCTCGCCCCCCGCGACGTGGTGGCACGCGCCGTCTGGCGGCGCATGCGCGAGCAGGGCGGCGCGCCGGTGTTCCTCGACGCCACGTGCCTGGATGCCACGGACCCGGATGCCACGGGCCCGGACGCCCTGGCCACCGGCACCGCGGTCGCCGACGCCACCGCAGCGGACGTGACCGCGGAGGATGCGAGCAGCCTCGGAGCCGGGCGACTCGCCCGGCGCTTCCCGGGCATCGACCGCGTCGTGCGCGAGGCCGGGTTCGACTGGTCCCGCGAGCCGGTGCCCGTCACGCCGGCCGCCCACTATGCGATGGGCGGGATCGTGACCGACCTCGACGCACGCACCAGCCTGCCCGGCCTTCTGGCCGTCGGCGAGTGCGCGCGCACGGGAGTGCACGGCGCCAACCGGCTCGCCTCGAACTCGCTGCTCGAGGCCGCGGTGTTCGCCGACCGGGCGGTGCGCAGTCTCTCGGACGCGCGCCCGGGCGAGGTCCTGTCCTGTGATCCACTCCCGAATGTCGGATCGACCACACGACACGCCGTGCCCGAAGGGGTCCTGCCCGGCGTGTCGTCCGGCCGGTCCGACATTTCGGTGCGGCCGGATTCACCGCCGTTCTCGCGCAGCGCGCTGCAGGAGCTCATGTGGAGCCGGGTCGGCGTCGAACGCGACGAGATCGGGCTGGCCGAGGCATCCGCTCGCCTCGCCGCCTGGAACGCGCCGGCGCCCGTCGACCGCGCCAGCGCGGAAGACCGCAATCTGCTCGACCTCGCGCGGTTGACCGTCGACGCCGCCCGGGCGCGACGCGAGAGCGTCGGCGCCCACTACCGTACCGACGGCGGCGAGACGCTCGACGCCGCATCGACCCCGAACCCAGCCCTGGAGGCCGCCTGATGACCGACCGACGTGAGATCGACCGGATCGTCGGCGCCGCGCTCGACGAGGATGCCCCCTGGGGCGACCTCACGGGTGAGACGCTCATCCCGGCCGCCGCGACCGCCGCCGCCGAGCTCGTCGCACGTGAGGCCGGCGTGCTCTCGGGCATCGACGTGTTCGCCGCGGCGTTCCGGCTCGTCGACGAGCGCATCGAGGTGCGGCCGTCCGCGGCCGACGGGGACCGATTCGAGGCGGGCGCCGCGCTGGCGCGGGTGTCGGGCCCGGCCCGGGGCATCCTGCGCGCCGAGCGCGTCGCCCTGAACCTGGTCCAGCGCATGTCGGGCATCGCGACACTCACCGCGCGGTACGTCGCCGCGGTCGACGGCACGCGTGCCCGGGTCGTGGACACCCGGAAGACCACACCGGGGCTCCGCAGCCTCGAGCGGCAGGCCGTGCGCGACGGCGGCGGGCGCAATCATCGTCGATCCCTCTCGGACGCCGTCATGGCGAAGGACAACCACCTGGCCGTGCTGACCGCGGGCGGCACCGACCTGGCCACCGCGTTGCGGGACGCCCGCGACCGGCTGCCGCACACCGTGCACCTCGAGGTCGAGGTCGACCGGCTCGATCAGCTCGACGCGGTGCTCGCGGGCGGTGCCGACACGATCATGCTCGACAACTTCACGCTCGACGAGCTGCGCGACGGGGTCGCCCGGATCGGCGGCCGCGCCGTCGTCGAGGCATCGGGCGGCGTCTCCCTCGACACCATCGCCGCGATCGCCGCGACAGGCGTCGACGTGATCTCGGTCGGCGCCCTCACCCACTCGGTGCGCTCCCTCGACCTCGGGCTCGACGTCGTGATCGAAGCCGCAGGCGGCTCAGGCGCCGCGGCCGGCGGCGGCGCGAACCGCTCCGGCGCGGCCGCCGGCCGCGCGGCGCGAGGCGCGCCGTGATCTTCCTCGACCACGCCGCGACCTCGCCCGTGCGCCGCGAGGCGCTCGAGGCGATGTGGCCGTACCTGACCGGGGCGTTCGGCAATCCGTCGAGCCAGCACCGGCTGGGCGACGAGGCCGCGCGAGCGCTCGCGTGGGCCCGAGCGACCGTCGCGGACGCGACCGGCGCGAGGCCCGGAGACGTCGTGTTCACGAGCGGCGGCACCGAGGCCGACAACCTCGCGCTCAAGGGGATCGCGCTCGCGACGCCCCGGGGCCGGCACCTCGTGATCTCCCCCGTCGAGCATGAGGCGGTGCTCGAGTCGGCGTCCTACCTCGAGCGGCTGCACGGGTTCGAGGTGTCGCTCGTCGCGGTCGACGAGCACGGGCTCGTCCACCCCGACGCGCTCGCGCGGGTGTTGCGAGACGACACGACGCTCGTGTCGGTGCAGCTCGCGAACAACGAGGTCGGCACGGTGCAGCCGGTCGCCGAGCTCGCGGGGCTCGCGCACGCGGCCGGCGCGCGCGTGCACACGGATGCGGTGCAGGCCGCCGGCTGGCTGCCGCTCGGGCTCGACGACCTCGGCGTCGACGCACTGTCGCTCGCCGGGCACAAGGTCGGCGCGCCGAAGGGCACGGGCGCGCTCGTCGCGCGCGGGCGCGTGCCGTTGGAACCTGTGCTGCACGGCGGCGGGCAGGAACGCGGGCGCCGCTCGGGCACCGAGAACGTCGCCGGGGCCGTCGCGTTCGCGACGGCGTTGCAGCTCGCCGAGGCGGAACGGGCCGAGACGTCCGAACGGGTCGGCGTGCTCAGGCGGGAGCTCGTGGCGCGCGTGCTCGGCGAGGTGCCCGGCGCCCGGCTCACGGGCGACCCCGAGTCCCGTCTGCCCGGCACCGCGTCGTTCGTGTTCCCCGGCGCGGCCGGTGAGGCGGTGCTCCTCGAGCTCGAACGCGACGGGGTGCTGAGCTCGAGCGGATCGGCGTGCGCGGTCGGGCGCGACGAACCGTCGCACGTGCTCACCGCCATGGGGATCTCGCCCGAGCTGGCGCAGACCGCGGTGCGGTTCACGCTCGGGCGGGAGACGTCCGAGGACGAGGTCCGCGCGGCCTCGGACGCCGTGCTCAGGGCCGTGTCGGCGGTGCGCGGTATCGTGGCCGTATGACCGACCAGACGCCGAACCACAAGTCCGACGCCGACGAAGCGGCCGCCGAGCGCCGCGAAGAAGAGGAGCTCGCCCCCGAGGAAGAGCTGCTCGAGGGCTGGCTGCCCGAGGCGACGCCCACCGACGGTCCGGCACCCGCGCCGTGAGCTCGGCCCGCTAAGACACACCGCGTTCGATCTCGACGTCGAGAAACATACGTTCCTATCGATCGCCGAATTCGGGAATAGCCCGTCATCCCGACCGGGTTCACCCACATGCCGGTCTCCGGCAGTTTTCGATGCAGCATCCCACGGAAGCAGCATGCCGCGGGCGCCGGCGCCCACCGGCGCCCGCCCGCCGTGAACCGATAGGACCCCCACGTGACCGAACGCGCCGTTCCCGACCTCGACGCCCAACGCGGCGCCGGGCCGTTCGAGGCACCCGGCGCCGGCAGCGCGCCCGCGACGCCGCCGAACACGCGCGTCATCTGGCTCCTGCTCGCGGCGACGTTCGTGGTCTTCCTGAACGAGACCATCATGGGCGTCGCGGTGCCGAACCTCGTCGACGACCTCGGCATCACCGTCACCGCCGCACAGTGGCTCACCACCGCCTTCCTGCTCACCATGGCCGTCGTGATCCCGATCACCGGCTACCTGCTGCAGCGCTTCCCGACCCGTCCCGTGTTCATCACGGCGATGACGCTGTTCTCGGTCGGCACGCTGCTCGCCGCGCTCGCACCCGGCTTCGAGGTACTGCTCGCCGCACGCGTCGTGCAGGCCAGCGGCACGGCGATCATGATGCCGCTGCTCATGACGACGCTCATGTCGGTCGTGCCGCCGGCCGACCGCGGCCGGTTCATGGGCCGGGTGTCGATCGTCATGTCGGTGGCGCCCGCGATCGGCCCCACGATCTCGGGCATCATCCTGAGCGTCGCCTCCTGGCGGTTCATGTTCTGGCTCGTGCTGCCGATCGCGGTGGCGATGCTGATCATCGGCATCCGCAAGGTCGAGACCGTCAACGAGCCGCGCCGGCTTCCGATCGACGTGTTCTCCGTCGTGCTCTCCGCGTTCGGGTTCGGCGGGCTCGTGTACGGGCTGAGCCAGCTCGGCGGCGAAGGTGGCGGGCACGGCGCCGCTGCCGCCGAGGCGGCGGCCACGCCCGCGGCCGTCATCTGGATCGCCTTCGGCGTGGGCGTCGCCGGCATCGCCGGGTTCATCTGGCGCCAGCTGATCCTGCAGCGCCGAGACCGAGCTCTCCTCGACCTGCGCACCTTCCGGTCACGCAACTTCACGATCTCGGTCGCGCTCATGATCGTGCTCATGGCGTCCCTCTTCGGCACCATCATCGTGCTGCCGTACTACCTGCAGCGGGTGCTCCTGCTCGACCCGCTCGAGACGGGGCTGATCCTGTTGCCGGGCGGGCTGCTCATGGGGCTGCTCGGCCCGGTCGTCGGCCGCCTCTACGACCGGTTCGGACCGACCCCGCTGCTCGTTCCCGCGAGCGTCGTGCTGAGCGGCGCATTCTGGTCGTTCACGCTGCTGAACGAATCCACGTCGGTGTGGCTCGTGCTGCTCGCGCACCTCGTGATGTCGGCCGCGCTCGCCTTCATGTTCACGCCGCTGTTCACCTCGGCGCTCGGGTCGGTAGACCGGAAGCTCTACTCGCACGGCTCGGCCATCATCGGCACGGTGCAGCAGGTCGCGGGCGCGACGGGAACCGCACTGTTCATCGCCGTCATGGCCGGCCAGCAGACGGCCGCGGCAGCGGCCGGCGCGGGTGAGATCGCCGCACAGGCCGCAGGCATCCGCGCCGCGTTCCTCGTCGGCGCGATCATCTCGCTGGCCGCGATCGTCGGCGCGCTGTTCATCCGCAAGCCGGCCGACATGGTCGAGGGCGCGCACGCACCGCACTGAACCCCGCGCCGCTCCGCGCGTCAGCGGGCGCCGCCGCGCGCCGCTCCGCGCGTCCGGCGGGCAAAGAAGTGGCGGGCGGTGCCCCCAGCACCGCCCGCCCGAGCCGGCCCCTCTCCGGCTTGTCGTTCATCGGCGACGTCCTGCACCCCCGTACCGTCGGTGGCCGATTCACGATTGGATTCCCGTTCCGAGAGCCAAGTTAGCCGCTCCGAAGCGCGGCGAGCTGGGGCTTGACGCGCGGGCCGTGCTCGGGGTAACGAGGGCACCACGACGAGTTCACGGGCGACGAGGGGCGGTGGGCCGATGGCGTCGGTCGAGCGATTCGCCGACCGTCGCGACGCGGGCCGGCGGCTGGGTCGCGAGCTGAAGTCGCGGGCCCCCGATCGGCCGGTCGTGCTGGGCCTCCCACGTGGCGGCGTGCCCGTGGCCGATGAGATCGCGCGGGCACTCGACGCGCCGCTCGACGTGCTCGTCGTGCGGAAGCTCGGCGTGCCCTGGCAGCCCGAGGTCGCCATGGGCGCGGTCGGCGAACAGCAGGCCGTGATCTGGAACGACGACGTACGCCGCACCTCGCGCATCCCCGACCACGAGCTTCGGGCCCTCGAACGCCGGGAGCGGAGCGAGGTCGAAGCCCGCGTGACGCGGTTCCGTGGCGGGCACCCGCCGATCGAGCTCACCGGGCGTACGGCCGTCGTCGTCGACGACGGGGTCGCGACCGGCGCGACCGCGCGCGTGGCGTGCACGATGGCGCGTCAGCTCGGTGCAGACCGAGTCGTGCTCGCGATCCCGGTCGCCGCACCCGACGTGGTCGCGGACTTCCCCGAGGCCGACGAGGTCGTCGTGCTGTCGACGCCACGCAGCTTCATGTCCGTCGGCATGCACTACCGCGACTTCACCCAGACCTCCGATGAGGAGGTCGTCTCGATCCTGCGCGCCGGCCGCGGCGACGACCGCCACTGACCTGCGATCCGCGCGACGCGCGCGCCCCGCGAGACGAGTGACCCGCGACCGCGCGACGCGCGCGCCCCGGCGCGACACCTGGCCCGCGACGCGCGCCGTGACCGGTCCGTGCGGGCCGCGACCACCCCGATGCGCGCTCAGCGCGCCGCGCGTCCGATCACGACCGTGGCGCCGAGCTCATCGTCCGTGACGACACGGGTCTCGAGCCCCGCCGCGCGGAGCAGCCCGGCCGTCCCCTCCGCCTGCCCCGAGCTCGACTCGATGAGGACATGCCCGCCGGGCGCCAGCCACTCGCGCGACGACGCGGCCACGCGTCGATGCAGGTCGAGTCCGTCGGAGCCGCCGTCGAGCGTGTGCCTCGGCTCGTGGTCGCGCGCCTCGCGCGGCATGCCGGAGATCTCCGCGCTGGGCACGTACGGCGCGTTGACGGCGAGCACATCGATCGTGCCCGCGACCTCTCGAGGGAGCGCGTCGTACAGGTCGCCCACGTACGTCTCACCGCCGTACGCGGCGAGATTCTGCGCCGCGAACGCGACGGCAACCGGGTCGAGATCGGCGGCGACGAGCCGGTGCGCCGCTCCCGACGCGCCGACGACCGCCGCGATCGCCGCGACGCCGCAGCACAGGTCGACGACGACCGGCGCAGGCTGCGCCGCGGCGAGCGCGGCGGCTTCCGCGGCGAGCACCGTGGTGCGCTGACGGGGCACGAACACCCCGGGCCCCACGCGGAGCCGTATCCCCGCGAACTCGACCCAGCCGAGCAGGGGTTCGAGCGGCTCGCCCGCGATCCGCCGTTCGACGAGGTCGAGCAGGGTCTCCGTGTCGCCCGCCGCCTCGTCGAGCAGGCGCGCCTCGTCCTCGGCGAACACGCACCCCGCGGCGCGCAGCCGCGTGGCGATCTCGGCCCGATCGGGGCGGGTCATCGGGTTCACGTCGTCATGGTACTGCCGGCGCCCCGGCGGGCCGTATCGGCGCCGACCGCACCGACGCCGATCCTGTCCCGCCCCCGGCGCCGGCGTCGGTCTCGCCCCGGCCTGCCCCGCACGCCCCGAGCGCCTGCGGCGCTCGGGCCGGGGCCGCCCGAGCGCCGCACGCGCGGGACCCGAGCACGATTCGGCACCGATCCGCAAGCCGTTGCCCGAGGCATCCGGATCGCGGTCCACTGGAGGCACCCGAACCTCGAGGAGGCGGATCATCGTGGACACCGGCACACTCATCTGGATCATCGTCGCGGTCGTCGTCGTCATCGTCGTCGTCGCGATCGTCGTGGCGCTGACGTCGCGTCGGGCACGCGAGCGGCGAGCCAATCAGCAGCGGAGCAAGGCGCAGGAGATCCGGGCGGAGGCGCAGCGAACGCAGGAACGCGCCGAGGCCGAGGGCGTCGCCGCAGCGCAGGCCTCGGCCGACGCCGCGAAGGCCGACGCGGACGCCCGTGCGGCGCAGCTCGAAGCGGATCGTCTCGCGCGCGAGAGCGAGGCACGGCAGTCGCAGGCGGCCGGGCTGCAGCAGGAGACGCAGGATCGCATGCGTCACGCCGACCACGTCGACCCCGATGTCACCGATCGAAACGACGCCGACGGACGCCACAACGACGGCCCTGCTCCGGACGACCGCGGCACGGCCGACCAGGGCGGCGCGCACGGCCGCCACGCGTAGCCGGCGCCGACGACACATCGACGCCGCCCGCCCGTCGGCTCAGCGGCTCACTTCACCAGGCGTGAACGGAGCCGGTCGGCCAGCGGTTTGCCGCCCGTCTGACAGGTCGGGCAGTACTGGAACGTGGAGTCGGCGAAGATGACCTGACGCACGATGTCGCCGCACACCGGGCACGTCTCGCCCGTGCGGCCGTGCACCTGCATGCCCCGGCGTTTGGCGTCTTTCAGGTCGGCGGGCGGCTTTCCGGATGCCACGGCCACCGCCTCGGCGAGCGTGTCGCGCATGGCATGGAAGAGTGTCTCGACCTGCTCGGGCGCGAGGTTCGCGGCGAGCGCATAGGGCGACATCCGCGCGGCGTGCAGGATCTCGTCGGAGTAGGCGTTGCCGATGCCCGCGAAGATGGACTGGTCGCGCAGCACGCCCTTGATCTGCGTGCGCCGCCCGCGCAGCTCGGCCGCGAACTCCTCGAACGTGAAGCCGGGCGCGGTCGGGTCGGGACCGAGCCGCGCGATGCCGGGCACTTCGGCGGGATCGCGCACGACGTAGACGGCGAGTGACTTCTTGGTGCCGGCCTCGGTGAGATCGAACCCAGCGCCGTCGTCGAGCCGCAGGCGCAACGCCAGCGGTGACTTGCCCGGCTTCACGGGTGTCTTCGGCAGCTCGTCGTACCAGCGCAGCCAGCCGGCGCGCGCGAGATGGAACACGAGGTGCACGCCGCCCGCCTCGAGGTCGACGAACTTGCCCTGCCGCGATGCCGCACTCACCGTCGCGCCCTCGAGCGCCGACAGGGGTGGATCGAACGTCTTCAGGGCCGAGATGGAGGCGAGCCGGACGGACTCGATGGCGTGACCGACCACGCGTTCGCGCAGGAATCGCGTGAGCGCTTCGACCTCGGGGAGTTCGGGCACACGACCATCCTGCCGTGGACCACCGACATCGCGCGCGCTTCGCGCCCGATTCGCGCGCGCTTCGCCCGCGATTCCCGGCGGACTCAGCCGAACGCGACGCCGCGTGCGGTGAGATACGGCAGCGGATCGATCTGCGTGCCGTTCTGGTACAACTCGAGATGCAGGTGGCATCCGGTCGCCGCGCCCGTCGCACCCGACCAGCCGATCTGCTGGCCGCTGGTGACCGCCTGCCCGACGCTGACCAGGGTGCCCCCGTCGGCGAGGTGGGCGTAGCCGGTCTCCATGCCTCCGCCGTGCGAGATGCGCACGAAGTTGCCGAACGTGCCGACCGGCTGCGCCGTGGTCACGGCGCCGTCGGCCGCGGCACGGATCGGTGCCCAGCATCCGGTCCCGATGTCGAGCCCGCGGTGGAACGACGAAGTGCAGCCGCCCGGCGTGCAGATGGGCGTGCGCGGCCCGAATACGTCGGTGATGCGACCGTTCGCGGGCTTCGACCACTCGTGGCAGATGTCGCCGCGCACGACCTCCTCGCCGACGGTGGCCGCGCTCCCGAGATAGACGCGCGCTCCCGGCGAGAGTCCCTGCATCGAGCTCGACGTCGCGTACGACATGCACTCGCGCTTGACGAGGTACAGCGGGGCGCCGAGCTGGCCGGCGAGCGCGGCCCCGGCGAGCGCGTCGGCGAATCCCTCGCCGGTCGCGATCACCACACTGTCGAGCGAGGTGCGCCCGCCGAAGACGGCCTCGTTGATCGCGATGGCCGTCGAGAACCGGTTCTGGCCCTGGTCGCGATGCACGGTGAAGCCCGCGGACGTCAGTTGCTGCTGGATGGCGGCGCTCACCGCGTGGATGTCGCCGACGATCCTGATGGTGCGGATCTTGAGCTTCTTCATCAACGCGAGCGTCTCCGCCCGCACCGTGGGCGTCTGCCCGTCGACGAGGAACACCGGGGCGCTCATCGTGCCGGCCGCCGCCGACGCCGCGAGCGCGTCGGGAAAGGTGCGGCCCGTCGCGACATACGCCTGATCGGCGACCGTGAACGCGTCGGCGATGATCCTCTCGGCGGTCTCGTACCGGTCGACGCCGCCGAGCCGGTCGACCCTGATGTTCGGCGAGATCTTGCCGAGGGCGTCGAACACGGGCTTCGAGATCGTGGCCTCGCTGCCCGCGACGACGATGCGTTTCGGATTGAGCCGCCGGATCTCGCCGGCGACGATGTCGGTGAGCACGTTGGACTCGGTGAGGAGCAGCGGGCCGCCGAGGCGCGCGGCGGCGGCCGCCGAGGAGAGCGCGTCGGGGAAGTCGAGTCCGGTCGCGACGTAGACGACGGGCACGTTCGGCTGGAACCGGCTGCCGATGGCGACCGACGTGGCGTAGCGGTTGATGCCCTGCAGCCGGTAGATGCCCGGCGGGAAGTCGTTGATGACGGTGCTCCCGTTGACGAGCGCGTGCGCCTCCAGGCGGGCGTCGGCGCGGGGCGCGACGTCGGCGTCGGTCGGGGCCTTCGGCGGGGCGGATGCCTCGGGCGCGGGCGACGGCTCAGGCGATTCGGATGCTCCGGGCGGGTCGGATGCCTCGGGCGGAGCCGTGGGCTCGGGCTGCGCCGGTTCCTCGGACTGGGCGGTGTGCTCGGGCCGGGCGGTCTCGGCCGGTGCGGAGACCGACGGCGGTGTCTCGGGCTCGGCGGCGAGCGCCGGCAGGCCACCCGCCCCGACGATCCCGAGCGCGATCACGATACTCAGCAGCGACGTCGTCCGACGCATGCGGGCCCCCTCCAGCTCGCGAAAGGTCGTACGCCGACCTGCGCCACCCACCAGGCGTTCGCACCTCGAAGTGTATGGCGACTCCCCGCTCTTCGCGAACGAAGAAGGCGGGACGGGGCACCGACGCCGACGCCGACTGCATGGCACTCGAGGTCACGATCGGATACTCCCGACTGCGTCCCACGGGTTCACCAGCTCGATCCCGGTGCGGTCGAAGTCTCTGGTATTCCGGGTCGCGCAGACTGCGTTGCGTGCTCGACAGATCGAGGCGATCTGCGCATCTGCCATGCTGATGGGCTGACCCGACTTCTCGCGTGCGTCGAGGATGTCGGCATAGTGATCAGCCGCCCGGTCGTCGAACGAGAGCACGGAACGGGTGTCGCGATAGGGCTGGACCGCACGCTCGATCGACTCGACCAGCACCGACCGACGACGACCCATCGGCAGTCGTCGAACGCCCGCCAAGAGCTCCGCGAGGGTGATGGCCGTGATCGCGACGTCGTCGTCGATCGATTCCAGCCAGGAGACGACGCGCGTATCCGGCTCACGTCGGAACACCTCCGAGATGACGTTCGTGTCGAGGATGATCACTCGAAGTCGACCACCCGCGCGGCATCCGAACGCTCAGGTACGGGAAGCTCGTCAACGCCGCCAACATCACGCGCCGCGTGCAAGAGCGCCACGCCGATATGGGGCCGACGCACGGCCGCACTGAGTATTTCGCGGGCCTCGGCCTCCATCGAGCGCCCGTGTGCCCTCGCCTGTGCCGCGAGCCGGTTCTTCACGGACTCATCCAGTCCACGGACGATGATGGATGCCATGCGTACCTCCGGATCTGCTATCACCATGATAGCAACCGTTGGTTCCGTCTCGACCGGCCGTCATTTCGTTCGCGCACGCCCGCCATTCGAGCATGCCCCCGGGCGCGTGGCCCGCCCGGGGCGGCGATCTGTGGAGAACCTCGGTCAGCATCGAGGGCCACGCAGTACACAGGTCGTTCACACGTCGAGATGGAGCTCCGCACGCCCCTGCGAGGCGTCGTTGATGTCCGCGATCACGGCCGCCGCACTTCCCTCTGCGACGCGCGCCGTCAACTCCACGTCCGCTCCGTGCCGCACCGCCTCGAGCGTCGCGCCGCGCGCCTCGAGCTCCCGCCGCACCGCGCCCTCGTACGTGTAGGGCACGGTGATCAGCAACGCTCGGGTCCGGATCAACGGCACCCTTTCCGCGTCGCGCAGCGCCTGCGCGACCGTGTCCGTGTACGCGCGCACGAGTCCGCCGGCGCCGAGCTTGATGCCGCCGAAGTAGCGCACCGCGGTCGCCAGCACGCCCTCGAGCTCCTGGTGCCGCAGCACGTCGAGCATGGGTCGGCCGGCCGTTCCACTCGGCTCACCGTCGTCGTTCGCCGCGGACTGCCCGCCGGCCATCAGCGCCCAGCACACGTGCCGCGCGCCCGGGTGTTCCGCCCGGAGCCCGGTCACCCGCTCGACCGCCTCGTCGCGCCCCGAGACGGGCTCGACGCAGCCGATGAAGCGGCTCTTCTTGATGAGCAGTTCGCTGTGGTGGGGCTCGGAGAGAGTGAACGGCATTGGAATTCAGTAGTGGTAACGCGCCTGCAGCACCACGAGACGGGTGTCATCGACGACGTACACGAGACGGTTCGCCTCGTCGATGCGCCGGGACCAGGCGCCGGCCAGCGCGTGCCGGAGCGGTTCCGGCTTCCCGAGGCCTTCGAAGGGGTCGCCACGGAGGATGTCGTCAACGAGCGTATTGATGCGTCTGAGCGTCTTCCGATCCTGACCTTGCCAGGAGACGTAGTCCTCCCAGCCTTCCGCCGTCCAGGCGAGCAGCCGGTCGGTCATGGTTCGACGAGCCCACGCTCCTCCGCCGTGCCGGCGCGCGCTTGATCGAGCGCGTTCATGAGCCGCCGGGCATTCTTCGGCGAGCGCAGCAGGTACGTCGTCTCGATGAGCGAGTCATACTCATCCTTCGACATCAACACCGCCGACCCGCGCTTCGAGGTGATCTCGACCTCGGTCTGATCGAGGTTGACCCGCTCGATCAGCCCGAACAGGTCGCTCCGAGCCTCACTCGCCGTGATCGCCATCTCGCACCTCCAAGTCGTACAAGAAATGGTACCACTTAGCGAGCTGGCTCTCCCGACCACAGCTGCCCGGATCACACATTGAAGCGTCCGATGGTCACCCACCCATGGCGCATGGACGAGAAGCAGGGACTACGCCCGGTACCTAGATGCCCCCTGGCATCGCGAGCCTGGAGAAGTATTCGACCAGCCCGACGCGCCGTACGACGATGAACTCGACGCGTCGCTCGCAATCGCCGAACGCATCGTCACTCCCGGAGAAAATCGATTTTTCTGCGGGTACTGCTTCCACAGCGACGCACAAGCCCACTTCATCGCACCGGACGTCGCCGGCGATCCCAGCATCTACTGCGTCCAGTCCCCGGCTTATAGCGTCGTCGAGTCATCTGGCGGCAACGGGAGAGTCAAACACTGGGGCTCTCCGTTTGGCTGCCAGTCGGTCGAATATCACATCTCGTCCGGCGGGTACAGCCGCGATCCCTACATCGGTCCGGTGGCTGCGTACGTCTACGGCCGACCTCTTCCAGCAGACGAAGTGATCAATCGCGAATGGTGCTCACGGTGCGTGGGTGCCGCACAAAATGTCCGCAGTAACGCCGCAGCCTCAGGCGAGGATGAGTTGGAGTGGGCGCAAGAGCGCACGCAAACGCACGTACGCTTCATGTCGCGCCGACTGCTTGATTACTACGGAGGCTAGACCCAGGAGGCCCCCTCCGAGTTCCGGATCAGACGTTGAACCTGAACTCCACCACGTCGCCGTCCTGCATGACGTAGTCCTTACCCTCCATGCGGGCCTTCCCCTTGGCGCGCGCCTCGGCCACCGACCCCGTCGCCACGAGATCCTCGAACGAGATGACCTCGGCCTTGATGAACCCGCGCTCGAAGTCGGTGTGGATCACGCCGGCGGCCTGGGGCGCCTTGGCGCCCTTGGGGATGGTCCAGGCGCGCGACTCCTTGGGGCCGGCGGTGAGATAGGTCTGCAGGCCGAGGGTGTCGAAGCCGACGCGCGCGAGCTGGTCGAGGCCCGACTCGTCCTGCCCGGTCGAGGCGAGCAGCTCGGCGGCGTCGTCGGGATCGAGGTCGATGAGCTCCGACTCGATCTTCGCGTCGAGGAACACCGCGTCGGCGGGGGCGACGAGCGCGGCGAGCTCCGCTTTGCGGGAGGCATCCGTCAGCACCGCCTCGTCGACGTTGAAGACGTAGATGAACGGCTTCGCCGTGAGCAGACCCAGCTCCTTGATCGGCTCCAGGTCGACGGATGCCGCGGACAGGGGCGTGCCGCCCTGCAGCGCCTCGAGCGCCTCCTTCGCGGTCGCGAGCACCGAGGGGTCGAGCTTGCGCCCCTTGACCTCTTTCTCGTACCGCGTGATCGCGCGCTCGAGGGTCTCGAGGTCGGCGAGGATCAGCTCGGTGTTGATCGTCTCTATGTCGGACTTCGGGTCGACGGCGCCGTCGACGTGCACGACGTCGGAGTCCTCGAACCCGCGCACGACCTGGGCGATCGCGTCTGCCTCGCGGATGTTCGCGAGGAACTTGTTGCCGAGCCCCTCGCCCTCGCTCGCGCCGCGCACGATGCCTGCGATGTCGACGAACGACACGGCAGCCGGCAGGATGCGCTCCGACCCGAAGATGCCGGCGAGCGTCTCGAGCCGCGAGTCGGGCAGGTTCACCACGCCGATGTTCGGCTCGATCGTCGCGAACGGGTAGTTGGCCGCGAGCACCTGGTTCTTGGTGAGCGCGTTGAACAGGGTCGACTTGCCGACGTTCGGGAGACCGACGATTCCGATGGTGAGTGCCACGGGCGTCCATCGTACCGGGGTGCGCCTGGCAATCCGCGCGCGATCGGGCGAATCAGGCCTCGAGGCGGGTGCGGAAGCAGTGCGTCACGTAGGGCACGGCGAGCTCGGCGGCGCCCGCGAGGTCGGGATGCGTCAGCAGCAGCGTCTTCACGGCGGCGATCGTCTCGCGCTGGTCTGCCTGAGACGCGGTCAGGAAATGCGAGCGCGAGCGCACGAGGTCGAGGAACGTGCTGCGGGTCATCCGCTGCACCCACTCGACCCGGACCTCCTCGACCGCGCCGAACGGCGCGCCGATCTGCACCGTCGAGGCGTACGTGGTGCTCGCGTCGTAGCGTTCGTGCATGAGCTCGCCCGCCTCGTGCAGCCAGCCAGTCCGCGTGTCGCGGCTGTTCCAGACGAGTCCGAGCGTCCCGCCGGGCCGGAGCACCCTCGCGATCTCGGGGATCGCGCGCGCACGCTGGAACCAGTGCCAGGCCTGGCCGGCCACGACCGCATCGACGCGCCCGTCCTCGAGCGGGATGTCCTCGGCGGTGCCGAGGACGCGTGGCACGCCGGGCACCCGCAGTTCGAGCTCCTCGAGCATCTCCTCCACGGGATCCACCGCGATCACGTCGCGATCGAGCGCGACGAGCGCCTCCGTGAGCTTGCCGGTTCCGGCGCCGAGGTCGAGCACGGTCGCGGCGTCGCCGATGAGCCAGGCCACCGCCTCGGCCGGATACCCGGGCCGGGAGGCCTGATAGACCGATGCCGCGGCACCGAACGAGCGCGCGGTCTGCTGCGTCCGCGGGTCGGACGGGTCGGCGACCACGGGCGCGCCGAGCGCGCCCGCTGACCGCGAGCGGTCGGGCGTGGGGCGCGTGTCGGTCACGGGTCGCCTCCTTTCCGAGACGGATGCCTCGGCCACCGGATGCCTCGCTCACGCCATTCCATGCCCCCGGCGAGGCATCCGTCAACCGTCGCAGGTGCGTGCGAGCATGCATGGCGTGTCAGTGAACTTCACCGCGATCGATTTCGAGACCGCCAACGGATCGGGCGCCTCGGCGTGCTCGGTCGGGCTCGTGAAGGTGCGCGACGGCCGGGTGGTCGATCGTGCGTACTGGCTGCTGCGACCCCCGTTCCCGCACGACGAGTTCATGGAGTGGAACGTGCGCATCCACGGCATCACCCGTGAGATGGTCGCCGACGCACCGAGCTGGGGCGACCAGCTCGCGGCGTTCCGGGAGTTCGCCGAGGACGACTGGCTCGTCGCTCACAACGCGGGGTTCGACATGGGGGTCATCGCGAAGACCTGCGCCGCGCTCGCACTCGACGTGCCGGACCACTCGTACCTCTGCAGCCTGCAGGTCGCACGCAAGACATACACGCTGGACTCGTACCGGCTCCCCGTCGCGGCGATGGCCGCGGGGTTCGAGGACTTCTCCCATCACAACGCGCTCGACGACGCCCTCGCCTGCGCGGCGATCGTGGTGCACGCCGCGAAGCGGCACGACGCGGTCGACCTCGCGGCGCTCGCGAAGGTGACGGCGGTGCGCGTGGGCGCACTCGGACCCGTCGCGCAGCGCGAGCAGGCTGCGGCGCACGGGCCGATGGCGTTGCAGTAGGGCCGCTTCGAACCTCGGCGATGGGCCGGGCTCGCCCCGCGCCGGGGCGCTTGACGGTCGATGTCGGCGGGGCCTGCGACACTTTCCGGCATGGAACTCCTGCTGCTCATCATCGGCGTCGTCCTGGGCCTCGCGCTCGGCGCGCTGGGCACCTGGGCCGTGCTCTCCCGGCGCGCCGCCGGGGTCACGACCTCGATCGAGTCGGTGGAAGATCCGGCGCTCGTCGAGGCGCGGCATGAAGCCGCCATCGCGGCCGTGCAGGCCGCGCATGCGGCCGAGCAGGCCGAGCTGCGGGCCGCGCACGCCGCCGAACAGGCGCAGCTGCGCACCGAAGCACAGCGCGTGCAGGGTGAGTTGAAGGCCGAGCTCGCCTCGGTCGAGGCGACCGTCGGCGGTCTGCGCGAGCAGATCGAGTCGGCCCGCACGCAGTACCGCGAGATCGTCGAGCGTCAGCGCGACGAGCAGCGCGAGCGCGAGTCGCGCGAGGCGGCCGAGAGCAAGGTGCTGCAGGCGCTCGCACCCGTGAAGCAGACGCTCAGCGACATGCAGTCGAAGGTCACGCAGCTCGAGACGCAGCGGCACCAGCAGCACGGCGAGCTGAGCCAGCAGCTCAAGATCGCGGCCGAGAACGAGGAGCGTCTGCGGTCGACCGCGGAATCGCTCGCCTCCGCGCTGCGGTCGAACAGCACGCGCGGCGTGTGGGGCGAGACCCAGCTGCGCAGCGTGGTCGAGGCCGCAGGGCTGATCGAACGCGTCGACTTCGACACGCAGCACTCGATCACGAGCGATGCCGGCGCCGGGCGCCCCGACATGACCATCAAGCTGCCGGGCGGCAAGAGCATCGCGGTCGACGCGAAAGCCCCGTTCAACGCGTACCTCGAGGCGAGCCAGATCCCCGAGTCCGCGACGGGCGCCGAGGGCGCACGTCGCGAGCAGCTCATGAAGCAGCACGTCAGGGCGGTGCGCGACCACATCACGGCGCTCGGCAGCAAGGCGTACTGGGGCGGGCTCGAGGCCTCCCCCGAGATGGTGATCGCGTTCATCCCGAGCGAGTCGCTGATCTCGAGCGCGCTGACCGCAGACCCGACGCTGATGGAGTTCGCGTTCGGCAAGCGGGTCGCGCTCGCGTCGCCGGTCACGCTGTGGTCGGTGCTGAAGACCGTGGCGTTCAGCTGGCAGCAGGACGTGCTCACCAAGGAGGCGAAGACCCTGTTCGACCTCAGCCGCGAGCTGTACTCGAGGCTGTCGACCACCGCGGGGCAGATCGAGAAGCTCGGGCGGACGATCGAACGCTCCGTCAAGGACTACAACGCGTTCGTCGGATCGCTCGAGTCCCGGGTGCTGCCGACCGCACGGAAGCTCAAGGCGCTCGACGAGACGAAGGTCCTGGCGACGCTCGAGGGCATCGACGAGAGCCCGCGCGAGCTGACGGCGTACGAGCTCACCACGGCGCTTCCGGCCGAGCCCGAGGCTGCCGCCGAACTCGAGAGCGGGACGGTCGATGTCGAGACGGTCGAGAGCGAGGTCGTCGAGACCGAGGTCGTCGAGACCGAGACCGAGACCGAGGATGAGGACGACAACGAGGTCGAGGGCTTTCTCTTCGCCGACATCGACCCCGAGATCCGCTCGATCTGACGCCGCTCGCTTCTCGTGCGCCCGATCCAGGCCCGTGGCGGCCCCGCGATGTGACCACGACACCGACGCTCGACCGCCGCACGCTGATCTGCGATGCTGGCCCCACGAGCGACGGGTGGTGGCCTCGCGATCGCGTTGGAAGCCGAAAAGTGGGTAGACGGCGTGTAGGCAGGCCTTCCAACCCACTTTTCGACTTCCAACGCGACGATCGGCGAAAGGGTGACGAACATGGTGACGATCACGGATGCGTTTCAGGGGTTCAGCGTCGACGACGTCGAGGCCGCGCGCCGGTTCTACGGAGAGGCGCTGGGCCTCGAAGTGACCGACGAGATGGGCGGGCTGGGGCTCACGCTGCCGTCGGGTCAGCACGTGTTCGTCTATCCCAAAGACGATCACACCCCGGCCACGTTCACGATCTTGAACTTCGTCGTTGACGATCTCGACCGAGCGGTCGACGAGCTCAACACGGCGGGCGTCGTGACGAAGATCTACGAGGCACCCGACGACTACGGCACCGACGAGCGCGGCATCATGCACGGCGAAGCCTCCGGCATGGGCCCCGACATCGCCTGGTTCCGCGACCCGGCCGGCAACGTGCTCAGCGTCATCAAGGCCTGACCCGGGCGCGGTCGGCGCGCGTCGGTGCAGTCGGCGTCCGTTGGCGCGTGGCGATTCGGTCCGTGAGCCGACGAACGGCAGGTGCGTTGAGCGCACCTGCCGTCCCGTCCGCCGCCCTACACCGCGGACGTTCGCCCTCCCCGCCCCTCAGCCGCGAACCCGATCGCGGCCACCAGAAGCCAAAGGATGCCGGGCCCAGCAGCCATGTACTGCAGCGGCGACAGCGCGACCAGCACGGTGATCCCGCCGAGCGCGAGGCTCGTCCCGCCCAGCCAGCGCGCGACCGCCCTCGCTCGCGCCGCGACGCCGACCGCGAGCGCGGCGAGCCCCGCCCCGACCCACAGCCACGGGATCGTGGCGATCCAGTGCGAATAGAACCCGATATCGCTGGGCAGGTTGATCGCTGTGTCAGCGACTCCGAACAAGAACTCGGTGTCGAGTCCGGACCCGAACACCTGCGCCGCCGCGACGAGCAGCATGCCCGCGAACGCGATCAGCGGAAGCGACGAGCGATCCGGCAGCGCCGCAGCGAGCCGTCGGTGCAGCCCAGCGGCGAACACCACGACCAGCATCGCCGATCCGAGCGTGACGATGTGGAACCCGATCAGCACGGGAAGCTGTGCCTGGAGCCCCGCGTTGATGTCGTCGGCGGTGATCACGTTGCCGGGGATGTACTCGGGTGACAGCATCATCGACAGGAACACGCTCGTGAACGAGCCGAGCGCCGCGACAGCGCCGCCGATCGCCCAGGCTCGCGCCGGCCGGCCGCGTTCGGCCTGAGCACTCGCCTCTGACTCAACGGCCGTAGGCCGTGCTGCTGCGCTGGACATGATGACCTCTCTTCGGGCTGGTCGCCGGCCCGGGTGTGCCGACTCCGTCAGCTTCACGGTCCCGGCGTCCCGCAGGGCAGAGGCCGATGTCCTCGGCATTCAGCCGATCGCCACCTGGTCCGCGTTGACCACGAACGTTCCGCATGCTAGTATTCACGTGCTTAGGCAGCGATTGGCAATTGCACAGTGCGTGATGGTGGCCCACTTCAGGGGATGATCGGTTTCGACGTTGACGACGAACCGGCGGGAAGCGGGTCGAGGAGGCCGGGTCATCTCGTGAACGCACCCGGCACCAGATAAGTGCCGAAAAGATCAGCACTGTTCCCTCGCAGCTCGACTACGACCTCGCGGCCTAGTCGCCAGCTCCGATAGGAACCGTCAGGCCGGAGATGCTCTCGATCCGGTTCTGGCGTCAGTGAGAGAGCTTGCTTCGATGCGGCGCCTCAGCACATCAGAAGGACACGAGCTGAGACTGGGTTCGTTGGAGATTGCTGCCGGTGGCGCGCTCCAGGACCGAGCAACACATCCACACCGGCTGCACCCGGAGAAGACGCCGACTCACGGCAGCGGACGGGGGTTCGATTCCCCCCATCTCCACTCGGCCACCATCACGCACGTGCGTGCCGCGTGCGTCGCCCGGCGCGAGTCCACCTCGCCGGGCGACGCACGGTCGGTCAGCGCTCGCCGGAGCGCTCGTGCGGTTCGTCGGAGGGTGGCTGGAAGCCAGCGGCGGCCTCGGCTCCGGTGACGATCGTCGGGTCGGGCGGCGCGGTGTCGAGCGGGTGCGCGAGCTCGTCGGCGCCGAGCTTGGCGACCGCGAGCGTCGCGACCGCGAGCAGCGGCGGCACGAGCCCCGCGATGAGGAACGCCGGCGCGAGTCCGATCGCCTCACCCACCGGCCCCGCGACCGCCATCGAGATCGGCATGAGCGCGAGCGAGACGAAGAAGTCGAGGCTCGACACCCGGCCCAGCATCGACGGCGGCACCCGGCGCTGCAACAGCGTGCCCCACACGACCTGTGCGCCGTCGAACAGCACACCGACGATGAACAGGGCGATGACCATGACCCACAGCCACGACGTGAACCCGATGATCGCGAGCGGCACGCAGCCCACGCCCCACGCGAGGATCATGAGCGTCAGATAGCGGCGCGGCAGCGGCCGCGAGGCCACGGCGAGCGACCCGACCGCTCCCCCGAGGCCGAACGCCGCGAGCGCGAGCGCGAACGCCCCGGCCCCGCCGCCCGTCTGGTCTTTCACCGCGAACGGCAGCAGCACCTCGATCGGTCCCATGATGAGGAACACCAGCAGGATCGAGAACACCAGCGTCGCGAACAGCCACCGCGTCTTCAGCAGGTACGAGAACCCGTCTCTGAGGTCGACGAACGCCTGCCGCACCGGGTGGACGTCGAGTCCGTCGAGGTCGCGACGCACGGGCGTCGTCCTCATGAGCACGAGCACGACGACCGCGACGCCCTGCAGAGCGGCCACCACGGCGAACGCCAGCCACGGCGCCTGGATCGCGATCAGGGCGCTCGCGACCGCGGGCCCGGCCGCCTGCATGACCGCGGGCCGCAGCACACCCTCGATGCCGTTCGCCGCGAGCAGCTGGCCGGCCGGCAGCAGGGCCGGCAACCAGGCCGAGTACGCCGGGTAGAAGAACCCGTCGGCGAGACCGAACACGAAGGACAGGGCCGCGATGTGCCACACCTCGATGACCCCGGTCACCGCGAGCACGGCCGCGACGGCGAACGCCACCCCGCGCACGATCTCGACCACGATCAGGATGAGTCGCTGCGGGATACGGTCGGCGGCGACACCGCCGAACAGCACCGCGAGCACGAGACCGAGGCTCGAGCCCACCGCGACGAACGAGAGGTCGATCGGCGAGCCGCCGAGCTCGACCACCTGCCACACGGCGGCGACGAGCCACGCACCCGCCGAGAGCAGCGACGCCGCGAGCGCGCCGACGAGCAGCCGGTACTGCCCGGAGGCGAACGGCTTCAGTGCGCGAGGGAGCCGGTCGGCGACGGTCACCGAACCATTCTCACGGATGCCACCGACACCCGCTCAGTTCTCCACACGCTGTCCTTCCCCACGCGCTGCCCGTCCCCACTCGCTGCCGCGCTCTCCGCGTGCGGTCAGCGCCATCGCCGACGAACCGCGCCAGCCCGGACTGTCGTGGCCGGCGCGACACGTCGGTGTGGGCGCGGTGATGCAGAAATGGCGCGGCAGCGCGTCAGCGGTCGGCTTCGTCGAGCCACTTCTCCGCGAGGTGGTCCGCGACCACGCGGCGGATGGTGCCGGAGCGCCCGCGCAGCACGAGGCTCTCGGTGCGGATGACCGGCCCCTTCTTGCGCACGCCGTCGAGCAGCTCGCCGTCGGTCACACCCGTCGCGACGAAGAACGTGTTGTCGCCGCGCACCAGGTCGTCGAGCTCGTACACGCGGTCGCAGTCGAGCCCCGCGGCCTCGCCCCGTTCGCGCTCGGCATCGTCGGTCGGCGCGAGCCGGCCCTGCATGAATCCGCCGAGCGCCTTGATCGCGCACGCGGTCGTGATGCCCTCGGGGCTTCCGCCGATGCCCACGCACATGTCGATGCGGGACTCGTACCGTGCGGCGTTGATGCCGGCTGCGACGTCGCCGTCGCTGATGAGGCGCGTGCCGGCTCCGGCCGCCCGGATGTCGGCGATCAGCTGTTCGTGCCGCGGCCGGTTCAGCACGGCCACGCGCAGCTCGCCGACGTCCTTGCCCTTGGCAGCCGCGAGCGCCCTGATGTTCTCGCCGATCGGCTTCCTGATGTCGACGACGCCGGCGCCCGAGGCATCCGTCACCAGCTTGTCCATGTAGAAGATGCTGGACGCGTCGAGCATCGTTCCCCGGTCGGAGACCGCGATGACCGAGAGGGCATTCTGACGGCCCGCGGCCGTCAGCGAGGTGCCGTCGATCGGGTCGACGGCGATGTCGCAGCTCGGCCCCTTGCCGCTGCCGACGCGCTCGCCGTTGAACAGCATGGGCGCCTCGTCCTTCTCGCCCTCGCCGATGACGACGACGCCGTCGAAGTTGACGGTGCCGAGGAAGGCACGCATGGCGTCGACCGCGGCACCGTCGGCGCCGAGCTTGTCGCCGCGGCCGATCCACGGGTACGAGCGGATCGCGGCCGCCTCGGTCGCGCGCACGAGCTCGAGCGCGATGTTGCGGTCGGGGTGGAGGTACAGGCTGTCATCGGTGCTCAAGGCGAGGTCCTTCCGGGCGTCCTGATTCGAGCGTATCGATCGGCACACGCGCCGGGCGTCACGGAGGACGCCCGGCGTGTGAAAGTTCGGCGATTCTTAACGCGGTCGCCGGTCAGGCCGAGACGGGAGCGTCGAGCCGCAGTGCGTCGAGCACCTCGACGAGCGTCTCGGGTCCGCCGACGTTCCCGGGCACGACGACGTAGAGCAGCATCCTGCCGTCCCGCGCCTCGAGCTCCCAGACCGAGACTCCGGGCAGCACCTGTCCGAGCACGACGGCCGAGCGCGCGCCGATCCCGGTGCTCGCCACCTCGGCCGAGGTGATGCCGCCCTTCGACACGACGACCTCGACGGCGGGCAGGGCGGCCTGTACGACGTCGGTGAGCGCCGTCATGACTCGCTCGCCGTGGTTGAGCGTGTCGTGCTCGGCGAGCCTGACGCGCTCGGAGGTGACCACCGCGAGACCGTCGCGGTCGATCCGCTCGAGCACGAGTGTCGTAGCTTCCGACGCGGCACCGGCGGGGTCGGTCAGGGCGGCGACGGTGTCGATGACCACGGGTTCGCCGTGTCGTTCGACGACGCCGGCGAGCTGCCGGGTCGCGCCCTCGGTGTGCGAGCCGCAGACGAGCAGCGTCGGCCGGGCGCGGTCGACGAGCGGACGCTCGAGCAGGCCATCGCTCTCGACGCCCGCGAGCATCGCGGCGAGCGGCGAGGCCGAGCGGACGACGATCGATGCGCCCTTGGCCCGGGCCCGGCGCACGGCCTCGGCGATCCGGCGGATGTCGTCGTTCGTGACCGCGTCGGGCACGACGACCGCGCCCGCCGGCGCGTCGAGCAGCACCGCCTCGAGCTCGTCGACGCCCTGCACCGCCTCGAGCGGCACGGGCACGCCGAGGCGGCCCGACTTGCGCTGGACGTACTCCTCGAGGACCGAGGTGTCGAACGGGAACACGGGGTCGGCCGCGTACTCGCTCTCGTCGGCGCGCACGTCGACGCCGTCGATGCGTACGTAGTGCACGCCATCGCGTGTCGTGCGACCGCCGTCGGGGAAGGCCGGCACGAACAGCATGACCGCGTCGCCGTCGAGGAACGCCTCGGTCTCGGCGAACACGTGCCCGCGCAGCGTCGAGTCTCCGCGGAGCACGAACTGCACGGGCTCGCCGAGCCGTTCGCCGGCGGTCAGCGCGTCGCGCCGCACGCGGCTCACGAGCTCGACCGCGCTGGACTCGTCGATCGCGCGGCTGTTGGTCTGCACGTACACGCTGTCCGCGGTGCGGAGGGCACGCTCGATGAGGTCGGCGTCGCTCTCGAGCAGGACGCGCACGCCGCTGGCGGACTGGGTGCCGGTGGGGTCGTCGTCGAGCACGACGGTCTTCATGAGGTCTCCTTGTGCGTGGTGCGGATGCGCGGGACCGAGACGGTCCGGCGGATGCCCCGGGCGGGTGCCGGGGGCATCCGGTCGGCCGGGCTGTGGCGAGGGCCGGATGCCTCGGGGCCGGCGAGACGCCGATGCGCCTCGCCGGCCCGCGGCGTTCAGGAACGCGACTGCTCGGCGATGACCGCGTCGACCGCGGCCTGCTCCTTCTTACCCCAGGTCTCACGCGTGAGCAGGGTTCCGACGAGGCCGAGGACACCGCACGCGAGGTAGACCCACGCGACGCCGCCCCAGCCGAGCGGGATGGCCACCGCGGTCGCGATCATCGGGATGAAGCCCGAGATCGCCGCCGAGAACTGGTAGCCGATCGATGCGCCCGACGAGCGCGTGTTCGTGTTGAACAGCTCCGAGAACCAGGCGCCCTGGGTGCCGGCCAGCATGTCGTGGATGATCGACATCGCGATGATGTAGACGAACACGATGATGTACGGCAGCCCCGTGTTGACGAGCAGGAACATCGGGAACGCGAACGCGATCAGCAGGATCGTGCCCATGAAGTAGACCGGCCTGCGGCCGAGCCGGTCGGAGAGCGCACCGAACAGGATCGTCGTGAACAGCCCCAGCGCGGCGGCGACGATGAGGCCCGTGAGCGCGGTCGCGCGGTCGGTGATGGGCTCGTCGCCGGTCGTGAGATAGGAGAGCATGTACGTGACGATCACGTAGAAGCCGCCCGACTCGGCGAGGCGCAGCGCGATGACCCGGAGGATGGTGCGCCAGTCGTTCTTGAAGACCTCCTTGAGGGGGTTCTTCACGACGAGGCCGGCGGTCTTGGTGTCCTCGAACTCGGGGCTCTCGGAGACCTTCGCGCGGATGATGAGGCCCGCGATGATGAGCACGGCCGACATGAGGAACGGCAGTCGCCACGCGAGCTCGTTGTCGAACGTCGTCGACCAGAGGAAGACGAGGTTCGCGAGCAGCAGCCCGAGCGGCACGCCGGCCTGCGGGATGGCGGTGTACCTGCCGCGCTTCTTCCATGGCGCGTGCTCGAACGTCATCAGGATCGCCCCGCCCCACTCGGCACCGAACGCGATGCCCTGGATGATGCGGATGAGCGTGAGCAGGATCGGCGCAAGGATGCCGACCTGCGCGTACGTCGGCAGCACGCCGATCAGCACGGTCGAGATGCCCATGAGCAGCAGGGCGCCGACGAGGACCGGCTTGCGACCGATCTTGTCGCCGAGGTAGCCGCCGATGACGCCGCCGAGCGGGCGCATGGCGAAGCCGATGCCGAACGTTCCGAAGCCGAGCAGCAGGCCGACGACGGGGTCCTCCGAGTGGAAGAACACCTCGTTGAAGTACAGCGCGGCAGCGGTGCCGTAGGCGAGGAAGTCGTAGTTCTCGATCGTGGTGCCGACGGCACTGCCGATCGCGGTCTTGAGCTTGTCCGGCGAACCGTCTTTGGCGCGCGCGCCGGGGTTCGGGGTGGTGGTCATGGTCGTCATGGTCGGTTCATATCTCCCTTGATGTGAAGGCCGTGGCGGGCCTTGCTCGCGGGAGGTGTGCGGCCCGAGTCAGCTCGGGATCGTGCTCCCCCCGCGGGGGCTGATTTTGTAGAAGTCGGCGATGTGGTGCCGAACCAGTTCTGCGGCTTTGCGTCCGTCGCGCTCGACGATCGCCTGGAGGATCTCGCGGTGCTCGGCCCGCACGATCTTCGCGGTCTCGCGCCAGTCCTCGAGCTCCGCGTACATCTCCACCATCTGGCGGTGGATGGCCGTGCGCAGCGAGCCCATGAAGTGGGCCGTGAGCGCATTGCCGGTCGATTCGGCGATGCGGACGTGGAACGTGGCGTCGAGGCGGTTGAACTCGGCTGAGTCGATCGTCGGATCCTCCATGCGGTCGAGGATCGCGGCGAGCTCGCGGTGGTCGTCGTCATTCGATCGGTAGGCCGCCTCCTCGACGCTCCAGGCCTCGAGCGACATGCGCGTCTCGAGGACATCGATCCAGCTGAAGTGCGCGAGCGCGATCTGCAGCTTGAGGAGGTTGACCATCCCGTCGCCCGGGGTGCTGTGCAGGACCGCACCGCCCTCGGGGCCGCCACCCCGCCGGATGTCCACGACGCCCAGCGCTTCGAGTACCCGCAGGGATTCCCGGAGCGACGGGCGCGAGACGCCCAGCAGGGCGGCGAGCTCGCGCTCGCTCGGCAGGTGGTCGCCGGCCTTCAGCCGTCCGTCGAGGATGCGCTCCTCGATCTGCGCCATGACCTGTTCGTAGGTTCTGACGCGCTGGACCGGCTCCCACCCGCTGGCAGCTGACATGCTCGACCCACTCCCGTGAATGTTCGTGCGACGCGGTGGGTTCACCGATCACCCTCACTGTAACGGTCATGGCTCGAGATGGTCTGGTGGTCAGGCCGCGGCGCGCTCGGCCTCGTGCTCGGCGCGGAATTCCGCTTCGAGCTCGCGGCGGACCTGGACGGCGAGCAGCGACTCGTCGGCGTCGATGTCGTCCCACGAGACCATGCGGTCCTTGGGGACGTCGCGGATGAGCTTGGCGCCGTGCGCGAGCCCGAGGGGCAGCGCATTGTGGTCGAGCGAGACCGCCGCGGGGGCCAGCTTGCCGAACACGGTGTAGCCGCCCTCGCCGTCGAGCGTGTCGCCGGCACGCAGGTCCTTCTTGGCCGTGGTGACGACGTCGCCGCGGAAGCCCGTGGGCGAACCGGTCGCCTCGCCGCGCAGCACCGCGGCGGCGATCGAGACACCGAGCTCGAGCCCGATCATGTGGTACGGACGGTACAGCTCGCCGAACCGGCCCGACGGGTCGGTCTGCACGCCGTACTCGGCGAAGCACTGCACGGCGTACTCGGTGCGCGCCTCGAACGTCACGTAGACGCCCCAGCGGAGATCGCGGTACACGTCGCTGCCGTCGCGATTCAGGCTCGAGACGATCTCGACGGTGCCCTTGCGGCTGAGCGTGCCGCCGTGCTCCTTCGGGATGATGAGCGTCGAGAGGTCATCGACGCCCGCGGGCGTGAAGTTCAGGCCCTCGTCCTGCGGGATGAGGCCGGTGCCGTTCGCGACCGCGGCCATCTCGATGGCCGACTTGGTGCCGTCGAGGAACGAGTTGAACATCTTCGGGTTGTAGTCGCCCGAGGCCAGCTGCTCGTCGGTGAAGCCGTAATAGTTCCACACCGTGTCTGGCGTGGAGTAGTTGTACTCGGGCAGGTACTTGGTGCCCTTGCCCGCGGCGACGACGTCGAAGCCGACGGTGCGCGCCCAGTCGACCATCTCGCAGATGAGTGCGGGCTGGTCCCCGTACGCCATCGAGTAGACCACGCCCGCGGCCTGCGCACGACGCTGCAGGATGGGCCCGACCATGCAGTCCGCCTCGACGTTGACCATGATCACGTGCTTGCCGTTCTCGATGGCCTTGAGCGCGTGATACGTGCCGATGATCGGGTTGCCCGTGATCTCCAGGATCACCTCGATCGGACCGAACGAGATCAGCTCGTCCGAGCTCTCGAGCACGTACGTGCCACCGGTCTTCACCGCGTCCTCGAGCGAGGTCGCCGCGTACCGCTCGGCAGCCCAGCCGGTGCGCTCGAGCGCAGCCCTGGCCTTGGGCACATTGATGTCGGCGACCCCGACGACGTGGATTCCCGGAGTGGTCGACGCCTGCGTGAGGAACATCGACGAGAACTTGCCGGCACCGATGACGCCGACCCGAATAGGACCCTGCGCCTCGGTTCGCTGCTGCATCAGCGAGTACAGATTCATCTCACTACTTCCTCGTAGCTCGGCCCGCGGGTCGAGGTGGAACGGTGGTGGGTGGATGGTCAGACCATCTCTCGGTGATCGACCCTAAGCTTGGTCTGACCATTTGTCAAACAGGCCGGTTCGTGCGTCCGCGACCCACGCGAGCGGCCCCAGGTCGACTGGTTAGACTCGACCGCGAACCCACCCTCATCGCCGAAGGAGCGTCCATGCCCATCGCCACCCCAGAGCAGTACGCCGAGATGCTCGACACCGCCAAGGCCAAGGGCTTTGCCTTCCCCGCCTTCAACGTGTCGAGCTCGCAGACGCTGAACGCCGTGCTGCAGGGCCTCGCCGAAGCCGGCTCCGACGGCATCATCCAGGTCACGACGGGCGGCGCCGACTACTTCGCCGGCCAGTCCGTGAAGGCTCGTGCCACGGGCGCGCTCGCGTTCGCGAAGTTCGCGACCGAGGTCGCGAAGAGCTACGGCATCACGGTGGCACTGCACACCGATCACTGCCCCAAGAACGCGCTCGACGACTTCGTGATGCCGCTCATCGCCGCGTCGGAGGAAGAGGTGAAGGCCGGCCGCAACCCGATCTTCCAGTCCCACATGTGGGACGGCTCGGCCGTGCCGCTCGACGAGAACATCCAGATCGCGGAAGACATGATCAAGCGCACCAAGGCGATCAACGCGATCCTCGAGGTCGAGATCGGCGTCGTCGGCGGCGAGGAAGACGGTGTGCAGCACGAGGGCTCGAACGACGCCCTGTACACGACCACGGCGGACGTCACGAAGGCCGTCGAGGCGCTCGGCCTCGGCGAGCAGGGCCGCTGGATCGCGGCCCTCACGTTCGGCAACGTGCACGGGGTCTACGCGCCCGGCAACGTCAAGCTGCGCCCGGCGCTGCTCGGCGAGATCCAGGCCGGCATCGCCGAGAAGTTCGGCACGGGCGAGAAGCCGCTCGACCTGGTCTTCCACGGCGGCTCGGGCTCGACCGACGCCGAGATCGCCGAGGCGGTCGCGAACGGCGTGATCAAGATGAACATCGACACCGACACGCAGTACGCGTTCACGCGTTCGATCGCGGGCTACATGTTCGAGAACTACGAGGGCGTGCTGAAGGTCGACGGCTCCGTCGGCAACAAGAAGCAGTACGACCCGCGCGCGTGGGGCAAGATCGCGGAGTCCGCGATGGCGGTCCGCGTCCAGGAGTCCACGCGTCAGCTCGGCTCGGCCGGCCAGTCGATCAGCGCGTAAGGCGACGGATGACTCAGGACGAGGCCGCTCGACCCGCACCCGAGACCGGGGGCCGCTCCGCGGCGGAACCGGCCCCGCCCCGGGACGAGCGGCCCCGTCCGCGGTACGGCGAGTACGCACCCGAGGGCTGGAGCTGGCAGCCCCCGGGCGACGAGCACCCCGCGACGGATGCCTCACCCTCCCCCGCTGCTCCGGCCGCGCCGGCACAGCCGGAGGCATCCGTCACGGGCACACCCGCCCCGTCCACGTCCGCCGACCCCGCCGCGCCGCGCCGTGCGCCGACGTGGGACCGCATCATCACGATCGCCCTGCTCGTGCTGGGCGCCTTCGGCGCCTGGGACACGGCGCGCGCGATGCAGCAACTCGGCCAGCAGATCCAGACCACCTACACGATGATGGGCATCGGCGACTTCACGCCGCCCGAGTGGCTGCCGACGCTCTCCGTGATCGGCATCGTCGTGCAGCTCTCGCTCTACGCGACCGTGCTCGGCCTCACGATCCTCCGGATGCGCGCACGCCGCATCGCGTTCTGGATCCCGCTCGCGGGCGGCGCGCTCTCGGTCGTGATCACGGTCGCGCTCATGGCGGTCGTGGTCTTCAGCGACCCGACCTACCTCGAGTTCGTCCAGTCGCAGATCCCGTCGCCGACGACCGCCCCGTAGGGGCGCCGAACCGGCGGATCGGGCGCGGGCGGGCGCAGCCTCAGCCGCGCGTGCGGCCGCCCAGCGCCCGCGCGTCGCGATTGCCCGCGAGGTCCTTGCGCAGCTCCTTGGGGAGCGAGAACATCAGGTCTTCCTCGGCGGTCTTGACCTCGGACACGTCGCCGTAGCCCGCGTCGGCGAGGTCCATGAGCACCTCTTGCACGAGCCCTTCGGGCACGGATGCTCCGCTCGTCACGCCGATCGTCTGGACGCCGTCGAGCCACTCCTGCTTGATCTCGGTCGAGAAGTCGACCCGGTAGGCCGCCTTCGCGCCGTACTCGAGCGCGACCTCGACGAGGCGCACGCTGTTCGACGAGTTCGCCGAGCCGACGACGATCACGAGGTCGGCGTCCTGCGCGACCTTCTTGATCGCGACCTGCCGGTTCTGGGTGGCATAGCAGATGTCGTCGGACGGCGGGTCCTGCAGGTTCGGAAAGCGCTCGCGGAGGCGCCGTACGGTCTCCATGGTCTCGTCGACCGAAAGCGTGGTCTGCGAGAGCCACACGACCTTGTCGGGGTCGCGCACCTCGATGTTCGGCACGTCGTCGGGACTGTTCACGAGGGTGACGTGGTCGGGCGCCTCGCCAGCGGTGCCCTCGACCTCTTCGTGCCCCTCGTGGCCGATGAGCAGGATCTCGTAGTCGTCGCGCGCGAACCGCACCGCTTCGCGGTGCACCTTGGTCACGAGCGGGCAGGTCGCGTCGATCGCGTGCAGGCCGCGATCGGCGGCCGAGTTGACCACCGCGGGCGATACGCCGTGGGCGCTGAACACGATGTGCGCACCCTCGGGCACCTCGTCGACCTCTTCGACGAAGATCGCGCCCTGCTTCTCGAGCTCGGTCACGACGTGGATGTTGTGCACGATCTGCTTCCGCACGTACACGGGCGCGCCGTAGTGCTCGAGCGCCTTCTCGACCGCGATCACGGCGCGGTCCACGCCGGCGCAGTACCCGCGCGGGGCGGCCAGCAGCACACGCTTGCCCCCGGCGACGGGGATATCCTTGAGCCGGCCTCGCACGCTCGGAATCCTCGGCATGCCGAGGCCGATCCGCGGGGCTTCCGTCGTGCTCGTCACGGTCCCCATCCTAAGCGGCGCCAGATGACGGGCGGCTGGGAGCGACCATTGGCCCAAGGCCCCACCACGCGCGAGACGCCGTGGCCCGTGTCTGTGCTCTCGGGCAAGCTCAAGGAGTACGTCGACCGGCTCGGCACGGTCTGGGTCGAGGGCGAGCTCACCCAGTGGGGCGTGTCGGCGGGCAACGTGTACGGCAAGCTCAAGGACTGCGACGTCGATGCGACCGTGTCCTTCACGATCTGGTCCTCGGTGCGCGCGCGGCTCTCCGAGAAGTTCGCGCAGGGCGACCGCGTCGTGGCCCTCGTCAAACCGAACTGGTGGGTCAAGGGCGGCTCGCTCACGATGCAGGTGTACGACCTCCGCCACGTCGGGCTCGGCGACCTGCTTGAGCGGCTCGAGCGGTTGCGCGCCCAGCTCGCGGCCGAGGGACTGTTCGCGACCGACCGCAAGAGGCGGCTGCCGTTCCTGCCGAGCGTCGTCGGGCTCGTGACCGGCCGTGACTCGGACGCCGAGCAGGACGTGCTGCGGAACGCGCGCCTGCGCTGGCCCGCGGTCGAGTTCCGCACGATCTACGCCGCCGTGCAGGGCGACCGCACCGTGCCAGAGGTGGTCCGCGCGATCGAGCGGCTCGACGCGGACCCCGAGGTCGAGGTCATCATCGTCGCGCGCGGCGGCGGTGACTTCCAGAACCTGCTGGGCTTCAGCGATGAACGCGTGGTCCGGGCGGCCGCCGCCGCCGTCACGCCCATCGTGAGCGCGATCGGGCATGAGGCGGACCGGCCGCTGCTCGACGAGGTCGCCGACCTCCGGGCGTCCACGCCGACCGATGCCGCGAAACGCGTCGTGCCCGACGTCGCCGAGGAGCTGTCCCGGGTCGAGCACACGCGTGCTCGGCTCGGCATGCGGCTCTCCGCGATCCTCACGCGCGAGATCGACCGCATCGAGCACCTGAGGTCGCGGCCGTCGCTCGCGACGACCTCGTGGATCGTCGATCGCCGGGCCGAGGAGGTCACGCGCTACGTCGCGCGCGGCAGCGACCTCGTCGAGCGGATGCTCGAACGGCAGCAGCACCGGGTCGCCGAGCTGCGCGGGCATCTGCGGGCGCTCTCGCCGCAGGCGACGCTCGATCGCGGCTACGCGATCGTGCAGGGCGCCGACGGTCATGTGCTGCACGAGGCATCCGCCGCCCCGGCCGGCGCCGCGCTCACGGTGACGCTCGCCGACGGCCGCCTCGCGGCCGAGTCGCGAGGCCTGCTGGACGACGAGCGCGAACGCACGGCCGGGTGACCGCCGTCAAATAGACTGGACCCCATGCCAACCCCTGCAGATGTCGCCGAGCTGAGCTATGAGCAGGCGCGCGACGAGCTCGTGCAGGTCGTCGCCGAGCTCGAGCAGGGTCAGACGACGCTCGAGCAGTCGCTCGCGCTCTGGGAACGCGGTGAGGCGCTCGCGGCCCGCTGCGAGGAGTGGCTGATCGGCGCGAAGGCCCGGCTCGACCAGGCGCGGGCCGGCACCAGGCCGGGCACGTCCGACGCGGCGGGCGACGCCTGATGGCCCGCGAGCCACGCGCGCCGCGCGTCGTCGCCGAGCTCGGTCGCCCCGAGACCGCTGAAGAGACGGCCGCGCGCAAGGCCGAGAACAGCCTCAAGCACCGGCAGCGGCAGACCGTGATGAACCTCGTGTACGCGCTGGTCGCGAGCCTGGCCGTGGTGCTCGTGATCGTGCTCGTCGTGCCGCGCAGCGACACGCCCATGGAGCCCGACATCGACGTCGCCGCGACGGCCGGGCAGGCGCAGGCCGCGATGGCCGCCCCGCTCGCGGTGCCCGAGCTTCCCGAGGGCTGGCGCGCGAACGCGGCCGAGATCCGCCGCAGCGAGGCCGACCAGGTGACCGCGTGGTACATCGGCTACCTGACTCCATCTGACGAGTTCGTCGGCGTCTACCAGGCGATCGGTGCGAACCCGACCTGGGTCGCCGGGCTGCTCGCGCGGACGCCGGCCACGGGCACGACGACGATCGACGGGGTCGACTGGACCGTGTACGACAACCGGTCGACGTCCGACGACGTCGGCAACGCCGAGTACGGCATGACCACCGAGGCGGGCGACACGACGTTCGTCGTGCTCGGCACCGCGCCGCCGGCCGAGTTCGGCGAGCTCGTGGCCGCACTGACGTCCGCGGTCGAAGCGCAGTGACCGGCCGAGAGACCGGCGGCCGCGAGGCATCCGCCCGCGACGCCCAGGAGAGGAGCACCGTGACCGACGTGTCGCAGCCGAACGTGTCGCCCGCGGAAGCCTGGCGGGACCTGCGCCAGGGCAACGATCGCTTCGTGACGGGGCAGCCGTCGCATCCGCGCCAGAACGCGGAGCGGCGTTCGGCCGTCGCCCTGCAGCAGACGCCTCGCGTCGCGATCTTCGGCTGCGCCGACTCGCGACTGTCGGCCGAGATCATCTTCGATCTCGGGCTCGGCGACGCGTTCGTCGTGCGCAATGCGGGTCAGGTCGTCACGGGTTCGGTGCTCGGCTCGCTCGAGTACGCGGTCGGCGTGCTGGGGGTTCCGCTCATCCTGGTGCTGGGTCACGACGAGTGCGGCGCGGTGCGCGCCGCGATCGAGTCGCAGGCGGCGGATGCCTCGCCGCTGCCGCCGCACATCGCCTCGCTCACCGACCGCATCGTGCCGGCCGTGCGCAAGGTCGCGGGTGCCGCCGCCGACTCGCCGGTCAGCCCGGCCGACGTGGATGCAGCGTTCGTAGGTCGCGAGCATCTGCGCACGACGGTGCAGGAGCTGATCGACGGCTCCGAGATGATCTCCGACGCGATCGCCGAAGGTAGGCTGGCCGTCGTGGGCGCGAACTACCGGCTGGTCGAGGGCCGCGCCGAGACCGACGTCGTCGTCGGCCGCATCTGAACCGACCGCTCCGCCTTCCTGGCCCCGCCTGGGCCGCCGCCCCGACCGAAGGGAATCACACCGTGGTGGACACCGCCGCCGACTACCGGATCGAGCACGACACGATGGGCGAGGTGCGGGTTCCCGCGTCGGCGCTCTACGGCGCGCAGACGCAGCGCGCCGTCGAGAACTTCCCGATCTCGGGCGACGGTCTCGAGCCGGCCCAGATCGCCGCGCTCGCGCGCATCAAGCGCGCCGCCGCTCAGGCGAACGCGCAGCTCGGCGTGCTCGACGGCGACGTGGCCCAGGCGATCGTCGCCGCGGCCGACGAGGTCATCGCGGGGCAGCACGGCTTCACCGACCAGTTCCCGCTCGACGTGTACCAGACGGGCAGCGGCACGAGCTCGAACATGAACATGAACGAGGTGCTCGCCGCGCTCGCGACCGAGAAGCTCGGCGCGAAGGTGCACCCGAACGACCACGTGAACGCGTCGCAGTCCTCGAACGACGTGTTCCCGACGTCGGTGCACATCGCGGTGACCGCGGCCCTGATCGACGACCTCATCCCGGCGCTCGACCACCTCGCGGTCGCGCTCGAGGCGAAGGCCGCCGCCTGGTCCGAGCTCGTCAAGCCCGGCCGCACGCACCTCATGGACGCGACGCCCGTGACCCTCGGGCAGGAGTTCGGCGGCTACGCCCGCCAGGTGCGGCTCGGCATCGAGCGCGTGCGCACCGCGCTCCCCCGCGTCGCCGAGGTGCCGCTCGGCGGCACGGCCGTCGGCACGGGCATCAACACGCCCGCGGGCTTCCCGCAGCTGGTGATCGAGCTGCTGCAGCGCGACACCGAGCTGCCGATCACCGAGGCGGCCGACCACTTCGAGGCGCAGGCGAACCGCGACGGCCTCGTCGACGCGTCGGGCGCGCTGCGCACGATCGCCGTGAGCCTCACGAAGATCTGCAACGACCTGCGCTGGATGGGCTCGGGCCCCAACACGGGTCTCGCCGAACTGCACATCCCCGACCTGCAGCCGGGCTCGTCGATCATGCCGGGCAAGGTGAACCCGGTCGTGCCCGAGGCCGTGCTCATGGTCGCCTCACGCATCATCGGCAACGACGCGACCATCGCCTGGGCGGGTGCGTCGGGCACGTTCGAGCTGAACGTGCAGATCCCCGTCATGGGCACGGCGCTGCTCGAGTCGATCCGCCTGCTCACGAACGCGGTGCGCATCCTCGCCGACAAGACCGTCGACGGCCTCGAGCCGAACCACGACCGCATCGCGGCGCTCGCGGGCATGTCGCCGTCGATCGTGACGCCGCTGAACAAGCTGATCGGCTACGAGGCCGCCGCGAAGATCGCGAAGCACTCGGTCGCCAAGGGCATCACGGTGCGCGAGGCCGTCGCCGACCTCGGCTACCTCGAGCGCGGCGAGCTCACCGAACAGCAGCTCGACTCGGCGCTCGACCTGCTCTCGATGACGCGCCCTCCGGTCGCGTAACGCACCTCACCACCACCGAACGGATGCCTCGTGCCGCACTCTGCGGCACGAGGCATCCGTCGTTCGTAGGGGCGGGTTCCGCACGTCCGGTCTGCGCGGGCGGGTGCAGTCGGTGGTGTGCTCGCGCTTGAGCTTCGCTGCACGGACGTATCGACCCGCCACCAATGCGACAGCCAGCGCGACCGCGACATAACCCGAGACGACGAGGAGGCCCGGAGCCCAGATCCAAATCGCACCGACCGCAGAGATGCCGACCGCGATCGCTCCCCAGTAGACCCGAGCGAACCAACCCTCGCGGACCACCCGCTCGAACGCGGTTCGCTCCTTCCTGCATCTTCGCAGCCTATTCGTCTGGGTCACCGGTAGATCTTGACGAGGCATCCATCTCTCCCGCCTCACCCGATGACGATGAGGATCAGGAAGATCCCGAGCGCCCCGCCGACCGCGGCGGCCGTCGCGATCCATCCGATACGGCGCGGCGTTCGGACCGGCGGCTCTCGAAACGACGGCCCGAGAGGGGAACCGTTGATGCCGGGGCCGACGCCGAACCCGGCCCCATCGAAAGGCTCCTTGGTCATCCTGCATCCGGTGCCGGCGTGGCGAGCGGGATCACGAAGCGATCAAGCATGGCAATTCTCCTTGTCCACGGACCCGAGCTGCGGGCCGAATAGGCGCCATGCAACACCCAGCATCCCCTTCGGCACAATGATATATGCGTATCACGGTCGCGCGCCCGTCCCCGCCCACCCCCGGTCGGGTGAACGGATGCCTCCTACCGCAGACTGCGGGCACGAGGCATCCGCCGTTGTTGGTCGAGTGGTGACCTTCGGCGAACGTGTCGAGACCCGGTGGGCCAGTCTCGGGGACTGGTCACCGGGTCTCGATACGCTTCGCTACTCGACCAGCGATCAGGCGAGCTCGGCGCCGTCGAGCATCTCGCTCACGAGCGCGGCGATCGCGGAGCGCTCGCTGCGCGTGAGCGTGATGTGGGCGAAGAGCGGATGCCCCTTCAGCGTCTCGATGACCGACGCGACGCCGTCGTGCCGGCCGACGCGGAGGTTGTCGCGCTGCGCGACGTCGTGCGTGAGCACCACGCGCGAGTTCTGGCCGATCCGGCTCAGCACCGTGAGCAGCACGTTGCGCTCGAGCGACTGCGCCTCGTCGACGATCACGAACGCGTCGTGGAGCGAACGGCCCCGGATGTGCGTGAGCGGCAGCACCTCGAGGATGCCGCGGTCGATGACCTCCTCGAGCACATTGTCGGAGACCACGGAGCCGAGCGTGTCGAACACGGCCTGCGCCCACGGGTTCATCTTCTCGGCCTGATCGCCCGGCAGGTAGCCGAGCTCCTGGCCGCCGACGGCGTACAGCGGGCGGAACACCATGATCTTCTTGTGCTGCTGCCGTTCGAGCACGGCCTCGAGGCCCGCGCACAGCGCGAGCGCCGACTTGCCGGTGCCCGCGCGTCCGCCGAGCGAGAGGATGCCGATCTCCTGGTCGAGCAGCAGATCGATCGCGAGCCGCTGCTCCGCCGACCGGCCGTGCACGCCGAACAGCTCACGGTCGCCGCGCACGAGCCGCACCTCGCCGTCGTCGCCGACGACACGGCCGAGCGCGGACCCGCGATCCGAGTGCAGGACGAGGCCCGTGTTCACCGGCAGGCGGACGGCGTCCCCGATCACGAGGCTCTCGTGCTCGTAGAGCTTCGCCATGTCGTTGGAGCCGAGCGAGACGTCAGCCATGCCGTTCCAGCCCGAGTCGACCGCGAGCTCAGCACGGTACTCCTCGGCCTCGAGACCGATCGCCGCGGCCTTCACGCGCAACGGCAGGTCCTTCGAGACGACCGTGACGGCCACGCCGTCGTTCGCGAGGTTCGCCGCGCACGCGAGGATGCGCGAGTCGTTGTCGCCGAGCTGCAGCCCGCTCGGCAGCACCGCCGGGTTCGAGTGGTTGAGCTCGACGCGCAGCGATCCGCCGTCGCCGACCGAGATCGGGAAGTCGAGCCGCTCGTGCTCGACGCGGAGCTCGTCGAGGATCCGCAGCGCCTGCCGCGCGAAGTAGCCGATCTCGGGGTCGTTGCGCTTGGCCTCGAGCTCGGTGATCACCACCACGGGGAGCACCACGGCGTGCTCGGCGAATCGGAACAGCGCCCGCGGATCGGACAGCAGCACCGACGTGTCGAGCACATAGGTCCGTTCGGCCTGGCTCGTCGCCCCTTGAGACGCGAAACGGGGCTGCGCCGAAGCGCGCCCCGTCTGCCGGCCACCGGACTGGGAAGTTGCACCTGTTGCCACGACCGCTCCCGCCCCGAGCGTGTTCGCTCGGCTTGTCGAAGCCGGCCGGCGACCCCTTCCACGAGCGGTCATCGAGCCGACTCGATCGGACGCTTTGCCCGATGAGGCGAACGTACGACTGGACGCGACGATTCTTGGTATCGACACGCGGAACGACTCCGCGTGTTCACGAAGTACGTTGGTCGAGTAGCGGAGCGTATCGAGACCCGGCACTTGATCTCGATACGCGTGCTCCTTCGTCGCTCGCTACTCGATCCACAAGGGCGTGCGCCTTCGTCGCTCGCTCCTCGTTCAGCGGAGTTCAGTAGACGGCCGCGGTCGCGTACGAGACGAAGGCCGCGCGCAGCATGTCGATCGTCTCGTCGCTCGTGCCGGCGTGCACGCTCAACCGAACCGTTCCAGGGCGGATCGTCGCGGTGACGCCGTGATTGTGCAGTGCGGCCGCGAGCAGGGTCACCTGCTCGGCCGGCGGCTCGAGCACCACGATGCCGGCTCGCTCCTGCTCGTCACGCGAGCTCGAGACCGCGATGGCGAACTCGTCGGCCAGATCGATGACCTCGGTGACCCGTTCCGTGATCGCCGCGTTGATGGCCGGCACGCCCGCGAACGCGATCTCTTCGAGCGCGGCCGCGAAGCGCGCCTCGGCGATCGGGTCGGGGTTGGAGACCCGGTACCCGCGGGCCGTGCGCGACGGCGGCGGCACCTCGCCCCAGACCTCGTCGTCGGCCACGTCGGCGTCTTCATCGGTGCCGGTGTAGCCCGAGAAGACCGGGGTGAGCTGGTCGAGCGCACGCGCGGAGAGCGCCATGAGCCCGGTGCCCCAGCCGGCGCGGCACCATTTCTGTCCGCCGCTGACGACGACGTCCGCAAGCTGCCACGGCGCGTCGACGACGCCGAAGCCCTGGACGGCGTCGACGATGAGCAGCCGGTCGCCGATCACCTGGCGGATCCCCTCGAGATCGCACAGGTACCCCGTGTACGAGTCGACGAGACTGACCGCGACCGCGTCGATCTCGGCATCGAGCCGGTCGCGGATGAACCCGGGCGTGACCCGCCCCCGCTCGGCCTCGAGCCACCTCGGCCGCACGACCTGCAGCGCCTGCTGCGCCCTCACCGCGGCGATCGGGAGGCTCGGGAACTCCTCGTCTGAGAGCAGGACCCCGCCGGTGAGCCCGAACAGCGCGTGCATGAGGCCCTGCGTGGTGTTCGGCTGGAATACGATCTGCTCTGTCGGGAACCCGGTCAGCAGCGCCGCAGCGGCGCGCACCCGGGAGTCCTGATCGGCGAAGGCGTCGAAGCTGCCGTATCTGGCCCGCTCGAGGATCTGCGTGAACGCGGTGCTCTCCTCGGCTGCGGCCCGCGAGAGCGGACCCACCCGGCCGTAGTCGAGATACCCGGGATCCTCGCCGAACTCGGCGATGTAGTGATCGATGGACATGTGCAGCGTTCCCTCTCCGGGGCAGAGTGTGCCAGAGCGGCGGGCCGGTCCGCGCGGGGGTTGCGCGGGCGACCGGATGTCTCGGTCAGCCGCCGAACCTGCGGTGCCGTTGAGCGTAGTCACGGACCGCGCGCAGGAAGTCGACGCGGCGCAGGTCGGGCCCCAGCGCCTCGACGAAGTAGAACTCGCTGTGCGCGGCCTGCCAGAGCATGAAATCGCTCAACCGCTGCTCGCCCGAGGTGCGGATCATGAGGTCGGGGTCGGGCTGCCCGCCGGTGTAGAGGTGCTCGCCGATCAGCTCGGGTGTGAGGCGTTCGGCGAGGTCCTCGAGGCTGCGGCCCTCGGCGTGGTGCGCGGCGACGATCGACCGCATGGCGTCGGTGATCTCCGTCCGGCCGCCGTAGCCCACCGCGAGGTTGACATGCAGACCACGATTGCCGGTCGTGCGCTGCTCGGCCGCGTCGAGTGCGGCGACCAGCGGTGCGGGCAGGCCCTGATCGCTGCCCACGTGCTGCACGCGCCAGTTGCGGTAGTGCGAGAGCTCCTCCGCGAGCTCGGCGATGATCTCGATGAGGTCCGAGAGCTCGGTCGACGGGCGATTGCTGAGGTTGTCGCTCGAGAGCAGATAGAGCGTCACCACCTGGATGCCGAGGTCGTCGCACCATTCGAGGAACTCGCGCATCTTCGCCGCACCCGCCCGGTGACCGTGCGCGGCGGACTCGTACCCCAGCTGCTTCGCCCAGCGACGATTGCCGTCGATGATCATGGCGACATGACGCGGCATCGCCGCCGGGTCGACGTCTTTGCGGAGTCGTCGTTCGTACAGCCGATAGAGGATGCCGCGACCCTGACCGCGATCGCTGGTGTGCACGCACCTACGCTACAACTTCGCTCACAGCAACCAGTGATCGATGAGACGTAATGTTGGCGCATGCAGCGACCGGACCCCCACGGCCTTGAAGACGTGGCTGAGCAGCTCGAGCATCCGCCCGCCGAGCTCGATGCGGCCGACGCAGCCGTCGCCCGGGATGAGCGCGCAGGCCCCGACCTTCCGAACATCCCGCTGCTCGATGCATCCGTCGCCGCGCCCGCCGAGCTCAAGCCGAGCTGGCGAGGCTGGATCCATGCCGGCACGTTCCCGGTCACGATCGCTGCGGGCATCGTGCTCATCGTGCTCGCCGACGGCGCGTGGGCGAAGTGGGCGAGCGCGGTCTTCATGCTCACGTCGATGCTGCTGTTCGGCAACTCCGCGCTCTACCACCGCTTCAACTGGAAGCCCAAGACCAAGGTCGTGCTGAAGCGCATCGACCACGCGAACATCTT
Source organism: Agromyces aerolatus (assembly GCF_031432255.1). Lineage (NCBI taxonomy): Bacteria > Bacillati > Actinomycetota > Actinomycetes > Micrococcales > Microbacteriaceae > Agromyces > Agromyces aerolatus. The sequence goes on along the minus strand of NZ_JAVKGQ010000002.1, from coordinate 79,166 downwards.
CCTGCTGATCGCGGGCACGTACACGCCGCTGGCCATCCTGGCGTTGCCGCCCGACAAGGGCTGGCTGCTGCTCGCGATCGTCTGGGGCGGCGCGTTGCTCGGCATCGGGTTCCGCGTCTTCTGGATCACCGCGCCCCGCTGGCTCTATGTGCCGATCTATCTGCTCCTCGGGTGGGCGGCGGTCATGTACATCGTCGACCTCGTGAACGCGAACGTCGCCATGATGGTGCTCGTCGTCGTCGGCGGCGTGCTGTACACGATCGGCGCGGTCATCTACGCGCTGAAGCGGCCGAACCCGTGGCCCGGGCATTTCGGCTTCCACGAGATCTTCCACGTGTGCACGGTGCTGGCGTTCATGTGCCACTGGGCCGCGACGCTGCTCATCGCACTGGCACCCGCCTACCACGCGGGCTGACGACTAGGGCTGATCGCCGCGCGCCGGGCGATCGCCGCCGCCGTCGACCGCCTCGCCATCCGCTTCGCCTGCCTCTTCGCCGCGCTGTTCGGCCTCGAGCTGCTGGCGCACCTCGGCGCGGTAGTTGACCCGGCGGATGCGGCGCACCATGTCGAAGATGAGCAGCAGCACGACGACCATCACGACGAAGGTCAGGATGAACCCGGCGACGCCCGGCGTGACGTCGTTCGGATCGAACTCGTCCTGGTTCTCGGCGGCGACGATCGTGAGGGCGTGGAGCAGGTGCACGGGTTCGGCCATCCATTCGAGGGGCTTCTGACCTTCGCGGAAGCGAATAGGCGGGCCTTCGCTGGGCGATTAGGCTGGACGTCAAGCCTACTCGATCCGACCCGGAGGGAGCCTGGAGTGCGCACCGCCCCCGCAACCCCTGCACCCGCCGAATCCGACCGCATCGGCGCGCGGTACGGCCGGACCGCGAGGAACCGCCGGCGCGACCGCTGGCTGCTGATCGGCGGCGCCGTGACGTTCGCCGTGGTCCTCGTCGCCTGGGTGCTCTGGGCCGGTCTCGACGGGCAGCGACCGTCCCTCCAGGTCGCGGGCACCGCGCACCAGCTCCTCAACGACGAGCGGGCCGTCGAGGTGAGCTGGAACCTCACCGTGCCGCCCGGCAACGACACCGCGTGCATCGTGCAGGCGATGAACGACGACTTCACGGTCGTGGGCTGGAAGGTCGTGGAGATCCCCGCCTCGGAGTCGTACACCCGGAGCTTCACCGAGCGCGTGCGCGTCGCCCAGCCCGCCAACACGGGTTTGGTCGAGCATTGCTGGCTCACGTAGAATACTGAATTCGCTCTTTCGGGGCGACGTCCGCCCTCGGGGCGGGCCGCCGTCCGTTCCACCCCCTCACCACTGGAGTGTGCACCATGGCGCAGGACACGACCGTCACCTGGCTGACGCAGGATGCCTATGACCGGCTCGCCTCCGAGCTCGACCAGCTCTCGACCACGGGTCGCGAGGAGATCGCCAAGCGCATCGAGGCCGCGCGCGAAGAGGGCGACCTCAAGGAGAACGGCGGCTACCACGCCGCCAAAGACGAGCAGGGCAAGCAGGAGGCGCGCATCCGCCAGCTGAAGGAGCTGCTGCGCACCGCCCAGGTCGGCGAGGCACCGGCGTCGAAGGGCGTCGTGGAGTCAGGCACGGTGATCACCGCGAACATCGCGGGCGACGAGGAGACCTTCCTCATCGGCAGCCGCGAGATCGCCGGTGACTCCGAGCTCGACGTGTTCAGCGAGCAGTCGCCGCTCGGCGCGGCGATCCTCGGCCTGAAGCAGGGCGAGAAGACGAGCTACACCGCGCCGAACGGGCGCGAGATCGCCGTCGAGGTCATCAAGGTCGCGACCTGGTCGGGCGAGTAGCCCCGTTTCGCTGGTCGAGTAGCGAGCCCCAGCGAGCGTTCGTCGCTGGTCGAGTAGCGAGCCCCAGCGAGCGTATCGAGACCACGCAAGCCGGTCTCGAGCCACGTGCTCCTGCGTCGCGCGCTCCTCGACCGACGATCAATCGGCGCGGACGCGCGGGTCGTAGCCGGCGCGCCGCAGCGCCTCGACGACCTCGGCCCGGTGGCCGGGCCCCCGCGTCTCGACCGACACGTCGATGCCGACCTCGGAGATCTGCAGCGCCGACCCGTGCCGGGTGTGCAGCACCTCGACCACGTTCGCGTTGACGGCCGCGAGGATCTCGGCGATGCGCGCCAGCTGGCCCGGTCGATCCGGGAGCCCGATCGACAGCGTGAGGTAGCGGCCGGAGGCCGCCAGACCGTGCGCGATTACGCGCTGCATGAGCAGCGGGTCGATGTTGCCGCCCGACAGCAGCGCGACCACCGGGCCGTCGCTCCGGACCGCGCCCGTCATGAGCGCCGCGACCGAGACCGCGCCCGCGGGCTCGACCACGAGCTTGGCCCGCTCGAGCAACACCAGCAGGGCGCGTGCGATGTCGTCCTCGTCGACGGTGACGATCTCGTCGACGGCCTCGCGGATGATCTCGAAGTTCAGCTCGCCCGGCCGGTAGACCGCGATGCCGTCGGCGATGGTCGGCACCACCGGAACCTCCTGCGGGGTGCCGGCGGCCATGGAGGCGACGTACGGTGCGGCGTTCGCGGCCTGCACGCCGACCACCCGGATCGTGCGGCCGAGCTCGGCCGCTCGCTGCTTCACGGCACTCGCGATGCCCGCCGCGAGCCCGCCGCCGCCGATCGGCACGACCACCGTCGTGGCATCCGGCGCCTGCTCGAGGATCTCGAGGCCGAGCGTGCCCTGCCCGGCGATCACATCGAAGTGGTCGAACGGCGGGATGACGACCGCGCCGGTCTCCTCGGCGAACGCGGCGGCCGCGGCGAGCGTCTCGCCGACGGAGTCGCCGTGCAGCACGACCTGCGCTCCGTAGGCACGCGTGGCCTCGAGCTTCGGCAGTGCGACGCCGACGGGCATGAAGATCGTCGCCCCGATGCCGAGCTGCCGCGCCGCGTACGCGACACCCTGCGCGTGGTTGCCGGCCGATGCGGCCACGACGCCGCGGCTGCGCTCGGCGTCGCTGAGCGCCGAGAGCCGGTTGAACGCGCCCCGCAGCTTGTACGAGCCCGTCCGTTGCAGGTTCTCGCACTTCAAATACACGGGGACGCCGAGCTCGGTGGCGAGGAAGTGCGAGGACTCCATGGGCGTCCGGCGGGCGACCGCGCCGACGGTCCCTCGCGCGCGCTCGAAGTCGGCCAGGCTCGGCCCCCTGGATACCTGCGTCACGTCGTTCATTCTCCTCGTCCGAATCCGGGTCGTTGCGGCACGGTCCGCCAGAGCGGCGCAGGTCTGGATGGCACAGGCGGCCCCTCAGCCTTCCACGCTCCGCTCGCGACGTAGACGATCATCACGTTGAGGACGGCGGCGACCGGCACCGCGAACAGCGCGCCCGGGATGCCCGCGAGCAGCGAGCCCGTCGCCACCGCGACGACCACGCCGAGCGGATGCACCTTGACGGCCGTGCCCATGATGAGCGGCTGGAGGACGTGGCCCTCGACCTGTTGCACGAGCAGGACGACACCGAGCATGACGAGGGCGATGACCCATCCGTTGTAGACCAGCGCGACGAACACCGCGAGCGCGCCCGTCGCGACGGCGCCGACGATCGGGATGAACGAGCCAAGGAACACGAGGATCGCGATCGGCACCGCGAGCGGGACGCCGAGCAGGAACGCGCCGAGCCCGATGCCGACCGCGTCGATCGTCGCGACCAGGATCTGCACCTTCACGAAGTTCTGCAGCGTGCTCCAGCCCGAGCGCCCTGCGCCGTCGACCGCGGCCCGCGCACGGCGCGGGAAGATGCCGACGAGCCAGCGCCAGATGCCCTTGCCGTCGATCAGGATGAACAGCGTCGCGAACAGGGCGAGCAGCAGGCCGGCGAGGAAGTGGCCCAGGGTCGAGCCGACCGACAGCGCACCGCTCAGCAGCACGTTGCTGTCCTGTTGCACGGACGCGACGACCTGGCTGACGAAGTCGTTGAGCTGCTGCTCGGTGATGTGGAACGGGCCCTCGAGCAGCCACTCGCGGAACCCGTCCCAGGCGATGAGCGACTGCGCCGCGAGCTCGTCGGAGCCGCGCACGATCTGCGTGATGCCGAGGGTCAGCAGGCCGCCGACGACCGCGAGCGCCGAGAGCATCGACACGGTCACGGCGAGCCACTTCGGGAACCGGAGCCGCCGCTGGAGCAGCTCCGACAGCGGCACGAGCAGGGCGCCGATGAGCACGGCCACGAGCAGCGGGATGACGATCAGGCGCAGCTGGATGATGAGGAACACGACCACCGCGATGACGCCGCCGATGAGCAGCAGGCGCCACGACCAGGCGGCGGCGAGGCGCATGCCGTACGGCACCGCCTCGGCGACGTCGGTGCGCGGCCGGTCGTCGGTAGCCGACGTCGCCGCCTGCACGTTGCCGGCCGGATGCGCCTCGTAGTGCGCCAGCTCACGTCCGCGACGCCGGAACACCGCTCGAGTCCGCCGTTTCGCGTCCGCCATTTCTCCAGTGTAGGTGCGCTGGATTCCTCGTCCGGCATGCGATGTCGGTCGGCGGCGGTATCGTCGACACCGCCATGACCGACACCGTCAGCCCGCAGCTCGCCCGCCGCATCGCGCTCGCCGCGCAGGGCTTCGGCCGCCCCCTCCCCGCCGTCGCGGGCACTCGTCAGGTCGCGGGCGTCGTCGACCGGCTCGGGCTGCTGCAGATCGACTCGGTGAACGTCTTCGAGCGAAGCCACTACCTGCCGGCGTTCAGCCGGGTCGGCGGCTACGACCGCACGGTGCTCGACCGGCTGTCCGGCGCGCGCGGCCGGCTCGTCGAGTACTGGGCCCACCAGGCCGCGTTCATCCCGCGCGACCTGTGGCCGCTGTTCGCGTTCCGTCGCGAGGAGTACCGACGCAAGGGCAGCGACTGGGGCGGCTGGGTCGCCGAGAACCGCGACCTCGCCGCATGGCTGATCAGCGAGCTCGCGGCCAAGGGCCCGATGCGGGCGAGCGAGATCGAGCACGACGCCAACGAGCGCCGGGGCCCGTGGTGGGGCTGGTCCGACGTCAAGCGCACGCTCGAGTGGATGTTCCGCACGGGCGAGGTCGTGTGCGTGGAACGCCGGCGGTTCGAGCGCGTGTACGCGCTGCCCGAGCAGGCGCTGACCACGACCGAGCTCGCGACCGAGGTGCCCGAGCCCGAGGCGGTTCGCGAGCTCGTCGCACGCGCCGCCCAGGCGCTCGGCATCGCGACCGCCGCCGACCTGGCCGACTACTGGCGGATGAAGGCCGTCCAGGTGCGGCCCGCGATCGAGGCGCTCGTCGACGACGGCGTGCTCCTGCCGGCCACCGTTCCCGGCTGGCAGACCGGCGGCCGGCCGACTCCGGTCTGGCTGCATCGCGACGCCCGCCGGCCCCGCCGCATCGAGACGACCGCGCTGCTCTCGCCGTTCGACCCTGTGGTCTGGTTCCGTCCGCGCACCGAGCGGCTCTTCGACTTCCATTACCGCATCGAGATCTACACGCCCGAACCCGACCGGGTCTTCGGCTACTACTCGCTGCCCGTGCTCGTCGACGACGCCATCGTCGGCCGGGTCGACCTCAAGAGCGACCGCAAGGCGCGCGTGCTCCGCGTGCAGTCGGCCTGGGCCGAGCCAGGCGCCGCGCCCGGCGCGGTCGCCGAACGCCTGGTGCCCGTCCTGCGCCGGGCCGCGAACTGGCAGGGCCTCGACGAGGTCGCCGTGGCCGGCCGGGGCAGCCTCTCCCCCGCGCTCGAGGCCGCGCTCGAACTCGACGGCGACCCTGCGATCGCATCGGGTGGCGCCTAGAAGTTCCGCCCCATGTGCTCGAGCCGCGCGACCCGCTCGGGGATCGGCGGGTGCGTCGCGAACAGCCGGTCGATGACGCCCGGCTTCAGCGGGTCCGCGATCCAGAGGTGCGCCATCGACGTGTTCTGCTTCTTCATGGGCCGCCCGTACGCCTCGAGCTTCAGCAGCGCTCGCGCCAAGGCATCGGGGTGGCGGGTCGTCATCGCGCCCGTGGCATCCGCCAGGTACTCGCGCTGACGCGAGACCGCGAGCTGGACGAGCGTCGCGACCAGCGGCGCGACGAGCATGGCGACGATGCCGAAGATCATGACGATCGGGTTGCCGTTGTTGCGGTTGCCGCCGAAGAACGCCATGCGTACGAGCAGGTCGCTGATGAATCCGATCGCCACGACGAGCCCGAAGACGACCATCGAGAGCCTGATGTCGTAGTTGCGCACATGACCGAGCTCGTGCGCCATGACGCCCTCGAGCTCGGCGTCGTCCATGATCTCGAGCAGCCCCGTCGTCGCCGCGACGATCGCGTGCTCGGGGTCGCGACCCGTCGCGAACGCGTTCGGCGCCGGGTCGGAGATGACGTAGACCTTCGGCATGGGCGTGCCGGTCGCGATCGAGAGGTTCTCGACCGTGCGCCACAGGCGCGGATGCTCCGCCTTGGACGTGATCTCCACGGCACCCGACATCGCGATGGCCTGCTTGTCGGCCGTGAAGTACTGGATCAGCGCATAGCCGATCGATATGGCCACCGTCACGATCACGATCGTGAGATTGCCGTAGATGTAGGCGGCCAGCCAGCCCAGACCTCCGATGATCAGGAGGAAGAGCAGGATGGTGAAGACGGTGTTGCGCTTGTTCCGGGCGATCGCTCGATACATCGGGTGGCGTCAGCGCTCCGCCGTCAGAACTGCACGCGCGGCGGCTCGGCGATCGAGGCCGCCTCGGTGACCTCGAAGAAGTCGCGCTCCTGGAACCCGAGCCCGCGCACGAACAGGGTGTTGGGGAACACCTTGATCTTCGTGTTCAGCTCGCGCACGCCGCCGTTGTAGAAGCGCCGCGACGCCTGGATCTTGTCTTCGGTGTCGACGATCTCCGCCTGCAGCTGCAGGAAGTTCTGGCTCGCCTGCAGTTGGGGGTACGCCTCGGCCACCGCAAAGATCGACTTCAGCGCCTGCTGCATGTGGTTCTCGGCGGCGGATGCCTCGGCCGGGCCCTGCGCCGAGAGCGTCTCGGCACGCGCCTGCGTGACGTTCTCGAACACGGATTTCTCGTGCGCGGCGTAGCCCTTCACCGCCTCGATGAGGTTCGGGATGAGGTCGGCTCGCCGCTTCAGCTGGACGGTGATGTCACTCCACGCCTCATCCACGCGGACGTTGAGGGTGACCAGCGAGTTGTAGGTCGCCCACAGGTAGATGCCGACGATCACCACCAGCGCGACGACGATCAGGACGGGGATGAGCCATTCCATGGCCGGAGCTCCAAACGGGGGGCGGAGGGGAATCGGACGGTGAATTCATCGTATCGAGCCGCGTGAGTGGTCTGTGTGTTTCCCATGGGACTCGAAGGAAGCCCCCGGCTCGCGCGCACGCCGCTAGGCACCGAGCACGCGGTCGAGATAGGGGTTCGCGAAGCGGCGCTCGGGGTCGAGCTCGTCGCGCACCCGCAGGAACTCCTCGAACCGGGGATACCGCTCGCGGAGCTCGGTGGCCCTGAGCGTGTGCATCTTGCCCCAGTGGGGGCGGCCCCCGTGGGCGAGCATGATCTCCTCGACCGCGCCGAAGTACTCGGCCGGGTTCTCGCGGAAGTAGCGGTGGACCGCGATGTAGCCCGTGCGCCGCCCGTACGCGGTCGAGAGCCAGTTCTCGTCGGCCGCGGCCGCGCGCACCTCGAGCGGGAAGCTGATGCGCCACCCGCGGCGTTCGATGAGCCGGCGCACCTCGCAGAAGGCCGCGGGCACGGCCTCGAGCGGGAGCGCGTACTCCATCTCGGTGAAGCGCACCGAGCGGTGCGTGGTGAACACCGCGGGCGAGACGTCCGTGAACTCGCGGTTGCCCGTGAGCTTCTCGACATGGCGTGCGAAGACCGGGATGACGGCCGGCACCGCGCGGCCGACCGCGCACACGACCCGGTACAGCCCGTTCGCGACCAGCTCGTCGTCGACGAGGCGTGCGACGCGGCCGAGCGGACGTTTCGTCGCATCGCCGGGGAGCCGCGTGTTGGTCTTCGTGAGTGCCAGTTCGGTGTGCGGGAACCAGTAGAACTCGAAGTGGTCGGCCGCCTCGACCCGGTCCTCCCACGTGCCGAGCACCTCGTCGAGCGGCTCGGGCCGCTCGACGGCGTGCAGCACGAACGCGGGGACCAGCTGCAGCGTGACGTCGACGAGCACGCCGAGCGCACCGAGCCCGACCCGGACGGCGGGCAGCAGCTCGGGCCGGCTCGTCTCGCTCACCTCGAGCAGCTCGCCCGCGCCCGTCACGAGCCGCGCGGCGACGATCTGCGTCGCGAGCCCGCCGAAGGCGAGGCCCGTGCCGTGGGTGCCCGTCGAGGTCGCGCCCGAGATCGTCTGCCGGTCGATGTCGCCCATGTTCGGCATGGCGAGCCCGAGCGGCGCCAGCAGCCGGGGCAGTGCGTGCAGCCGGGTGCCGGCACCGAGCGTCACGCGTGCGGCAGAGGCATCCGCATCGACGATGCCCGAGAGCGCGCCGAGGTCGAGCAGCACGTCCGGCGCGATGCCGATGCCCGAGAAGCTGTGCCCCGCGCCCGCGGGTTTGACGCGGAGGCCAGTGGCCGCCGCGGCGGCCACGGCCCGCTGCACCGCCCCCGCGTCGGCGGGTCGTTCGACGCGCAGCGGGCGTACCTGCTCGGTCCGCGCCCAGTTCCGCCAGATCGCACCGCTCGCCGTCACAGGAACGCGTGCCCCTCTCCTCGATAGGTCGGCAGGCCGGCCACGACCGCGCCGTCGTCGACCAGCTGCAGCTCGTTGAGGTGCTCCGCGAGCTCGCCGGACTTCGTGTGCCGGAACCAGACCCGGTCGCCCACCTCGAGCTCGGCCGCCGCGCCGCCCGTGAGGGGCGACTGCACCTCCCCGGCCCCTTCGCGCTCGACGTACTCGAGCCCCGCGGGCCAGACGGGCCGAGGCATCCGATCGCCGCCGGGCGGACCCGAGGCGATCCAGCCGCCGCCCAGCACAGTCGCGTGCGCGCGATCCGGCCGGCGCACGACGTCGAGCGCGAACGCGGCGGCCGGGGCCGGCGTGAAGTGCGCGTACCCGTCGAACAGGTGCCCGCCGAACAGGCCGGACCCCGCGCCGATCTCGGTCACCGAGGCATCCGCCGAGGTCGCCTCGAGCGAGCCGGTGCCGCCGCCGTTGACGAACTCGAGCGCGGCGTGCTCGCGGACCGCGGCGACCGCCGCGGTGCGCCGCGCCACGAGCTCGGGCATCGAACGCCCCTGCATCCAGCGGTTCACCGCGCCCGTGACGGGTCGGCCCTGCGGACGATTCAGCACCCCGGCGATCTGCGCCTCGTAGGCCATCACGCCGACCAGGCGGAACCCCGGGCGATCTGCGATGTAGGCGGCGAGCGCGCCCGCATCGCCCGGATGGTGCACCGGCGAACGCCGCACCCCGATGTGGCCGAGCACCGGCGCGTGCCACGACGCGTCGAGCTCGAGACACACCCTGATCTCTTCGCGCTGCGACGGCGGCAGCACGGCGTCGACGAGGTCGAGCTGCGCGGGCGAGTCCACCATGATCGTGATCCGGGCCGCGAGGCCGGCGTCGGTCGCGAGCCGGCGCAGCGCGTGACGGTCGGCCGTCGGATACCCGACCACCACGTCGTCGACCGTGGCGGCCAGCCAGATCGCCTCGGCGAGCGTGTATGCGAGCACGCCGCGGTACCCGGGCACCCGGAGCACGGCCTCGATGACCTCGCGGACCCGGACCGACTTCGACGCGACGCGGATCGGCGTGCCGCGCGCGCGGCGCACCAGGTCCGCGGCGTTGTGGCGCAGGGCGCCGAGGTGCAGCGCACCGACCGGCGCGGGCAGGTGCGCGGTCGCCGCGGTCAGCGCGGGCCAGAACGCGGCCGGAGCGAGCCACGGCGCGGCGTCGATGCCGCGCGACGGCGCGGCGAGCTCGAGGGTCATCTGACGCTCCTGACTCGGGAGACGGCGAGCGCGCCGGCGACCGCGCATACGGCACTCAACACGAACACGGGCGTGAACGAGGCCGTCGCGACCACGGCGAGCGCGGCGAGCAGCGGGCCGATCGCCTGCGGCACCGCCGAGGCGATGTTCATGATGCCGAGGTCCTTGCCGCGTGCGGCCGGGTCGGGCAGCACCTGGGTCGCGAGCGCCTGGTCGACCGAGAGGAAGCACCCGTACCCGAGGCCGAGCAGGCCCGCGGCGATCATCGCCGCGGTGAGGTCGGGCACGAGCGCGAGCACGAGGGCGGCGGCGGCCTGCAGCACCGACGCGGCGAAGACGAAGGCCTTGCGGCGGCCGAGCCGGTCGGAGAGGCGGCCGAACACGAGCGATGCGACGATCACGAAGCACATGTAGACGAGCGTGAGCACGAGCAGGTGCTCCTCGGCCTGCGCGTCGCCCAGCCCGAACATCAGGAAGTACAGCAGCAGACTGGTGCCGAGGGCGTTGCTGATCGAGACGAGCACGCGGCTCGTAAGCGTCCACGCGAAGTCCGGGTGGCGGCGCGGGCTGATCCAGAGCGATGCGATGATGCTCCGCGCGCTCACGCGCACCCGCTCCGACGGCGCGAGCGGCGCGTCCGGGAACCTGAGGAACGGCAGGACGAGCACCACGAGCGCGGCCGCGATCACCGCATACCCGGCGGCGGTGCCCGTGATCAGCATCGTGACGAGGACGAGGCCGACGATGATGCCCACGGACTGCGGCGCCGACATCCAGCCGGAGACGAAGCCCCGCTGCCGCACCGGAACCCGATCCGAGATGGTCGCCGTCAGCGCGGCCGTCACGATGCAGAAGCCGATGCTCGCGGCGACCCACGTCGCCCCGATGCCCACGATGCCGGTCTGCAGGCCGAGTGCGACGAGCGATGCGGCGAAGACCGCGGCGCCGATCGCGATCCAGGGTCGCCGGCGGCCGTACCGCGACGTGGTGCGGTCCGAGAGCGCGCCCGTGATGGGGAACGCGACCACGGTGAACGCCGCGGCGATTCCGGACACCACGCCGAACGCGAGCACGCTGTCGGTCCAGTGCTCGGGGCGCAGCACGGCGTCGATCTGCGCGGGCAGCAGCAGCTGCACGGGCGTGAGCTGGGCCATCCAGATCCCGAGCCAGGCCGACGCGAACGCGGCGACCCAGCCCGCACCGACCGGGCGGGTCGGCTCGGCCAGCGCGCGGTCGTGGGGGAGTGCCGTCTCGTCGAGGTCGGTCACGAGGCATCCGCCAGCTCGGCGATGGCTCGCGCGGCCGACGCGGCCAGCCGACGGGCCGCGGCATCGTCGCGGTCGACGAGCCAGCTGAGGGTGAGCCCGTCGGTGTACGCGACCAGCATGCGGGCGACGTGTTCGATCGGGATGCGCCAGGCCGCGCCCGTGTGCGCGGCCGCGAGCGCGAGCGTCTCGGTCGCGAGCTCGGTGTAGCGCGCGTACTGTCGCGTGGCGAGCTCTCGCCGGTCGGGCGAGCGGAGGGCGTAGTGCGTGAGCTCGAGCATCGCCTGTTCGTACTCGGGATCGGCGCGCAGGTGGTCGAGGTAGCGCGCGAGGCCGTTCTCGAGGAGCTCGCGCAGGCCGATGCCGGGCTCGAGCTCAGGCACGACGGCCAGCTGTTCGCGCGCGACGACGGTACGGATGAGCTCGTCGATGAGCTCGTCTCGGGACTCGAACGCGTAGTGGAAGCTCGCGAGGCTCATGCCGGCCTCGGCGACGATGGTGCGGGTCGTGGCCCGGACGATGCCCTCGCGCGCGACGACCCGGAGCGCGGCCTCGATGAGCGCCGTGCGGCGCTCGGGCGCGGGGATGCGGGTCGCGGCCACCTCGCTCCTCCCGCCGCCATCGCCGAACTGGGACAGTTGTCCCAGTCGTCTCAGTATGCCCCACCTCCGCTACGCTCGCACCATGCGTCTCGGTGTCCTCGATGTCGGCTCGAACACCGTGCATCTCCTGATCGTCGACGCCCATCCGGGCGCACGGCCGATTCCGGCCGCCTCGCACAAGTCGGTGCTTCGGCTCATGCGGTACCTCGAACCCGACGGCTCGATCAGCGAGGCGGGGGTCGCCGCGATCCTCGCGGCGGTGACGGATGCGGCCAGGGTCGCCGCCGAGTCGGGCATCGACGAACTGCTCCCGTTCGCGACCTCCGCGATCCGGGAAGCCGCGAACGGCGAGGCCGTGCTGTCCCTCGTCGAGCACGAGACCGGCGTGCGACTCGAGGTGCTGAGCGGTGACGACGAGGCCAGGGTGACGTTCCTCGCGGTGCGCCGCTGGTACGGCTGGTCGGCCGGCCGCATGCTCCTGTTCGACATCGGCGGCGGTTCGCTCGAGGTCGCCCAGGGCGTCGACGAGGTCCCCGACCTGGCGCGCTCGCTGCCGCTCGGGGCCGGCAGATCCACGGTCGCCTTCCTGCCCGACGACCCGCCCACCGAGGATGAGGTCGCCAGCCTGCGCACGCATGCCGCTGCGGTGCTGCGAGACGCCGTGAGCGAGTTCCGGTCGCTCGACGCGCCCGATCACGTCGTCGGGTCGTCCAAGACGATCCGCTCGCTCGCCCGGCTCGCCGGATCGTCCACGAGCGGATTCGGGCCCGAGCAGCGCAGCACACTCACCCTGGCCGGACTCGACGACTGGACCCCGCGGCTGGCCCGGATTCCCGCCGACGCGCGGCCTGCGCTCCCGGGCATCACGGCCGATCGCACCTTCCAGATCGTCGCCGGCGCGGTCGTGCTCGCCGAGGCCATGCGGGCGTTCGGAGTCCGCCGGCTGGAGGTCTCGCCGTGGGCGCTCCGCGAGGGACTGATCCTGCGACGGCTCGACCGGCTCTCCTGAGGGCGCTGGGCCCGGTGCCCGCGGGCACGGTCACGTGCGGTCGACGAGCTCGGCGCCGGTGCTGCCGTTCCTGACGAGGTTGACGGCCGCCACCGCGTCGAATCGCGTCGCGTAGGCCTCGCTCGAAGCGAGCACCTTGCGATTGCCGAGCGAGACGATCTGCCAGCAATAGGTTCCGGAGTCACCGCGCTGCAGCTCGTACCGTACGTTCGCCAGCGATTGAGGCGCCTCGAGGCTTGACACAAACATATTCACCCCTTTCATTGCACTGTGTTAATATACACGACCTCCCGCATGATGCACCCGATGTGACGAGAGGTGACCCCGCGCAGTTCGGGCGGCGTGCTTGAGGCCCGGGTGCACCGGCCATATGATGCAACCGTTGCTGCGATCCGGGAGTCTTTCTCAGTTTCACGCTCCGGCACCGCACACGCCCGATCCACCTTCACCGCAGAAGGAGTGTCGCCATGACGGATGCCGCCCGGATCCCGGTGGTCGGTGAGCCGCTGCCCCCCGAGCGAACCCTGCCGTTCCCGCCGCCTGCTTCGGGCAGCGTCGCGGGCCGCACCATGCAGGAATCGACCTACAGTCCCCGCGCACCCGAACGGCACCTGCCCGCCGATGCGCCGAACGTGCTGATCATCCTGATCGACGACGCGGGCCCGGCCCTGCCGACCACGCTCGGCGGAGCGGTGCGCACGCCGACCCTCGACCGGGTGCGGGCCAACGGCATCGGCTACAACCGCTTCCACACGACCGCGATGTGCTCGCCGACCCGGGCGTCGCTCCTCACCGGACGGAATCACCATCGCGTCGGCAACGGCCAGATCGCCGAGCTCGCGAACGACTGGGACGGCTACTCGGGACATATCCCGAAGAGCAGCGCGACCATGGCCGAGGTGCTCCGTCAGTACGGGTATGCCACGGGTGCGTGGGGGAAGTGGCACAACACCCCGGCCGAGGAGACCACCGTCGCCGGCCCGTTCGACCGGTGGCCGACCGGGTACGGGTTCGAGTACTTCTACGGATTCCTCGCTGGCGAGGCCTCCCAGTACGAGCCCAATCTCGTGCGCAACACCACCTCGGTGCTGCCGCCGAAGACGCCCGAGGAGGGCTACCACCTCAGCGAGGACATCGCGGACGATGCGATGGCCTGGTTGCGGAACCACAAGGCCCTGAAGCCCGACCAGCCCTTCTTCATGTACTGGGCGACCGGGGCGCTGCACGGCCCGCACCACATCATGAAGGAGTGGGCCGACCGCTACGCGGGCGCCTTCGACGACGGCTGGGACGTGTACCGCGAGCGCGCCCACGAGGGCGCCAAGGCGGCCGGGTGGATCCCCGCCGACGCGGAGCTCACGCCCCGGCCCGACAGCCTCGCCGCGTGGGACGACATCCCCGAGCACCAGAAGCCGTTCCAGCGCCGCCTCATGGAGGTCGCCGCGGGCTTCGGCGAGCACGCCGACGTGCAGGCCGGGCGTCTCCTCGACGAGCTCGAGCGACTCGGCTACGGGGACGACACGATCATCGTCTACATCTGGGGCGACAACGGATCGTCGGGCGAGGGCCAGAACGGCACGATCAGCGAGCTGCTCGCGCAGAACATGATCCCGTCGACCGTCGACCAGCACATCGCCGCGCTCGAGGAGCTGGGCGGGCTCGACGACCTCGGCACGCCGGCCACCGACAACCAGTACCACGCCGCGTGGGCGTGGGCGGGATCGTCGCCGTACCAGGGCATGAAGCTGCTCGCGTCGCACCTCGGCGGCACGCGCAACCCGATGTTCGTGCAGTGGAACGGCCGCATCGAGCCCGACGCCGTGCCGAGGACCCAGTTCCACCACGTCGTCGACGTCGTCCCCACGATCTACGAGATCATCGGCATCTCCCACCCCGACTCCGTCAACGGCATCCCGCAGGACCCGATCGACGGCGTCAGCCTCGCCTACTCCATCGACGACCAGGACGCACCGGGCCGCCGTCGCACCCAGTACTTCGAGATCATGGGCAGCCGCGCCATCTACGCCGACGGCTGGATGGCGTCGGCGATCGGGCCACGCCTGCCCTGGGTGCCCGGCTCGCCACCCGGGATCCGCACCTGGACGCCCGACCAGGACCCGTGGGAGCTCTACGATCTCGAGCACGACTGGAGCCAGGCCCACGACCTCGCGGCGGAGCATCCGGAAAAGCTCGCCGAGCTGAAGGAGCTGTTCGCGATCGAGGCGGCCAGGAACGAGGCGCTGCCGATCGGCGGCGGACTCTGGGTGCCCGCACTCCACCCCGAAGACCGCATCGCGCCGCCGTACACCGAGTGGGAGCTGAGCGGCGACACCGTCCGCATCCCCGAGTTCTGCGCCCCCGCGCTCGGCAACCGCCCGAACACCGTCACCATGCAGCTGCACCTCGGCGACCACGCGAACGGCGTGCTCTACAAGCTGGGTGGCGCCGGCGGCGGGCTCACCTGCTTTCTCGCGGACGGCGTGCTCACCTACGAGTACAACCTGTTCCTCATCCAACGCACCACAATCGCCGCGACCGAGCCGATCGCGGCGGGCGACATCACGATCGAGGTCGACACGAGCTACGTCGAACCGCGACCAGGCGGGCCGCTTCGGGTGGTGCTCCGCGTCGACGGCACCGAGGTCGGTTCGGGCACCGTGCCCGTGAGCGCTCCCTTGCTGTTCTCGGCGAACGACTGCCTCGACATCGGCCGAGCCTACGGCGGCGCCGTGTCACGCCACTACGCCGACCGCATGCCGTTCCCATTCGACGGCCGCATCGATCGCGTGCACATCGCCTACCGGCAGCCCTGATCGGGCACGTGGGAGTGCTCCCGCTGGGATTCGAACCCAGACTGAAGCGAGTTTAAGTCGCCTGCCTCTGCCGTTGGGCTACGGGAGCGAGCGCTCGCCGTGACCGGCGGGCGTCGCCGCGCACCAGCCTACTGAACGGGGCCGGCGAGGCTGCCGAACGCCGCCCCACGCCACCCTCGCCCGGCCGCCACCCTCGCGGCCGCCACAGCGCGAACGCGGCGGACGTCGTGCTGACGTCCGCCGCGTTCGATCCGGAAACGGAATGTGAGCGTCGGGGTTACTTCGCCGCGACCGGCTCGGCGCCCGCCTCGGCGGCGGCCCCCGCCTCGGCGCTCGCGCGCTTCGCCTTGGGCGCGGCACCGGTCGCGCTCTTCGCGCGCGCCGGCTTCGCGGACTCGTCCTTCGCCGGCGCGGACTCGTCCTTCGCCGGGGCGGACTTCGCTGCGGGCTTCGCGGCTGCGCCCTTCGCGGCCGGGGCCTTCGCGGAAGCCGGCTTCGACTCGACGGCCTTGCCCGACGCGGGCGCGGCCTCGACGGCCGGGGGCTTCGGACGCGCCGCGAACGCCTCGAACTGGGCACGAGGCTGCTGCAGTGCCGACAGCGACACGATGTCGCGGCCGAGCCAGAAGTTGTTCCACCAGCCCCAGAAGACGCGGAACTTGCGCTCCCAGCTGGGCATCGCGAGACCGTGGTAGCCACGGTGCGCGAACCAGGCGAGCACACCCTTGATGGCGAGCTTGCCCGACTGGAACACGCCCGAGCCGATGCCGAGGCCGGCGACCGCGCCCAGGTTCTTGTGGAAGTACTCTTTCGGCTCTTCGCCGCGCAGCACCGCGACGATGTTCTTCGCCATGAGCTTGCCCTGCCGCACCGCGTGCTGCGCGTTCGGCACGCAGTAGCCGCCCACGCCGCCGCCCGTCAGGTCGGGCACGGCGGAGATGTCGCCGGCGGCCCACGCGTCGGCCACGATGTCGTCCTCGTCGCCGACCCGGAGGTCGGCGCGCGTCTTGATGCGGCCGCGCTCCTCGACGGGCAGGTCGCTCGTGCGCACGATGGCGGGGTTCGCCATGACGCCGGCGGTCCAGACGATGAGGTCGGTGTCGAAGCTCTCGCCGGTCGAGAGCTCGACGTGGCCGTCGACCGCGCTCGTGAGCTGCGTGTCGAGGTGGATCTCGGCGCCGCGCTCGGCGAGGTGCTTGATCACCCAGTGGCTGGTCTCGAGCGAGACCTCGGGCATGATGCGGCCCATCGCCTCGATGAGGTGGAAGTGCGTCTCCTCGAACGAGAGCTGCGGGTAGTACTTCAGCAGCGCGCTCGCGAACGAGCGGAGCTCGGCGAACACCTCGATGCCGGCGAACCCGCCGCCGACCACGACGAACGTGAGCAGGCGCTCACGCTCGGGCCCGGGGGGCAGCGACGCCGCCTTGTCGAAGTTCGTGAGCACGCGGTCGCGGATCGCGACGGCCTCTTCGATGGCCTTGAGGCCGATCGCGTTGTCGGCGATGCCCGGGATCGGGAACGTGCGCGACACGGCACCGCCGGTCACCACCACGATGTCGTACTCGAACTCGAAGGGCTCGCCCGCCTCGGGCGTGATGGTCGCCGTCTTAGAGGCGTGATCGATGCCGGTGACCTTGGCCGTGATCACGTTCGTCTTCTTCAGGTGGCGGCGCTGCGCGACGACCGCGTGCCGCGGCTCGATCGAGCCCGCCGCGACCTCGGGGAGGAACGGCTGGTACGTCATGTACGGCAACGGATCGACGACGGTGACCTCGGCTTCACCCGGGCGCAGCCATTTCTCAAGCTTCCACGCCGTGTAGAACCCGGCGTAGCCACCGCCGACGATCAAAATCTTGGGCACGGTGAATGGACTCCTTGAACTCAGTGAGGTGCGATCACGGTGCGCGCTCGCGCGCCGTCCGCTTGGTGTGCCGAGTGGCGCCGATGCCCAACAGCGCTGCTAGCGTACCAAATCCCGCGACGAGCGAGAGCGGCACGGTGATGTAGGCCAGCGTCCACGGGGTCGGCAGCAGGGTCTTCGCGCTGTCCGCGCCGGGCAGCACCGGATCGGCGATCGGCACGATCGCTTCGGCCTCGTCGGGCTCGGTCTCGGCCGGCTCGCCGTCGGCACGGCGGTGGACGCGGATCCAGTCCGCGAGGCTGCCGAGCGGGTTCGCCTCGACGGTCGGCACCTCGGCGGTGAGCGCCGCGACCGGGTCGATGATGCCGTAGCCGTAGAGCGGGCTCGGCACCGCCTGCCCGTTCGGGTTCGCGGTCGTGATGACCCGGTTGATGACGTTCGCCGCGTCGAGGTCGGGATACTTCGCCCGGACCAGGGCGACCAGCCCCGAGACGATCGGCGCCGCCGCGCTCGTGCCGCTCCACTGGATGTGGCTGCCGTCGGGCATGACGCCCACCAGGTCTTCGCTCGGCGCGGCGACCGCGATCGTGATGCCCTGCGAGCTCGCGTCGAAGCTCGCGGACTGGTCGCGGTCGACGCCCGCGACCGTGAGGACGCCGGGGATCGTCGCGGGCGCGCCGACCTCGGTCGTGCCGCTCCCCCGGTTGCCCGCGGCCGCGACCACCACGACGTCGTGCTCGAACGCGTACATGAAGGCGTCGTCCCAGATCTCGGGCCAGTCGCGGGTGTTGCGGGTGAGCGACATGTTGATGACCTCGGCGCCGTGGTCGACGGCCCAGATCACGGCATCGGCGATCTGCTGGTCGTTCGAGAGCGCGGCGCCGGTGTCTTCGCCGAAGGCGACCGACGCGGTCAGGATGGATGCCTCGGGGGCGACGCCGATCACGCCGCTCCCCGGCTCGGAGCCGCGCCCGGCGAGCAACGAGGCGACGAGCGTTCCGTGCTCCGAGTCATCGCCCACGGGCGTCTGCCCGTCGGGCGACCCGAGCCCCGAGACATCCGTGCCGTCGACGACCGCCGTGCGCAGCTCGGCGACGCTGCCGTTCACGCCCGTGTCGATCACCGCGACCTTCACGCCCGCTCCCCGTGAGGTGTTCCACGCCGTCGTGAAGCCGTACTCGGTGAGCCAATACTCGAGATCGCGCACGAGATCTGCGCGCGCGGGGGCCACCCCGAGCCCGAGCAGCGCGACGGTCGCGCCGACCGTCGCGAGCACGCGGAGCGCGGTGCGTCGTGAGGTCATGGCGAGGCCTCGGGCTCGACGCCGTAGTCGGGGCAGCGGCACACGTCGGGCGACCAGGCCGAGCGCTCGAGCGCGAGATCGCCGATCGGGTTCACTCCCGGCCCGGCGGCGAGCGCGTGCCCCGCGAGCGCGTGCAGGCACTTCACGCGCGTCGGCATGCCTCCGGCCGAGACACCTTCGATCTCGTCGACGACGCCGTACAGGCCGCGGTCGGCGAGGTACTCCTCGTGCGCCCGCGTGTACGCGGCGGCGATCACGGGGTCGGCGGCCAGCAGCTCGGTGCACTCGACCATGACCTGCGCGGCCTCGAGATAGCTCATCGCGGCCGTGGCCACGGGGTGCGTCAGGTAGTAGAACGTGGGGAACGGCGTGCCGTCGGACAGCCGGGGCTTCGTCGACACCACGGTCGGCGCGCCGCACACGCAGCGTGCCGCGATCCCGACGATGTCGCGGGCCGGGCGGCTCAGCTGCGCCGACACGATGCGGATGTCACGCTCCGCGACGGGTCCGAACGGCGGGCGGGTCATTCGCCCGCCCCCGTCGCGTCGTCGCCCACGGGCGCGTCGCCGGCCGGGGCATCGCCGGCCGGGGCGTCGCCGGCCGGAGCGTCGACCTCGGGGGCGGCATCCGACGCATCGGGTGCGAGCCCCGCGGCCATGACCGAGCCCAGCAGTGTGCGCATCCAGTCGCCCTTCGTCTCGGTCACCTCGGCGGAGACCTCTGCGCCGGTCTCGGCCTTCGCCGCCTCGGTGCGGTCATCGATGACGAGGTAGCTCACCTCGCCCGGAAGCACGTAGTACAGGCGGTCCCGCGCCTGCGTGATGATGTACGTCTGGTCGTTCCAGCGCTCACGCTGATCGCGCAGCTCCTGCACGCCCTCCTCCTGTGCGGACACCGCCGCGCGGAGCTCGGCGATCTGCCGCCGCTGCTCGGCGAACGAGGCGATCGTCGGCGCGAGCACGACGACGCCGAGCACGAGGACGCCCATCATGATGACGGAGAACCCGGACAGGCGCATGCTGCTGAGCCAGCCCGCACGCGAGGCGCGGACGCTCTTCGGCGGGCGGCGGTTCGCGACCATCGTTCGCGACTCCTCCCGCTCTCGGCCCGGGACGCGAAACGGGGGCGGCCGCCGGCCGCCCCCGCATCGAATCGTGACGTGCTACGCCGTGAAACGCGGGAATGCCGAACGGCCCGCGTACACCGCGGCGTCGCCGAGCTCTTCTTCGATCCTCAGAAGCTGATTGTACTTGGCGACGCGCTCGCTCCGGGCGGGCGCGCCAGTCTTGATCTGCCCGCAGTCGGTCGCGACGGCGAGGTCGGCGATCGTCGTGTCCTCGGTCTCGCCCGAACGGTGCGAGAGCACCGCGGTGTAGCCCGCGCGCTGCGCGAGCTTCACGGCGTCGAGCGTCTCGGTCAGCGTGCCGATCTGGTTGACCTTCACGAGGATCGAGTTGCCCGCGTGCCGCGCGATGCCGTCGGCGAGCCGCTTCGGGTTGGTGACGAACAGGTCGTCGCCGACGAGCTGGAGCTTCGCGCCGAGCGAGGAGGTGAGCTCGGCCCAGCCCTCCCAGTCGTCCTCAGCCAGCGGGTCTTCGATCGAGACCAGCGGGTACGCCTCGGCGAGCTCGGCGTAGTACGCGTTCATCTCGGCCGCCGTGCGGTCCTGGCCCTCGAACTTGTACACGCCGTTCTCGAAGAACTCGGTCGACGCGACGTCGAGACCGAGCGCGATGTCGGTGCCGAGCGTGAAACCGGCCGTGCCGATCGCCTCGGCGATGAGGTCCAGCGCGGCACGGTTGTTCGCGAGGTCGGGCGCGAAGCCGCCCTCGTCGCCGAGGCCGGTCGACAGACCCTTCGACTTCAGCAGGCTCTTCAGGGCGTGGTACGTCTCGACGCCCCAGCGCAGGCCCTCGGAGTAGGTCGGCGCGCCGACGGGCAGGACCATGAACTCCTGGATGTCGACGCCGGTGTCGGCGTGCGCGCCACCGTTGATGATGTTCATCATCGGCACCGGGAGCACGTGCGCGTTGGGGCCGCCGAGGTAGCGGAACAGCGGCAGGTCGGCCGACTCGGCCGCGGCCTTCGCGACGGCGAGGCTCACGCCGAGGATCGCGTTCGCGCCGAGGCGCTGCTTGTTGTCGGTGCCGTCGGCCTCGATGAGCGCGGCGTCGATGAGGCGCTGGTCGGAGGCGTCGAGGTCTTCGATGGCCGGGCCGAGCTCGTCGATGACCGCGTCGACGGCCTTCTGCACGCCCTTGCCCAGGTAGCGGTCGGCGTCGCCGTCGCGCAGCTCGTACGCCTCGAACGCGCCGGTCGAGGCGCCGGAGGGCACCGCGGCCCGCGACAGCGAACCGTCGTCGAGCAGAACCTCGACCTCGACGGTCGGGTTGCCGCGAGAATCGAGGATCTCGCGAGCGCCTACAGCTTCGATGAATGCCACAGTGAACTCCTCTGTGTTTTGGGCTGACTGGACGACGCCGTCGTAATCCGCCTGCCAGTCTATTGGGGCCGCGAGTGCACCAGATGGCCACGAGGCATCCGCTCGCCACCGGCCGCGCGCCTCCCGCCTCCCGCGCCTCCCGCCTCCCGCGCCTCCCGCACCCGCACCCGCACCCGCACACCAGTTCATCGAACGGTCGCGGGTGGCGGGTGTTTCGCAACCACACCCGCCACTCGCGCCCGTTCGCCGAGTTCGCGTGCCCGCACAGGGCCGTCGCCTCGATCTGAGGCTCGGTCGTTCACACCGTGCGATTCATCGAACGGTCGCGGGTGGCGGGTGTGGCTCAGCGCGACTCACCATCCGCGCCCGTTCGGCATGATCAGTGCTCGGCGAGGAGCCCCCGAACACGTGCGATCAGCCCCGACGGATCGATGTAGAGGTCATCGGCGGTGACCTCCACGACGCGCCAGCCCGCGAGCTCGAACGCGCGTCGCCGTCGCACGTCCGCCTGCCAGCGCCGACGGTCGGTGCGATGGTGGTCGCCCTGGTACTCGAGGACGAGCCGCGCGTGCGCGTACTTCAGATCCGGATGCAGCACCTCGCCACCGCCCACCTCTGTCGGATGGTTCGGCAGCGGTTCGGGCAAACCGAAGTCCTCGAGCAGCAGGCGCAGATGTGATTCGGGTCGTGACTCGGCTCCGGACCGGACGCGGGGCAGAGCGGTCGCCAGAGCTTTGGCACCTCGTCGCCGGCCCCACCGGCGCACGGCAACCACGAGTTCCTCGGGAGTCGCCAATGCGGGCTCGCGCACGACACCGCGTCGACTGCCGGTGATGATGGCGTCGCCGACGGCGATCAGATCGGTGATCGGGATCTGCGTCGCGAGCTGACACCAGACCACAGCCGGCCGGATGAGGGGAAGCCCGAGGTGGAAGGCGACCGGCAACGGGACCGCCGAGACGTGGCCGCGGACGCCCGCCGAGCGAGCGCGCGTGAATCCAGGTGCGGCAGTCACCTCGATCAGCTCCGGCGCACGCGTGGGTGCGGCATCGGCGCGGCGCACGCCCGCAGGCATCGGTACTCCGTACAGCAGGGCGGCCGTCGTGTGACTGAACGCCTCACCCGGACGCAGCAGTGGTTCGTACGATCGGCACCGGTCGAGGACGGCCTCGAGCTCGAGCCCGATCGAGCGCACCCCGACGAATGGGCGCTGGATGTCCTGGGCCCGAAGGCGGCTGCGGCTCGACCGATGGTGTTCCCGGTCTCGCACATGGAAGGACGATCCGTACAGGTGTGCAGGAAGCTCAGCGCGTCGAGTCATGCGGACACCGTGGCGTATGCCGCCCGAGGGCGTGATTCGTTCTCCACAGGTCCGTCAGGCCACCATCAGTCGAACGGGCGCAGATGGTGCGTGCACCGCGATGGCACCCGCCATCCGCGCCCGTCCGGGCCGGGGTCGGGCCGGTCTACGCGCCGAGCGGCTTGAACGTGAGGGAGTCGGCGTCGGTCGTGTCAGGGGTCACGGGTGCGAAGGCGTCGAAGCCGTCGGCGGTCACGCGGTCGAGCAGGGCGCGCAGGTTCTTCACGCGGCGTTCGAGACGCACGCGAGATCCGGATGCCACGAGCTCGCGCTTGAGCTCGAGCAGCCGCGCGGCGGGCACGTCGGCGTCGTGCACGAGCACGACCGCGCGCGGGCGCTCCTCGTCATTGCGCTCGAGCAGGTCGACGATGCGCTCGAACCCGATCGAGAACCCGCACGCGGGCACCTCACGGCCGAGGAACCGGCCGATCATGTGGTCGTACCGGCCGCCACCGCCCAGCGAATAGCCGAAGTCGGGGTGCGCGATCTCGAAGATCGTGCCCGTGTAATACCCCATGCCGCGGACGAGCGTCGGGTCGAACTCGATGGCCGCGCCCGGCAGCGCGTCGCGCAGCGCGAGCAGGTCCCGGTACGCGTCGGCGTCCAGCCAGGACGGCGCGTCACCCGCGTCGAGCAGGCTCCAGGATGCTCCGGCGAGCGCCTGCAGCTCCGCTGCGACGTCCGCGGTCGTGATGCCGAGCTCGCGCAGCTCGATCGCGACCCCGGACGCGCCGATCTTGTCGAGCTTGTCGATCGTGATGAGTGCGCGCTCCCGCTGCGTCTCGTCCACGCCCCATGAGGTGAGGATGCCGGCGAGGATGCGACGGTCGTTGATGCGGATCGTGCAACCGCCGAGCCCCAGCTCGTCGAGCGCGGCCGACGTCGCGGTGAGCAGCTCGAGCTCCGCCAGCGCGCCGGCCTCGCCGATGATGTCGATGTCGCACTGCACGAACTGGCGGTAGCGGCCCTTCTGCGGGCGCTCCGCGCGCCACACCGGCGCGATCTGGATCGCCCGGAACACCGGCGGCAGCGCTGCCTGGTGCGTGGCGTAGAACCGCGCGAGCGGCACCGTGAGGTCGTAGCGCAGGCCGAGGTCGGCGAGCGAGAGCGCGTCGCCGGTCTCGGCCGCTGCCGCGAGGTCGGCCTCGGACAGACCGCGTCTCATGACCGCGAACGCGAGCTTCTCGTTGTCGCCGCCGAGCCCGGCGTGCAGGCGGGACGCGTCCTCCATCACGGGCGTCTCGATCTCGTCGAACCCGTGCCCCGAGTAGACGCGGCGGATCACGCCGAGGGCGTGCTCGCGGCGGGCTTTCTCGGCGGGCAGGAAGTCGCGCATGCCGCGCGGTGGGGTGACGGAAGCGGCCATGCGCTCCATTCTTCCAGGCCGCGGGGGCGCCTTCCGTCAGACGCTCACCGCCCGCGACGGTGCCCGCGGGCGGCGCGCGCTACTCCGCCGAGTGGCCGGACTCGGCCTCGCGCACCCGGGCCTGGAAGTCCCTGAGCGCGCCGCGAAGCGCGCGTTCGGCGTCGAGGCCGCGCTCGCGCGCGGTCGCGACGATGGCGAACAGCTGCTCGCCGAGCTCGGCCTCGGTCGTGGCATCCGTCGCCGGTAGCCCGGATGTCTCGGGCGCGACGCCGGCCTTCGCCGCCTTGTCGAGGACCTTCTCGGCGAGCGCGAGCGCCGGCATGCCCTGCGGCACGCCGTCGAGCACGCTGGTGCGATGCGGCTTCTCGGTCGCCTTCAGGTCCTCCCAGAAGGCCACGACGTCGGCCGCGGTCGCGGCCTCGCGGTCGCCGAAGACGTGCGGATGCCTCGACACCATCTTGGCCGTCATGTGCCGCGCGACGTCGTCGATGTCGAAGTCCTCACCCGGGGTGTGCGCCGCGATGTCGGCGTGGAAGAGCACCTGGTAGAGCACGTCGCCGAGCTCCTCGATCATCTCGGCGCGGTCGCCGGACTCGATCGCGTCGATGAGCTCCCAGCACTCCTCGACGAGGTAGCGCACGAGGGACTCGTGGGTCTGCTCGGCGTCCCAGGGGCACCCGCCCGGCGCGCGCAGGCGCGCGACCATCGCGACGAGCTCCGACAGGCCTTCGCCGGGCTCGGCTTCCCGGCCGTCAACAGGCTCGGCCGGGGCATCCGTCGCGCGATCGGTCATGGCTGAAAGCCTACGTCGCAGTCTCGATAGACTGCCCGTGGTGTGCCGGGAAGTCTGGTCGGCCGGCGCGTTGCGCCGTCATCCGTCCGTCGTCCTCGGGCCCCACCCGCGCCGAGGCCACCGTGCAAGGAGTCAGATGCACGTCCTCCGTTCTGAGCGCGTCTCGGCCGCGCTCCTCCTGGCCGCCGCGGCGCTCGGGCTGCTGCTCGCGAACCTGCCCTTCGGCCCGGCGCTCATCGACACCAAACAGGCCCATCTCGACCTGCCCTGGCTCGGCATCGACCTCTCGATCGGGCACTGGATCAGCGACGGGCTGCTCGCGATCTTCTTCTTCATCGTCGCCGTGGAGCTCAAACGTGAGCTGGTGATCGGCGAGCTCAACTCGCTGTCGAAGGCGCTGCTCCCCGCGATCGCCGCGGTCGGGGGCGTCATCGTGCCCGCGCTGATCTTCCTCGGGTTCACGGCCGGCACGGCGACGGTCGACGGCTGGCCCATCCCGACCGCGACCGACATCGCGTTCGCCCTCGGCGTCCTCGCGATGTTCGGGAAGTTCATCCCGACCAGGGTGCGGATCTTCCTGCTCGCCCTGGCGGTGCTCGACGACCTCATCGCGATCCTCATCATCGCGTTCTTCTTCACGAGCGACGCGAACCTCGCCGCCATCGGCTTCGCAGGCCTCGCGATCGCCCTGTTCGGGGCGGTGAGCCGGCTGCTCCGGCCACGGTCGGCGTATGTGCTCGCGCGTCGGCGGCAGTGGCCGATCGCCGCGACGCTCTGGGTGCTCGGCATCCTCGCGTGGTACTTCGTGCTGCAGTCGGGCGTGCACGCGACGATCGCGGGCGTCGCGCTCGGCTTCGTCATGTCGAGGCGGCCCGGCGGTCGCGCGGCGCACACCCTCGAACCGTGGTCGAACGGCGTCGTCCTGCCATTGTTCGCCCTCTCCGCCGCGATGGTTCCCGTGCCGCAGGTGCGGCCGAGCGAGCTCGACCCCGCGTTCTGGGGCATCCTCGTGGGGCTGCCCGCGGGCAAGATCCTCGGCATCACGCTCGCGGGGGTGATCGGCGTGTGGATCGCGCGGATGCGGGCGGGACGCCCGGTGACCACCGCGCGATTCGGCGGATCCGGCATGCGATCCGAGCCTTCGCGACCACTCGCGATCGCCGATCTGGTGACCGTCGGTGCACTCGGCGGCGTCGGTTTCACGGTGTCGCTGCTCATGAACGAGCTGGCCTTCGTTGAGCTGCCGGAGGTCGCGAACGAGGGGACGCTCGCGGTGCTCATCGGTTCGGGCATCTCGATCGTCTTCGCGGCGATCCTCGTGAGCCTCCGATCGCGGCACTACCGCCGGGCCGGCGAGCGCGCCGGCCAGGGAGGAGCGTTCTCAAGATGATCAACGGCACCGACGGCCCCGATGGCCCCGACGAGCGCAGCGACGATCGCGCCGACAATCCCGACGATCGCGCCGACGATCCCGCGTCGCGACATCTCCGCGCCGAGCTCCGCGAGCGCCGCCACCGCGGGCTGCGGAAGGCGTGGCATCACATCGTGCTGCTCGCGGGCGAGGCGACGGGGCTCGGCGGCCCATCGGTGGCCGACCTCGTGGTCGTTCGTCGCGACGGCGACGCCCCCGTCATCCGCACGAGCGCCGGCTCGCTCGACGAGGCCGACATGCTGCTGCGGACGATCAACGCCGACCTCGAGCGCCTGAGCGTCGAGGACTTCCTCGCCGAATGGGTCCACCTCACGCCCTGACCGGGCCCCGCGCGCCGCCTCCCCCGCCTCCCCGCGTCGAACGGGCACATATGGCGGGTCCGATCGCGTCACACCCGCCATCTGCGACCGTTCGAGACTGGACGGGTCGCGCGCCACCGTTCATCGTGGTCCTATCGAACGGGCGCGGGTGGCGAGTTCGGTCGCGCACGACCCGCCATCTGAGCCCGTTCGATAGGACCACGATGGGAACGGGCGGCGCAGTCGACCACGCACCGGCCAGCCGTCAGGCGGGCGCGTCGGCCTGCTCGGCGGCGGGCGGCGCGGGCTCTTTCGGCTCGACCGGGAAGACCGCGGTGATGAGCTTCGAGACCCACTCGATGAGCTCGCCGTCGCCGGGCAGCTCACCGCCCGGCGTCGGGAACGGCACGAGGATCACGTCGTTCTGCGCGAAGTGCTTCGCACCCGGGTACAGCCGCTCGAGCCGGACGCGGCGCGAGTCCGGGATCTTCGCGGGCGCGATGCGCAGCTTCGAGCCGGTCGCGATGACGTCGGAGAGCCCAGCGAGCTGCGCCTGACGACGGAGCCGCGAGATCGCCACCAGGTGGTGAACGGCCTCGGGCGGCGTGCCGTACCGGTCGGTGAGCTCTTCGATGACGGCATCGATCGCGCCGTCTTTCGCCGCCGGGCCGCTCGCGGCCGAGAGCTTCTGATACGCCTCGAGCCGCAGGCGTTCGCTGTCGACGTAGTCCTCGGGGATGTGCGCGTCGACGGGCAGCTCGAGCCTGAGCTCGGTCTGTCCTTCGGCGACCTCGCCACGGAACGCCGAGACCGCCTCGCCGATCATGCGCAGGTACAGGTCGAACCCGACGCCCGCGATGTGCCCGGCCTGCTCGGCACCGAGCAGGTTGCCCGCACCGCGGATCTCGAGGTCTTTCAGTGCGATCTGCATGCCGCCGCCGAGCTCGTTGTTCGCCGCGATCGTCGAGAGCCGGTCGTGCGCGGTCTCGGAGAGCGGCTTCGCGGGGTCGTACAGGAAGTACGCATACGCGCGCTCGCGCCCGCGGCCGACCCGACCGCGCAGCTGGTGCAGCTGGCTGAGGCCGTACTTGTCGGCCCGGTCGATGATGATCGTGTTCGCGTTCGAGATATCGAGCCCGGTCTCGATGATGGTCGTCGACACGAGCACGTCGAACTTGCGCTCCCAGAAGTCGTTCACGATCTGCTCGAGCACATGCTCGTTGAGCTGGCCGTGTGCCACGGCGATGCGCGCCTCCGGCACGAGCTCGGCGAGCTGCGCCGCGACGCGGTTGATCGACGACACCCGGTTGTGCACGAAGAACACCTGGCCCTCGCGCAGCATCTCCCGGCGGATCGCCGCAGCCACCTGCTGTTCGGTGTACGGGCCGACGTACGTGAGGATCGGGTGCCGGTCTTCCGGCGGGGTCGCGAGCGTCGACATCTCGCGGATACCGGTCACGGCCATCTCGAGCGTGCGCGGGATCGGCGTCGCGCTCATGGCGAGGATGTCGACGTTGGTCTTGAGCTTCTTGAGCTTGTCTTTGTGCTCGACGCCGAACCGTTGCTCCTCGTCGATGATCATGAGCCCGAGGTCTTTGAACGCGACCTGCTCGGTGAGGATGCGGTGCGTGCCGATGACCATATCGATGGTGCCGTCGGCGAGCCCGGCGACCGTCTCGCGCGCCTCTTTGTCGGTCTGGAAACGGCTCAGCTGGCGCACGTGCACCGGGAAGCCGGCGAAGCGCTCGGTGAACGTCTCGAGGTGCTGCTTGGCGAGCAGCGTGGTCGGCACCAGCATCGCGACCTGCTTGCCGTCTTGGATCGCCTTGAACGCGGCACGCACGGCGACCTCGGTCTTGCCGAACCCGACGTCGCCCGCGAGCAGCCGGTCCATCGGGATCGGTCGCTCCATGTCGGCCTTGACCTCGTCGATGGTCTGCAACTGGTCGGGGGTCTCGGCGAACGGGAACGCCTCTTCGAGCTCGTGCTGCCAGGGCGAGTCGGGCCCGAACGCATGCCCCTTCGCAGCCATGCGCGCCGAATAGAGCTTGACGAGCTCGACCGCGATGTCGCGCACGGCCTTGCGCGCCCGGCCCTTCGCCTGCGCCCAGTCGCTGCCGCCCATCTTCGACAGCGACGGCGTCTCGCCGCCGACGTACCGGCTCAGCAGGTCGAGCTGGTCCATGGGCACGAACAGGCGGTCGCCGGCCTGCCCGCGCTTGGACGGCGCGTACTCGATGACGAGGTACTCGCGCACCGCGGTCGGCTGCTGCGCCATGCCGGCGGTGCGGCTCGGCCCCTTGGGGCGGGTGCCGGTGGCGACCTCGCGCTGCACCATCTCGACGAACCGCCCGATGCCGTGCGTCTGGTGCACGACGTGGTCGCCGGCCTTCAGCTGCATGGGGTCGACGACGTTGCGACGCCGGCTGGCGAGCTTCTTCGGCTGCCGCGCGTCGTACCCCGCGCTGCGGCCGTAGAACTCGGCCTCGGCGATGAGCCCGAGCTTCGCCTCGCCGACCTCGAACCCGCGCGCGGCCTCGGCCTGCACGAGGTATGCCACACCCGGCTCGAGCTCGGCCGGCACCTCGTCGGTCAGGCGGGCCGCGAGCCCGTGCTCGCCGAGCACGTCGCTCGCGCGTTCGAGGAGGCCGTGGCCCGCCGCCGCGACCACGAGGCTCCAGCCGTCGCGGAGCCGGTCGCCGACGTGCTGCACGGCGCCGTCGACGTTGCCCTGGAAGCTCGGCATCGCGGTCGCCGCGACCCGGACGTACGCCCCGTCGGCGGCGGCGGCGTCACTGCTCGCATCCTCAGCGGCCTCGCCCGCGTCGAACGCGGAGAACGTCCACCACACACGCCCCGGGTCGGGCTCGCCCGGAGCGCTGAACAGCGCGGCCTCGCGCAGCTCCTGCACCGTGAGGAAGTCGCCCGCGGCGAGGTCGATCGGCGCATCGGCGCCGACCGTCGCGGCGCTCCACGCGGCGGCGAGGAACTCGCGGTTGGTCTCGCCGAGGCTCGCGGCCCGGCTCGCGACCCGTTCAGGCGCGACCACGGCGACCGCCGACTCGAGCGGCAGGTACCTCGTCAGCGGCACGAGCCGGTCGAGCAGCGCGGGCGCGAGCGACTCCATGCCCTCGACCGGGATGCCCTCGGCGATCTTCTCGAGCATGCCCGACAGGCTCGGGAACTCGTCGCGCATCTCGCGCGCGCGTTGCCGCACCGATGGCGTGAGCAGCAGCTCGCGGCTCGGCGCGAGCCTGACCCGCTCGACCGGCTCGGGGAGCGATCGCTGGTCGGCGACGGAGAACGCGCGCAGCTCCTCGACCTCGTCGCCGAAGAACTCGACCCGCACCGGATGCTCCGCGGTCGGCGGGAACACGTCGAGGATGCCGCCGCGCACCGCGAACTCGCCGCGACGGGCGACCATGTCGACGCGCGCGTACGCGAGGTCGACGAGCTGCTCGGCGATGCGCGCGAGATCGTGCCCGCGCGCGCCGGGCGTGAGCTCGATCGGGACGAGCCCGGCGAGATTGTCGGCGAGCGGCTGCAGTGCGGCGCGGACCGACGCGACGACGACGAGCGGATGCGTCTCACCGCGCTCACTCCACTCGCGCAGCCGCCTGAGCGCGTGGAGGCGCCGGCCGACGGTCTCGGCCGACGGGCTCAGCCGCTCGTGCGGCAGCGTCTCCCACGCGGGGAACTCGAGCAGCTCGGCGTCCGGCAGGTACGGCGCGAGCGAGGCGCGCAGCGACTCGCCCTCGCGGCTCGTGGGCGTGACGACGAGCACCGAGGGGGCGAGACCCGCGGCAGCGCGCCGCTCGACGAGCCCGGCGATCAGCGCCGGGTCGAGCCCTGCCGGCGCCGAGAAGTCGGCGTTCCGCTGCGCCTCCCCGAGCGCTCGTTCCATCGTGGAGGCGCGCGACAGCGCGGCGTTCAGGCCCTGCAGACTCACCGGAGAAGTCTACGTCGCCCCGCCGACACGGCCGCCCGCCTCCTCAGATGAGCGAGCGGAGCAGCTCCTCAGGCGTGAGGCCCGCGGCGCGGGCACGTTCGACGAGCCGGGTGTGCTCCTCGGTCGTGAGCTCGAGGGTCATCGTGCGCCATTCGGCGATCGGGTCCTGGAACGAGAACAGCGCGTCGTCGTCATCGGTCGTGAACTCGCGCTCGGCGAGGGGCGAGACGGATGCCTCCGCGGGTACGGATGCTCCTGACGGCACCGATGACCCGGACGGCGTCGACGTGTCCGGCGCGAGCGCCGGCGCAGCGGCGCCCTCCGGGGCATCCGTCGCCTCGCAGGCCCGCGTCCAGCCGGGCCCGACCGGCACCTCAGCCTTCCGCTGGTACGCGGTCGCGACCGCGCGTGCGCGCAGATCGGCCGCCTCGTTGAGCTCGTGGCCCACATGGCCACGCACCCACTCGAAACGGTAGCGACGACCGCGGATGGCCTCGTCGAGCTGTTCGAGGATCTCCCGGTTCATCACCGGCTGGCCGTCGGCCTTGCGCCAGCCCTTGCGCTTCCAGCCGGCCATCCACTTGGTGACGGCGTTGATGACGTACTGGCTGTCGCACTGGATCAGCAGTTCGTCGTCGACGTGGGCGGTCGCCCGGAACAGCTCGAGGACGGCCGTGAGCTCGCCCTGGTTGTTCGTGCCGTGCGGCCAGCCCCCGGCCGCCCAGCACTCGTCGTCGACGTACCACGCCCAGCCCGCGGGCCCGGGGTTGCCGAGGGCCGAGCCGTCTGCTGCGGCGATGATCATCCGTACGTCCTCTCGTCTGCGACGATGCCGCGAGTGTTACCGGTTCGGGTCGAGTGTGTCGCCGGAACGGCGTCACTCGGCCCGGACCGGCAACACTCGACGATACCGGCGCGCGGGAAGTGGGCGGGCGGCTCACGCCGGCGCGTGGAACCGCTGCTGCGCGGCGACGAGGCCCGTGTCGACGATCGCCTCGACGGCGTCGGCGGCATCGGCGAGCAGGTTCGGCAGCGCCTGGCGTTCGGCGCCCGCGAAGTCCTTCAGCACGAAGTCGGCCGCGTCCTGACGTCCGGGCGGGCGCCCGATGCCGACCCGCACGCGCGTGAACTCGGGCGAGTCCAGCGCCTTCGCGAGGTCGCGGAGGCCGTTGTGACCGCCGTGCCCGCCGCCGCGCTTCAGCCGCACGGTGTCGAACGGGATGTCGAGCTCGTCGTGCACGACGATCACCCGGTCGACCGGCACGCCGTAGAACTTCGCGACGGCCGACACCGGTCCGCCCGACGTGTTCATGTAGCTGTTGGGTTTGGCGAGGACGAGCTTCGGCCCGCCGGGGCGCAGGAACGCCTCGGCGACACGCGACGGCGTCTTGTGCGACTTGAACGTCGCGCTGAGCCGCCCGGCGAGCTCGTCGAGCACCATCTGACCCACGTTGTGCCGGTTGCCGGCGTACTGGGCGCCGGGGTTGCCGAGGCCGACGACGAGCCACGTGTTCTCGGCCAACTCGGGGTCCTTCCGACGGGTGCGCATCAGGTCGAACAGTCCCACGAGTGCCTCCGGATGCGTTGCGGCCGCAGGGGCCGAGGACGAGCAGGGCTGGGCCAGTGACGAGCGGGAGCGAGCGAGGGCCCGGGCCCCATCCGAGCGTAGCCGGTGGAGCCGCGGGCCCTCGCGAGCGGTGCGGTCGCGCCTTACTCGGCGGACTCGGCCTCGGCCTCGGGCGCCTCGGCCTCGGCGGCCTCGGCCTCGCCGGCCTCCTCGCCCAGGTCGACCTTCTGCGGCGTGTGCACGTTGACGACGAGCGTCTCGGCGTCGCTGAGCAGCGTCGCGCCCTTGGGGAGGGTGACCTGCGACGCGTGGATCTGGGTGCCCTCTTCGAGACCCTCGACCGAGACCACGACGTTCTCGGGGATGTGCGTCGCCTCGACCTCGAGCGACAGGGTGTGCGCGTCGAGGTCGGCGATGGTGCCGGCCGCGGGCTCGCCCTCGACGTGCACGGGCACCTCGACCTGGACCTTCTCGCCGCGCTTCACGACGATGAGGTCGAGGTGCTCGATGATCTGGCGCACCGGGTCCTTCTGCACGTCCTTGACGAGCGCGAGCTGGCTCTTGCCCGAGATCTGCAGGTCGAGCAGCGCGTTCGCCTTGCGGATGAGCAGGCTCACCTCGTGGCCCGGCAGCGTCAGGTGCTCGGGCTCGGTGCCGTGACCGTAGAGGACCGCGGGGATCTTGTGGGCGGCGCGGATCTTGCGCGCCGCGCCCTTGCCGAACTTCTCGCGCGGCTCGGCGACGATCTTGTTGTCTTCGTCCATGGCTGGACCTCCTTCAGGGCTCACCGGCCCGAATCGTGATTTCGATGTGTCTTCAACTCGAACGCGCAAAAAGCGTGAGGAAGTGCCGTGAGCCTTCCACCGCGTCGATCACGGATGCCACGCCGAAAGCCGGAGCCATCGCGCGAAACAGCCCTCGCCGAAGTTCAGTCAAGAAGTCTACCCGATGCGCGTCGGGCAGTACGCTGGGAGGCAATCCGCCTGTCTTCAAGGAGTTACGCAGTGCCTGAAACCGCCAGCGCGAACATCGGGGTCGTCGGCCTCGCCGTCATGGGTTCGAACCTCGCCCGCAACCTCGCGAGCCGCGAGGGCAACACGGTCGCGGTGTTCAACCGCTCCCCGCAGCGCACGCGCACCCTCACCACCGAGCACCCCGAGGCGGGTTTCGTCGCGAGCGAGAGCTACGACGAGTTCGTCGCGTCGCTCGCGAAGCCGCGCACCGCGATCATCATGGTCCAGGCTGGCAAGGGCACCGACGCGGTGATCTCCGAGCTCGTGCAGCGCTTCGAGCCGGGCGACATCATCGTCGACGGCGGCAACGCGAACTTCCACGACACGATCCGCCGCGAGGCGGAGATCAGCCCGAGCGGCATCCACTTCGTCGGCACCGGCATCTCGGGCGGCGAGGAGGGCGCGCTGCACGGCCCGTCGATCATGCCCGGCGGCTCGGCCGAGTCGTACGAGACGCTCGGCCCGATCCTCGCGTCGATCGCGGCGGTCGCCGAGGGCGAGCCGTGCGTGACGCACATCGGCACCGACGGCGCGGGCCACTTCGTGAAGATGGTGCACAACGGCATCGAGTACGCCGACATGCAGCTCATCGCCGAGGCGTACGACCTGATCCGCCAGGGCACGGGCAAGAGCCCGGCCGAGATCGCGGACATTTTCGCCGAGTGGAACACGGGCGAGCTCGAGAGCTACCTCATCGAGATCACGGCCGAGGTGCTGCGCCAGGTCGACGCCGAGACCGGAAAGCCGCTCGTCGACGTCATCCTCGACTCGGCGGGCGCCAAGGGCACCGGCGCGTGGACCGTGCAGAACGCGCTCGAGCTGGGCGTGCCCACGTCGGGCATCGCCGAGGCGGTCTTCGCCCGCAGTCTGTCGTCGAAGCGCGACCAGCGCGCCGCCGCGCGCGATCTGCCGGGCCCGTCGGGCGAGTGGAAGGTCGCCGAGGGCGACGTCGACGCGTTCGTCGAGGACGTGCGCCGGGCGCTGTACGCGTCGAAGATCATCGCGTACTCGCAGGGTTTCGACGAGATCATCGCGGGCGCCGAGCAGTTCGGCTGGGACGTCAAGAAGGGCGAGGTCGCCAAGATCTGGCGGGCCGGATGCATCATCCGCGCACGCTTCCTCAACCGCATCGCCGAGGCGTACGCGGAAGCCCCGGGCCTCGTCGCCCTCGTCGTCGCCCCGTACTTCCGCGACGCGGTCGCGGGCGCGCAGGAGAGCTGGCGCCGTGTCGTCGGGATCGCCGCGCAGGCCGGCATCCCGACCCCGGCGTTCTCGTCGTCGCTTGCGTACTACGACGGGCTGCGCGCCGAGCGCCTGCCCGCGTCGCTGATCCAGGGCCAGCGCGACTTCTTCGGCGCGCACACCTACCAGCGCGTCGACCGCGACGGCGTGTTCCACACGCTCTGGTCGGGCGACCGCTCCGAGATCGAGACCACGCCCTCATCGCACTGAGGCGCGAGCCGAGACGCTGACGGGATGACCGACGCCGCCGACGAGCACGACGACCGGCCGGTCCGCGGCGCACGCGCGCAACGGATGCTCCGGATCGTCGTGCTCGTCGCGCTCTGCGCGCTCGTGCTCCCGCTCGTGCTCTCGCTCGCGAGCGTCGCGCACTCGTCGGCGAGCCGCGCGTGCGCGATCACGGTCGGCCGCTACGACGCGAGCGCGACGGCCTCACGGGTCACGTTCGACCTCTTCGGGCCGGGCGGCGCAGGCTGGCTCTGCTTCGCCGACCGCCCGGGCGGCGAGGACCGGCTGCTCGCCAACCTCGGCATGATCCCCGCCGTCCCCCGCGAGCCGCTCCCCGCCCCCGACGAGCGCAACGCCCGCGCGGCATAGCGGTCGAGCAGCGCGCGACGAAGGAGCCGCCCCTCCGCTGGTCGAGTAGCGAGCGACGGAGGAGCCGCCCCTCCGCCGGTCGAGTAGCGAGCGACGGAGGAGCACGTGTATCGAGACCTGGTGACCGGGCCTCGAGAGTGGGTCGCCGGGGTCTCGATACGCTCGCTGGCGCGTAGCTCACTCGACCAACGGTGGGCTGCCGCTGCCGCTGCCGCGAAAAGTGTGGCAGAGGCCGAACAGTGTGTTGGAACTCGGCCCTGCACGCGGCATCCCCACTTTTCGACTTCCAACCCACAGGGCGCGCGACACCGCCCAGCGCGGTTTGAGACGCACCGGGCGGCTGACGTGGTCGGTTTACGCGCCGGTGAGCTCGGCGATCGCCGCCGGGAGACCGGACTCGGCCCCCTCACGCACGGTGACGAGCTCGCCACGCGGGTTCGCCGTCGAGATCGTGTACGACCCGGCGCCGTCCGCCGTGTCGCGCGCGATCGCGACGTAGCCGGTGCCATCAGTGCCGGTGAAGAACCGCACGACGTGCGCAGCCGTGCCGTCGGCCGTCGCCCAGTCGGTCTTCTCTTTCGCGTCGATGAAGCTCACGCGACCGAGAGTCGGCCAGGAGACCGCCACGAGTTGCTCGGTTTGCGCGCCAGGCGCGCCCAGACGACCGAAGTCCGCCAGGTCGGGCCACTCCCACGGCAGGTTCCACGGACGCGGGTTCCGCCACCAGACGGACTTCCCCGTCAGCGCTTCGAACGTCTCGAGCGCCGGTTGCTCCTTGACGAACTGACCGGCGGTGAGGATGAGCTTGCCCTGATCATCGCTGCCGAGCTTCACCATGGTGACCTGATTCGGTTGAAAGAAGACCAGGTTGGGCTGGTACCAATGACGCGCGACCGCGCTGACCTCCGTCAGCTTCTCGTCGTTCGGGTTCGCGCCCTGCTCGACCTGCAGGATCCGGATGCCCTGCATGTTCAGCCCAACCGCGAGGTACCGGGTGCTGTCGTGTTGTTCATACGCATCGAGCGCCGTGATCGCGTAGGACGGATCGTCGAACTTCTTCGTGGCCGTCTGCGTGCCGTCCGCAGTGTAGACCGACACTTCGCTCCCCACGCCCTTGCGCGCTCGTCCGGTGCCGCGACGAGCGCACCGGACTCCAGCGAAACCGACTCCGCCCCGGCTGGCGAAACCGCCGCACCCGCCCAACGTCCCGATCATCACCGCACCGGCGATCAGGCACGAACCCACTCGACGCATTGCGCCTTCTTCACGACAAGCGCCCTTCCAGCACTACACTAATATATTTGCGCATGCACAGAACGGACACAACACAGCACGCCGGACGCTCGTCACCGATGAACGGGCACCCACACCCGCCGGTCGAGTAGCGAGCGACGAAGGAGCACGCGTATCGAGACCCGGTGACCGAGTCTCGACAGGGGCCCGCCAGGTCTCGATACGCTCGCTGGCGCTCGCTACTCGACCGACGGAGGAGTACGCGCTCGCTGACGATCGCTACTCGACGGACGGGGGGTCGGGGAAGACGCGCTTGTAGGAGCGGCCGTCGGGGAGCTCGATCGTTCGGGCCTCGAGCTGGCCGCGGGTGACGCGCTGGTAGATCGCCTGCGGGGTGACGCCGAGCTGCTTCGCCGCCTCGGCGACCGAGAGTCCCGGCAGGTCCGTCGGCCGGCTCGACGGGCGTTCGCGCTTGCGGCGGCGGCTCGCCTCGTGGCGGTCGGCGATCGCCGCGTCGTCGCCCGCCCAGCGGTACTTCGCGGCCGAGGCACTGAGCCCGGCCGCGTCGCCGACGTCGTCCCAGCCCGCCCCCGCGTCGAGTGCCTCGCGCACGGCGACGAGCGCGGCCGGGTCAGCCTCCAGCGCGGTCACGAGCTCGCGGATGCCTCGGAGCCGGTCGAGCGGCGGCGCGTCGGCCGCACGCCCCGCCGAGGCATCCGCCCCGCCCTGCAGCGCGACGAGCCGCGCGAGCGCGGCGGCCGACTCAGGCGACAGGAACCCCATGGTCAGCCGTTCAGCAGCCCGTTGCGCACCTCGCGGCGCAGCACTTTGCCGATGAGCGAGCGGGGCAGCTCGTCGACCTGGACGACGCGCTTCGGCACCTTGTACGCCGTGAGCTGGTCGCGCGCGTGCGCGCGGATGCCGGCCTCGTCGAGCACGGCACCCTCGCGGAGCACGACGACCGCGACGACCGCTTCGCCCGAGTGCTCGTCGGGCAGGCCCACGACCGCGACATCCTCGACGTCGGCGTGCGAGCGCACCGCCTCCTCGACCTCGCTCGGCGCGACATTGAAGCCGCCCGTGATGATCAGCTCCTTGATGCGGTCGACGATGGTCACGAACCCGTCGGCGTCGATCGACACGATGTCGCCGGTGCGGAACCACGGTGCTCCCCCGTCGGGGTCGGCGACGAACACCGCCTCGGTCTCCTCGGGCTTCTTCCAGTACCCCGAGAACACCTGCGGACCGCGCACGACGAGCTCGCCCTCGGCGCCGCGTGCGACGTCGGCGATCGGATTCTCGGGGTCGACGACGCGCGCCTCGGTCGACGGCAGCGGCAGGCCGACCGTGCCGATGCGCCGGTTCGGCGCGACCGGATTGGCCATGAGCACGGGCGAGCACTCGGACAGCCCGTAGCCCTCGACGAGCGCGCCGCCGGTCGCGGCCTCCCACGGTTCGACCACGGCGGTCGACAGCGGCATGGCCCCCGAGATCGCGATCTGGATGCCGTCGAGCGAGACCCCCTCGGCCGCGGCGGCCTTCGTGAGCCGGTCGTAGATCGGCGGAACGGCGGGCAGGAACGTCGCCGGATGCTTCTTCACGACCTTGAGCACGAGCTCCGGGTCGAACTTCGGGAAGAGCACGAGCCTGGCCCCCATGCTCATGGCGAACGTCAGGCAGAGCGTGAGGCCGTACGCGTGGAACATCGGCAGCACCGCGTAGACGACCGCGCTGCCGCGCGGCACCTCCGGCACCCACGCGCGCGCCTGCGCGGCGTTCGCGAGCAGGTTCGCGTGCGTCAGGGTCGCCCCCTTGGGCGAGCCGGTGGTGCCGCTCGTGTACTGGATCAAGGCGACATCGGATGCCCCGGGGCGAGCGATGTGCGCATCGACGGGCGCCGACCCGGTGAGCTGCGTCCACGGCGTCGTGCCGCGCACCTTCGTGGTGAGCGCGGCGCGCGACTCGCGGGCCTTCGCGATCGGGAGGCGCAGCGCCAGCCGGGTCGCGAAGGGCATGGCCCGGGTCACGTCGACGGAGACGATGGTCTGCACCGAGACATCCGCCGGGAAGTCCTGGATCGTCGCGACCACCTTGTCCCAGGCGATGACGACCCTGGCGCCGTGGTCCTCGAACTGGTGCCGCAGCTCACGCGGCGTGTAGAGCGGGTTGTGCTCGACGACGATCGCGCCGAGGCGGAGCACGGCGTAGAACGCGACGATGTGCTGCGGACAGTTCGGCAGCACGATCGCGACCGGGTCGCCCGGCTGCACGCCGAGTACCCGCAACCCCTCGGCGACCCGCTCGATCTCGGCCCCGAGCTCCGCGTACGTCGTCGTGCGGCCGAAGAACTCGAGTGCGACGTGATCGGGGTACTGCTCGACGCTCTCCCGGATCAGGTCGTAGAGCGAGCCCGTGGGCGGCTCGAGGTCGGTGGGCACGCCCTCCGCGTAGCTCGCGAGCCAGGGCCGGTCCGTGCTGATCGCCATAGCGTCAGCCTATTCGCCGGCGAGCCGCCCCAGACGTCGCCTCGGCGCTCAGGCGGCGCCGTCGAACATGCTCGTCACCGAGCCGTCCTCGAACACCTCGTGGATCGCGCGCGCGAGCAGCGGCGCGATCGGCAGGATCGTGAGCCGGTCCCAGCGCTTCTCCTCGGGGAGGGGCAGCGTGTCGGTCACGACGACCTCGTCGATGAAATCGGACTGCAGGATCTCGGTCGCCGGGTTCGAGAACACCGCGTGCGTGGCGGCGACCACGACGCCGATGGCGCCCGCGGCCTTCAACGCCTCAGCGGCCTTCACGATGGTGCGGCCCGTGTCGATCAGGTCGTCGACGAGCAGGCACACGCGCCCGCTCACCTCGCCGACGATCTCGTGCACCGAGACCTGGTTGGGCACGAGCGGGTCGCGCCGCTTGTGGATGATCGCCAGCGGCGCGCCGAGCTTGTCGCTCCAGATGTCGGCGACCCGGACCCGGCCCATGTCGGGCGAGACGACCGTGAGGGTCGCCGGGTCGAGCTGCTCCTTGAAGTGGTTCAGCAGCACCGGCATCGCGAACAGGTGGTCGACGGGGCCGTCGAAGAAGCCCTGGATCTGCGCGGCGTGCAGGTCGATCGACATGATGCGGTCGGCGCCGGCGGCCTTGTACAGGTCGGCCACGAGGCGTGCCGAGATCGGCTCGCGGCCACGCCCCTTCTTGTCTTGGCGGGCGTACGGGTAGAACGGCGACACGACCGTGATGCGCTTGGCCGAAGCGCGCTTGAGCGCGTCGACCATGATGAGCTGCTCCATGAGCCACTCGTTGATGGGTGCGGCGTGCGACTGGATCACGAACGCGTCGGACCCGCGCACGCTCTCGTCGTATCGTGCGTAGAGCTCACCGTTCGCGAACGTGCGCGCGTCGGTCGGCACCAGCTCGCTGCCGAGCTCGGCCGCGATCTGCTCGGCGAGCTCGGGGTGTGCCCGCCCCGAGACGAGTACGAGTCGTTTCGATCCGGTGGTCTCGATCGCCGCCATGTGTGCAGTCCTTCCCGCCGGTGCCCGGCGCCGTGTCAGTCGACCTCGGTCGCCTCGGCCTGCCGTGCCGACGCCGCCGCGTCTGCGGCCGCGCTGCCCGGTCGGTGTTGCTCGACCCAACCCTCGATGTTGCGCTGCGGCGCCACGTTGACCGCGAGCGAACCGGCCGGGACGTCTTTGCGGACCACCGTGCCGGCCCCCGTGTAGGCGCCGTCTCCAATCGTAACGGGCGCGACGAAGACGCCGTGCGACCCCGTGCGCACGTGCGAGCCGATCGTCGTGCGGTGCTTGTTCACGCCGTCGTAGTTGGCCGTGATCGATCCGGCGCCGACGTTCGAGCCGACGCCGATCTCGGTGTCGCCGATGTAGGAGAGGTGCGGCACCTTGCTGCCCTCGCCGATGCGCGAGTTCTTCGTCTCGACGAACGAGCCGATCTTGCCCGACGCGTCGAGGATGGTGCCGGGGCGGAGGTAGGCGAAGGGCCCGACCGAGGCATCCGGACCGATGACCGCGAGCGTCGCGTCCGTGCGCTTGACCTCGGCGCCCTCGCCGACCTCGCAGTCCACGAGCGTGGTGTCGGGGCCGACGACCGCGCCGGCCGCGACCGTGGTCGTGCCCTTCAGCTGGGTTCCGGGACGGATCGTGACGTCGGGCTCGAGCCGGACCGCGAGGTCGATCCACGTGGTCGCCGGGTCTTCGATCGTCACGCCGTTCAGCTGCCAGCCGCGCACGATGAGCGCGTTCAGCCGGGCGGCGGTCTCGGCGAGCTGCGCCCGGTCATTGATGCCCGCGACGAGCCACGGCTCCGAGACCGGCAGCGCCTCCACCTCGGAGCCCGCGGCACGGAGGAGGCCGATGATGTCGGTCAGGTACTTCTCGCCCTGCGCGTTCTCGGTCGTGAGGTTCGCGAGCTGGTCGCGGAGCGCGGACGCGCCGAACGCGTACACCCCGGCGTTGATCTCGTCGATCGTGTGCTCGAGGTCGGTCGCGTCCTTCTGCTCGACGATGCGGTCGAACGAGCCCTCCGCGCTCCGCACGATGCGCCCGTACCCGTCGGGGTCGGTGAAGTGCGCCGAGAGCACCGAGGCCGCGACACCCGCGGTGCGGTGCTGGTCGAGGAACTTGGTGAGGGTGTCGGCATTCAGCAGCGGCACGTCGCCGTTCAGCACGAGCACCTCGCCGTCGAACCCGTCGAGCGCGTCCACCGCGAGCTCGACCGCGCGCCCCGTGCCGGGCACCTCGTCCTGGTCGACGATGACGGCGCCCGGCAGCTCGGCCGAGACCGCCGCGGCGACGAGATCGCGCTCGTGCCGGACGACGACGGCCACGTGCGCCGCGTCGAGCGCGCGCGCGGTCGCGAGCACGTGCGCGACGATCGGCGCGCCGGCGAGCTCGTGCAGCACCTTCGGCGTCGCGGACTTCATGCGGGTGCCCTGGCCTGCGGCGAGGACGATGATCGCGAGGTTTCCATCGGTCATGCTCCGCCACCAGGATTCGAACCTGGTCCTCACAGCTCCAAAGGCTGTCGTGCTGCCGTTACACCATGGCGGACCGCGCACGTCGCGAGCGGGGCTCGCGCGAGCGCGCCCTCAAGTCTGCCACGCTGGCGCGCCGACAGCCGCGCCGGCAGAGCGCGGCGACGCGCATGTTAACCGTGTGTGAATTCCAGCCTCGCTGCGCTTCGTGTTCCACCATGCCTGTATATTAGAACGTCATACGGAGACCGCCCCGACGAAGGAGCAGCTCATGGACCGGTTCAGCACCCGACGTCATCGCCGATGGGCAGCGCTCCTCGCGGCGCTCGCGACGACGCTCGCGATCGTCGTCCCGGCCACTGCCGTCGCGGCGTCCGAACCCGCGCCGTCGGGCGAAACGGCCGGCATGGCCCTTCACGAGACATCCGACGCCGCCTCGGAGCAGCCGTCGGAGAGCGCGGACGAGGTCGGCGCGCAAGGGTTGATCTCCCATGATTTCCGAGTCACCAACCTGACCGGCCGCACCATGAGTTTCTCCGGCGCACGGCCGGCCTTCAACAACTTCGAGACGCGATTCGACGCGATCCCTGCGCCGCCCATCGGTACCCGATTCGACCCGGCAACCGAGAGCTCGTTCAGCCTGACCTACTGGGTCGCCTACGACAACGGCGTCCAGA
Source organism: Agromyces aerolatus (assembly GCF_031432255.1). NCBI lineage: Bacteria > Bacillati > Actinomycetota > Actinomycetes > Micrococcales > Microbacteriaceae > Agromyces > Agromyces aerolatus. The sequence continues at coordinate 37,427 of NZ_JAVKGQ010000002.1, read as the reverse complement.
TGACCTATGTGATCGAAGGCGTCGGCTTTGTCACGCTCAAAGCCACGGTCGACGGTCTGAACCGGGTCGACTACTCCTGCTCGTCGGTATCAGCCGGACTGCGGTGCGACATGGCGGGCCGGAACGCGATCATCTCCTCGGCAACGCCCAACGAACGCGTCGTCGAGGCGGCTGCGCCGCAAGCGCAGGCCGACGCGTTGCAGAAGCTGTGCAACGACGGCTCGCCGTACCTGTCCTGCGCATTCCAGCCGAAGGGCCAGCTGGTGCAGGCACTCAGCGAAGCCGAGCTGGTGGGAACGTATCAGCATTGGAACTGCAAGGCGACCACGAACGATCGCGTCACACTCGCCTGGGGCATCGAGGAGACCACAACGAACTCCCTCGGAATCGCGGTGACCGCCGAGTTCAAGCCGTTCGACAAGCTCACCATCGCGGTGCAGGCCAGCTACCAGCACAGCTGGTCTGTCGCGCACAGCTACCAAGAGCAGCACACCCTCGAGGTCGCCCCCGGCTACTGGGGGTGGTTCAAGCGATACACGGCACGGGTCGTGGCAACGGGCGATTTCGTCGCGAAGATCGGCAACGACACCGTCATCATCCAGGACGTCAAGTTCGATGGACCGAACCCGAAGGGCATCGGCCTGCTCGTGAGCGATGAACGAAAGCTCACTCCTGAGGAGCGGGCGTGGGCGTGCACCGGCCAGGTCCCGACGTCGGTGGCCGGCATCACCCCGCCGGCGATGGACCCGGCGACCGCGAAGAGCATCCCGTTCCCGCTCCAGCCGGTCCCCGCGCCCTGAGGCAAGCGGCCGAACGCCGCCCAGCGCACGACCCCGCCATAATGAACGGATGACCGCAGCCGACGAGGTGGACCGCATCGTCGAGGACTGGGAGCGCGAGCGTCCCGACCTCGACTTCGCGCCGCTGCAGGTTCTTTCGCGGGTCGGACGGCTCGCCAAGCACCTCGACCGTGCGCGGAAGCAGGCGTTCGCGAGGTCCGAGCTCGAGTCGTGGGAGTTCGATGTGCTCTCCGCGCTCCGCCGTGCCGGCTCGCCGTACCGGCTCTCCCCCAAGGCGCTGTTGCAGCAGACGCTCGTCTCCAGCGGCACCATGACCAACCGCATCGACCGGCTCGTCGAGCGAGGACTCGTCACCCGGCAGACCGACCCGCGCGACGGCCGAGGCATCCTCGTCGAGATGAGCAGCGCGGGCCTCACCAGGGTCGACGCCGCCATCACCCGCCTGGTCGACGCCGAGGAGGAGCTCTTGCAGAGCCTGCCGCCCATCGAGCAGAAGCGCCTCGCGGCCCTGCTGCGCAAGCTCAGCCTCGGCTTCGACTGAGCCGCCGCTGGTCGAGCAGCGAGCGACGAAGGAGCACGCGTATCGAGACCCCGCGCCTGGTCTCGATACGCTTCGCTACTCGACCGACGGGGGGCTACCGGCGGAGCACCTTGCGGGCGAGCCAGTTGCCGAGGTACTGCACGATCTGCACGAACACGACGATGAGCAGCACGGCGGCCCACGTCACCACCGGCTCGAACTGGCGGTACCCGTACAGCTGGGCGAAGTAGCCGAGGCCGCCGCCTCCGATGAAGCCCGCCATGGCCGTCATGTCGATCACCGCGATGATGATGAACGTGTAGCCCAGGATGAGCGGTCCGAGCGCCTCGGGGATCGCGACCGTGACGAGGATCCGCCACGGCCCGGCACCCATCGACCGGGCGGCCTCGATCACGCCGGGCCGCACGGTCAGCAGGTTCTGTTCGACGATGCGGCCGATCGCGAACGACGCCGCGAGCGAGAGGGCGAAGATCGCCGCGTTCGTCCCGATGCCGATGCCGATCACCGCGCGCGTGACCGGCTGGATCGCGGCGATGAAGATGATGAACGGGATCGGGCGGAAGAAGTTGATCAGCACGTTCAGCACGTTGTACGCCGCGCGGTTCGGCAGCAGGCTGCCCGCCCGGGAGACGTACAGCCCGACCCCGAGCAGCAGGCCGCCGAGCCCGCCGAACAGCATGGTGAGCAGCACCATGTAGAGGGTTTCGCCCGCGGCCTCCCAGAACTGGGGCGAGAGCTCGAAGAGGCGATCCATCAGCGGGCCTCCCGTCCGGTCGAGGAGCCGGAGCCGGAACCGGAACCGGGACCGGTGCCGGTCGAGGGGGCCGGGTCGCCCGGTTCGGCCACCTCCGCATGCGTGCGGATCTTCGCGAGCGCGGCCTCGAGCGAGGCATCCGCCCCGCGGAGCGCGAGCGTGAGGTGACCGAACGCGCGACCGCGGATGTCGTTGATGCCGCCGTAGACGAGCTCGAACTCGACGCCCGCCTCGGCGAGGTCGAGGAACACGCGCGCCTGCGAGGCGTCGCCGTCGCGGAACGAGACGGTCACGATGCGCCCCGCGTGCCGTTCGCGGAGGACCGCGAGCTCGGCGGGCGACGGGATACCCTTCACGACCGTCGAGACGAAGCGCTGCGAGGCCGGATGGCCGGGCCTGGAGAACACGTCGAACACGTCGCCGCGTTCGATCACCCGGCCGCCGTCCATGACCGCGACCTTGGTCGCGATCGTCTGGATGACATCCATCTCGTGGGTGATCACGATCATGGTCACGCCCTGCTCCTCGTTCACGCGGCGCAGCAGCGTGAGCACCTCGTGCGTGGTCTCGGGGTCGAGTGCGCTGGTCGCCTCGTCGGCGAGCAGGATGCGCGGCCGGGTCGCGAGCGCTCGCGCGATGCCGACGCGCTGCTTCTGCCCGCCCGAGAGCTGCTCGGGGTAGGCCTTCGCCTTGTCGGCGAGGCCGACGAACTCGAGGAGCTCGGCGACGCGCGCGTCGATGTCGGCGCGTTTCCAGCCGGCGATCTTCAGGGGGTAGGCGATGTTGCCGCGCACGGTCTTCTGGTCGAACAGGTTGAACTGCTGGAAGATCATGCCGATGCCGAGGCGGACCTCGCGCAGGCTCCGCTCGGAGAGCGCCGAGATCTCGGTGCCGTCGATGGCGATGGTGCCGCTCGTGGTGCGCTCGAGCGCGTTCACGAGGCGGACGAGGGTGGACTTGCCGGCGCCGGAGTAGCCGATGATGCCGTAGACGTCACCGGCCTCGATGTCGAGCGAGACGTCGTCGACGGCGACGACGGGCGCGGCCGACCGGTCGGGCGCCGGGTACGACTTGGTGACGTTCGCGAGGCTCACGAGGGCCATGCGGTTCCTCCTCCTGGACACCGGAACCGGGCGGTGCGAGTCTCGCACCGCCCGGCATACGGGTCGCGTTGCTGCGCGGCGGGTCAGCCCTGCGCTTCGGTGTCGGCCTGCACGTCGGCGAGCGACGCCTCGAGCTCCTCGACCGGGATCTCGACGGAGACGCCCGTCCCACCCGACGCCTCGTCGAGGCCGGCCTGGACCTCGGCGTTGGTCTGGAAGATCTCGACGAGCTTCTTGTAGGTCTCGTTGTCCTTGTCCTCGGCGCGCGAGGCGAAGATGTTCACGTACGGCAGCGCGTTCGGGTCCTCGGGGTCGTCCTGCGCGATCGCGTCTTCGAAGGTGAGCCCCGCGTCGGTCACGAAGTCGTTGTTGATGATCGCCGCGGCGACGTCGGGCAGCGACGTCGGGGTGAGCGACGCCTCGAGCGGCGTGACCTTGACCTTCGAGCTCGCCTCGTCGATGTCGGCGACGGTCGAGAAGATCGAGCCCTCGTCCTCGAGCTCGATGAGGCCGGCGGACTGCAGCACGAGCAGCGAGCGCGAGAGGTTCGCGGGGTCGTCGGGGATCGCGACGGTCGCGCCCTCGGGGATGTCCTCGACCGAGTCGTACTGCGTCGAGTAGAGGCCGAGCGGGTAGATCTGCGTCGAGCCGATCGGGGTGAGGTCTTCGCCCGCGTTCACGTTGTAGTCGGCGAGGTACACGATGTGCTGGAACTGGTTGAGGTCCAGCTCGCCCTCGGTGAGCGCGGGGTTGGGCTGCGCGTAGTCGGCGAAGTCGATGATCTCGATCTCGATGCCCTCGGCCGACGCGGCCTCTTCGAACGCGGACCACTGCGGGTCGGATTTGCCGACGACGCCGATGCGCACGACCTCGTCCCCGCCCTCGGCCGCGCCGCCGCCGTTCGTGGCGCAGCCGGCGAGACCGGCGATGAGGAGCGGGACCGCGGCGAAGGCGGCGAGTGCTGAGGCGGGACGTGAGCGGCGGGTCATGGGAGGTCCTTTCCTGGATCAGCGATCGGAACCTGGTCGGTTCCCGGGCAGCACGAACACCCCGGAGGGTCGTCATTGGGAGTGGCTGCCGCGATCGCGTGCTCGTCCACGATACGTGAAGGATCTCCAGGGCTCGGCCGCGGCGGTCACGAAGCGTCACAGATTCTTCGGCCGCGCCGAGGCGCACGAACGGATGCTTCGCGACGGCGGATGGCCCGTACGCTTGACGGGACATGGCGCATCTCCTCGGGGCCGAAGCCCTCCACCTCGAATACCCGACCCGGGTCGTCTTCGACTCCGTCTCCCTGGGCGTCAACGAGGGCGACCGCATCGGCATCGTGGGCCGCAACGGTGACGGCAAGTCGAGCCTGCTCGGCATGCTCGCCGGCCTGCGCTCCCCCGACTCCGGGCGCGTCACCGTGCGCGGCGGCGTCCGCGTCGGCGTGCTCGACCAGGCCGACACGCTCGACGACGCCGAGACCGTGGGGCATGCGGTCGTGGGCGACGAGCCCGAGCACGAGTGGGCCGGCGACGCGCGCACGCGCGACGTCATCGCGGGCCTGCTGCGCGATCTGCCGTGGGACGCCGAGCTCGGGACGCTCTCCGGCGGGCAGCGCCGCCGCGTCGCGCTCGCGCGGCTGCTGCGCGGCGACCACGAGGTGCTCGCGCTCGACGAGCCGACGAACCACCTCGATGTGGAGGCGATCACGTGGCTCGCCGAGCACCTGAAGCGCCGCTGGGCCGCGAACGCGGGCGGGCTGCTGGTGGTGACCCACGACCGCTGGTTCCTCGACGAGGTCTGCACGATGACGTGGGAGGTGCACGACCGGGTCGTCGAGCCGTTCGAGGGCGGCTACGCCGCCTACATCCTGCAGCGCGTCGAGCGCGACCGGCAGGCGGCCGCGATCGAGGCGCGACGGCAGAACCTCGCCCGCAAGGAGCTCGCGTGGCTGCGCCGCGGCGCGCCCGCGCGCACCTCGAAGCCGAAGTTCCGCATCGACGCCGCGAACGCGCTCATCGCCGACGTGCCCGAGATCCGGGATCGCGTCGCACTGCAGTCGCTCGCGGTGTCACGGCTCGGCAAGGACGTCGTGGATCTGCTCGATGCATCCGTCTCATATGACGGGCGCGAGATCCTGCACCCGGTCGAGTGGCGCATCGCGCCGGGTGAGCGCACCGGCATCCTCGGCGTGAACGGCGCGGGCAAGTCGACGCTGCTGGGCCTCGTCGACGGCTCGGTCGAGCCCTCCACCGGCCGGGTCAAGCGCGGCAAGACGGTGCAGGTCGCGACGCTCACGCAGCGCATGGACGAGCTCGAGGAGCATCTCGACGACCCGGTCCGGGTCGTGATCGCGCGTCTGCGCACGACGTACACGTTCGGCTCGGGCTCGAAGGCGCAGGAGCTGTCGCCCGGCCAGCTGCTCGAACGTCTCGGATTCGCGAGCGCGCAGCTCTCGACGCCGGTCAAGGACCTCTCGGGCGGGCAGCGCCGGCGGCTGCAGCTGCTGCTCATCCTGCTCGACCAGCCCAACGTGCTGATCCTCGACGAGCCGACGAACGACCTCGACACCGACATGCTCGCCGCGATGGAGGACCTGCTCGACTCATGGCCGGGCACGCTGCTCGTGGTGTCGCACGACCGCTATTTCATCGAGCGCGTCACCGATCAGCAGTTCGCGATCCTCGGCGGGCGCCTGCGGCACCTGCCGGGCGGCGTCGACGAGTACCTGCGGCTGCGCAAGCTCGAGGAGCAGGGCGGGTCGCGCGGGGCGGGCGCGTCGGCGGGCGACGCGACGCAGACGGATGCCTCGCGCGGCACGGATGCCTCGCGCGGCACGGATGCCTCAGGGCCGGCGCTCAGCGGTGCTGAGCTGCGTGCCGCGCAGAAGGAGCTCGCGGCGCTCGAGCGCCGTCTCGGCAAGCTGCAGGAGCAGATCGACGCCGCGAAGACCGCGCTCGCCGACCATGACCAGTCCGACTACGTCGGCCTCGGCGCCGAGATGGAGCGCATCGGCGCCCTCGAGGCCGAGATGGCCGAGCTCGAGCTCCGCTGGTACGAGCTCGGCGAGCAGGTCGAGTAGCCGGTCAGGGCCCGGTCGGTGTGTCCGGTCGTGGTGGCCCGAGGCGTGGTCTGGTCACGCGCGTGTCGCGGCCTGAGACGCGGTTGCTGCGTTCGGTCTGCGCGACGAGAGCCAAATGGCGGTCAGCGGTCCAGCAGACGAGCCGCCCACGCTGATCCTTGGTGCGCCCGAGTATGCCGGCATCGTGGAGCTGGACGAGGGCGCGGTGCGCCGCGGCCTTCGTCACGTCCAGCCGGGCGGCCACTCCGTCGATGGTCAGCACCGGGTCGCTGGCGAGTGTGGCGAGGATCCGCCGTACGGCCGCGTCGCGACGGGGATGGGCCGGGGATATGCCGTGCTCGCTCCGAAACGCGACCAACTGGTCCGCCAGTACGGCGTCGAGCTGTGCGACGTCGGCGGCAAGCCGCACCGCGTTCTCGGCGGCGAGCTCGGCGGCCTCGGCGAAGCCGATCACCCAGTCGTCGAGCCGCTGCGGGTCGGCGCGGAACGCCGTGAGCCCGGCGATGTAGGCATTCGTGTCACCGGCGAACACCGTGCTGATCGGGATCAGGGTGTTCCGGAGCGCGTCCGCGCGGCGGAACACGGTGTGGATGAGTGCGCGGCCGGTTCGGCCGTTTCCGTCGATGAACGGATGGATCGTCTCGAACTGTGCGTGGGCGATCGCCGCACGCACCACCGGGTTGCCATCGGTCGCGGTGACGAAGGCGGCCAGATCGTCGACCAGGCGCGGCACCTCGGTCTCGGGGGGCGGAACGAAGTCCGCTCGGAGGGGGCTCCATCCGGCTCCGCCGACCCAGTTCTGCTCGAGCCGGCACCCGCGCGCGAGTGACGGCTCGATCAGGTGTTGCAGGTCTTCGATGTCCGTGGCGGTGATCTCGCGCCCGCGATCGGCCAGAACGTCGATGGCGTCTTCGGTGGCACGTACGTTCGCGACCACGTCGAGTGCGACCCTCGGCCCGTGATGGAGCAGTTCCGCGATCGCGAGCTTCTTCGGCGTCACCCGGTTCCCCTCGATCCACGAGGACGAGATGCTCTCCGACCGGATCAGCAGGTGATGCAGGTACCGGCCACGCTCACCGATCCGCTCATCGGCCCGTGCGAGCACCGTCAGTGCGTCCTCGGCCGCCCGGTGCGCGCGCACCCCGAGCTCGGGCAGTTGTACGCCCAGCGGATCGGGCACGTACGCGAGGTACCGTCCCGGCCGCCGGTCTTTCCGCGTCAGCTGGCCGCGATCGTCCGGATTCCACACACGCTCGATGTGGGTCGCCATGTCAGGTCACCTCCGACTTCGCTATATCTACTTTATGGCACTTAAAGTAAATAATGGGAACTAAGGCGTAGGACTCGGATCAACCAAGACCCCCCTCTCCCGCGTAGTAATATACTTGTTCGTATCCATGACGTTTGGAGTTCGGACATGAACACGATGGTTCGCCGCGTACCGCGGCTCTTCTCAGCGGCGGCTCTGGTGGTCGGCGCGACCGCGCTCTCGGTGGCGGCGCCGGTCGCGGCGATGGCCCAGCCGGCGGCCGCTGCGGCCCCCACGGTCAGCGTCCACGACGGCACGCTCGTGAGCTCGGATCCGTCGCTCGCGAGCGAGCCGGTCACGTACCGCTGCGAGGCCGGCGGCACGGCGGCGATCACCGTGAAGCTGCGCCAGCCGTTCGGCGAGTACGGCTTCATCGACGGCGCCGCGCGTCAGACGGTGAACTGCACCGGCGAGCCCGCGACGACCACGTTGACCATCGCCTCGCATCAATCGGATCCGTGGCGCGTCGGCCATGTGACCGGCGAGGTGAGCATCTTCGAGCAGAGTCGCGCCACGGCCCACCAGCCGTTCACGATCACGCTCTCCCGGTAGCCGCCTCCCCCGGCCGACCGCGCGACAGGGCGGCCGGGGCACGGCAGCCGCGTGAGGCAGCCGGGTGACGACACGGTGGCAGCGTCACAGCGGCAGGGTACGGCAGCCAGGGTCAGGGCACCATGACGCGCGCGCCGTGCACGGGCCCGTGCACGTGCAGCGCGGTCACGCGCGCGGCCGAGAGTGAGATCTGCAGCGCGATCGCCGAATCCGAGTCCTCGGTGAGAAATGCCACCGTCGGGCCCGAGCCCGAGACGATGCCGGTGAGCGCGCCCGACTGCTCCCCGAGATCGATGAGGTCGGCGAGCCCGGGTGCGAGACGCAGCGCGGCGGCCTGCAGGTCGTTGTCGAGCGCGGTCGCGAGGCGGGCCGCGTCGCCCGCGCGGAGCGCGTGCAGCACGGTCGCGTCGACGGTCGGCACGGCCGAGCCTGCCCCATCGGCTGACGCGGTGGCTCGGGTCGAGCCGCTCGCGCGCGTCGCGCGCTCGGCCCGCATCACGTCGAGCTGACGGTACACCTCGGGCGTCGAGAGCCCGAAGTCCGCGACGGCGAGCACCCAGTGGAATCGGCCGGTGCCGAGCGCGGGGCTCAGCCGGTCGCCTCGGCCGGTGCCGATCGCGGTGCCGCCCATGAGCGCGAACGGCACGTCGGCGCCGAGCTTCGCCGCCATCCGGAGCATGGCGTCTCTCGGCAGGTCGGTGCCCCAGAGGGCGTCGCACGCGAGCAGTGTCGCTGCGGCGTCGGCGGAGCCCCCGCCCATGCCGCCGGCGATGGGGACGTGCTTCTCGATCTCGAGACGGATGCCCGCGGTGACCCCCGTGGTCCGCGCGAACAGCTTCGCGGCCTTCATCGCGAGATTGGTCGACCCCGTCGGAAGCTGCGACGTGTCCATCGGCCCGGTGAACGAGACCGAGATGCGGTCATCGGGCCGTGCGAAGACGTCTTCGTAGAGGGAGACCGCCTGGTAAGCGGTCGCGACGTCGTGATAGCCGTCAGCGCCCGCGTCGCCCACACGGAGGAACAGGTTGACCTTGCCGGGCGCGCGGACGTGCACCGATTCTTCGGCCGGCAGGAACGTCATGCGATCACGCTAGCGGACCTGGCAGTGCGGGGTCCGGCGGATCGGCGAGCGCCCTGGTGATCGACAGGAACTCGCCCACGCGCAGCTGCTCACCGCGCGATTGCGGGTCCACGCCCGCACGCTCCAGCACCTCGCTCGCGGCCGCGGCCGAGCCGCCGAGCAGGCCCGAGAGCGCCTGCCGCAGCATCTTGCGACGCTGCTGGAACGCCGCGTCCACGAGCGTGAACGTCGTGCGGCGCTCGGTCTCGGTCCCCGGTGGCTCCCGACGCTCGAAGCCTACGAGCACGGAGTCGACGTTCGGCACCGGCCAGAAGACGAGCCGCGACACCTGGCCCGCGGTGCGCCACTCGCCGTACCAGGCCGCCTTCACGCTCGGCGCGCCGTAGACCTTCGACCCGGGCTCGGCCGCGAGCCGGTACCCGACCTCGGCCTGCACCATCACGATGCCCGATGTGAGCGAGTCGAAGTGCTCGAGCAGGTGCAGCAGCACCGGCACCGAGACGTTGTAGGGCAGGTTCGCGACCAGCCGGGACGGTGCGCCGGGAAGCTCGCTGACGCGCAGCGCGTCTTCATGGACGACGGTGAGCGACGTGCCGGGCTGCATCACGCGCACGGTGTGCGGAAGCTGTTCGGCGAGCCGGCCGTCGATCTCGACCGCGATGACGTGCGCGCCGGCCTCGAGCAGCCCCAGGGTCAGCGAGCCGAGGCCCGGGCCGACCTCCAGGACGGTGTCGCCTCGCTGCACGCCCGCGGTCTGCACGATGCGACGCACGGTGTTCGCGTCGTGCACGAAGTTCTGGCCGAGCTTCTTGGTCGGGCTGACGCCGAGCAGCTCGGCGAGATCGCGGATCTCGGCCGGCCCGAGCAGCCGCGGCTGCGCCGGGGCGTCGTCGGCCTGGTGCCGATGCGCCGTCACGCGCCCCCGCGCCCCTCGTCGATGCGCTCTGCGTCCACGGCCTCATCCTGCCACGACCCATACACACGCACGGTGTTCGACGCGAGCTCGGCGCAGAGTTCGTCGAGCGGTGCGCCGAGCACCTCGGCCATGAAGCGCACGGTGTGCGGCACCAGATACGGGGCGTTCGGGCGGCCGCGGAGCGGCGCAGGGGTCAGGTACGGCGCATCCGTCTCGACGAGCATGCGGTCGCGCGGCACGACCCGGAGCGCCTCGCGCAGGTTCTCGGCGTTCTTGAACGTGACGTTCCCGGCGAACGAGCAGTACCAGCCCTCGTCGGCCGCGAGCGCCGCCAGCTCTTCCCCACCCGAGAAGCAGTGGAACACCGTGCGGTCGGGGGCGCCGACCCTCCGCAGCGTCGCGACCACGTCGTCGTGCGCATCGCGGTCGTGGATCTGCAGCGCCAGCCCGTGGCGCTTCGCGATGTCGATGTGCGCCTCGAACGACCGGAACTGCGCGGCCCGGCCGTCGTCGCCCGTCCGGAACGTGTCGAGGCCGGTCTCACCGACCGCGCGAACCCGCGGCTGCGCCGCGAGCTCGTCGATCACGGCGAGCGCGTCGTCGAGCCGGCCCGCGGCATCGAGCACCGGCGCCTCGTTCGGATGCAGCGCCACGGCGGCGAGCAGCCTCGGCTCACGTGCCGCGACCTCGGCTGACCACCGGCTGGTCGCGACATCGGTGCCGACCTGCACCGCACCGGCGACGCCCACCGAGGCGGCGCGGTCGAGATGCTCCGCGACCGAGAGCGGGAGTGCGCTGTCGGCGATCTCGAGATGCGTGTGATTGTCGAAGACGGGCAGCGGCAGCGGGTCGGGCGCGGGCGGATACTCCACGGCCTTGCCGTCGCGGTCGCCGCGCGTGCGAAGGTGCTCGGTCATGCCGGGCTCGCTGGTCGAGTAGCGCAGCGTATCGAGACCGAGTCACCAGGTCTCGATACGCGTGCTCCTGCGTCGCTCGCTCCTCGACCAACTGGGTCGATCACTCGGCGACCTCGACGCGCGGGAAGAGCGCCTCGAGCGGCGCGACCCGCTCGCCGGTGGCCCACTCGAACGCTCGGTCGATGCGCTGCTCCTGCACCGTGCCCGGCGCGCCGAGCGCGGTCCAGAGCTTCGCGGTCGCCTTCGGAATGACGGGCGAGAGCAGCACGGCGAGCGTGCCGAGCCCGTGGTACGCGGTCGCGAGCACGGTCTCGAGCCGCTCGCGGTTCGCGGGGTCCTTCGCGAGCACCCACGGCTCCTCGGCCGTGATGTAGCCGTTCAGCGCGTCGACGAGCTCCCAGGCGGCGGCGATCGCCTCGTGCACCGCGAGGCGGTCGATGGCCTGCCACGAGGCATCCGTCGCCCGCCGCCCGACCGCGACGATCTCGTCGTCGGCCGGCGTCGTCGCGCCGGCCGTCGGCACGACGCCGTCGCAGTACCGCGTGATCATCGCGATCACGCGCGACGCGAGGTTGCCGAACCCGTTCGCGAGCTCGGCCTGGTACCTGGCCGCCAGGTCTTCCCAGGAGAACGATCCGTCCTGCCCGAAGTGGATCGCCGACAGGAAGTAGTAACGGAACGCGTCCGACCCGAACGTGTCGGTGATCTGCGCGGGCGCGATGCCCGTGAGCTTCGACTTCGACATCTTCTCGCCGCCGACGAGCAGCCAGCCGTGCCCGAACACGCCGCGCGGCACCTCGAGGCCCGCAGCCATGAGCATGGCCGGCCAGATCACCGCGTGGAACCGCAGGATGTCTTTGCCGACGATGTGCTGGGCGGGCCAGCGGCGCGCGAACTCCGCGTCGTCCTGTCCGTAGCCGACGGCCGTGATGTAGTTCAGCAGTGCGTCGAACCAGACGTACACGACGTGCGTCTCGTCCCACGGGACCTTGACGCCCCAGTCGAACGTCGAACGCGAGATCGACAGGTCGGCGAGCCCCGACCGCACGAACGAGACGACCTCGTTGCGCGCCGACTCGGGCTGCACGAAGCCGGGGCGCTCCTCGTAGAGCGCGAGCAGCTTGTCGGCGAACGCCGACATGCGGAAGAAGTAGTTCTTCTCGTGCAGCAGCTCGACGGGCTTCGAGTGGATCGCGCAGACCAGCTGGCCCTCGTACTCCCCCGTGCCGTCGATGAGCTCGGACTGCTGCTTGTACTCCTCGCAGCCGACGCAGTAGTAGCCCTCGTACTCACCCGTGTAGATGTGGCCCTCGTCGTACAGCTTCTGCAGGAACTTCTGCACGTTCTGCTCGTGCCGCTCGTCGGTCGTGCGGATGAAGTCGTCGTTCGCGATGTCGATCGTCTCGAGCAGCGGCTTCCACGCCTCGGCGACGAGGCGGTCGGCCCACTCCTTCGGCGTCACGCCGTTGGCCGTCGCGGTGCGCAGGATCTTCTGGCCGTGCTCGTCGGTGCCCGTCAGCGACCAGGTGTCCTCACCGGCCTGGCGGTGCCAGCGCGCGAGCACGTCGGCGGCCACCTCGGTGTAGGCGTGCCCGATGTGCGGGACGTCGTTGACGTAGAAGATCGGGGTGGTGATGTAGAACGAGGAGCCGTCGGCCATACGTGCAATCTTATGGGCGCGCGTCATCCTCTTCGGCTGCATGACGGGCGTCCCGCCGACGCCGGCGGACGCTGCCGTCGGCGAGCGCAGGCGGCACCGCCTCCTCGACGTCCATGTGCTCGTGCGGCGTCGCGACCCCGAGCGTGACGTCCTGTTCCTTGAGCGCGGGCTCGCGGACGCGCTGCGCGGGGTAGTCGACCGTGTGCATGCCGAGCACGATCTTGCCCGGGGCCTCGCGTCGGTCGAGCGACCGGTACGCGTCGACCACGTCGGCGAGCGAGAAGACGTCCGCGATCGGCAGCCGCACACGGCGGTCGGACACCATCTGCGCGACGCGCGTGAGCGCCACGACATCGCCCGCGTCGACGTGCACCGCGCCGCGTTCGGTGACCGCGTCCCAGTCCAGCGTCGTGAGGATTCGCGGTCCGGGGACGCCGAGCTCGGTCGCGGCCGCGGCCTCGCCCCCGAGGAAGTCGAGGAAGCTGCCGATCGGGCGGCCGCCGGCGACGGCGCGCACGCGCTCGGCCAGCCCCGGCCCGTACGCGAGCGGGATGACGCCGAACTGTCGCAGGAAGTCGAACCGGGCCTCGGCCGAGGTCCCGATCACCGTCGCGCCCCTGAGCCGCGCGAACTGCGCGGCGAGACAGCCCACGCCGCCCGCGGCCGCCGTGATCACCACGGTGTCGTCCGGGCCGAGATGCAGCCCCTCGACCGCCGTCCAGGCCGTCGTGCCGGCGATGTAGAGCGAACCCGCGACCTCCCAGGACAGCCCGGCGGGCTTGGCGACGAGCTGCCGTTCGGGCGCCACCACGTGCGTCGCCTGGGCGCCGCCCTCGACGAAGCCCATGACCTCGTCGCCACGGCTGAACCGGGACTCGCCCGGCCCGGTCGCGATCACGACGCCAGCGAGCTCGCGCCCGACGCCCGCGGGGAACTCCACGGGGCCATGTTCGTCGAAGTCGCCGCGTCGTCTCGCGCTGTCTGCCGGGCTGAGCCCCGCGGCGAAGACCTCGACGAGGACCTCGCCCTCACCCGGCTCGGGCGTCGGCACCTCGACGACCTCGAGCACCTCGGGCCCGCCGGACTGCGAGTATCGCACCGCGTGTGACATGTCCCACCTCCGCGTCGCTGCCGCCGCGTCGAAACGTGACGTGGGTCTCATTGTCCGCCCGTTCGCCGCTCGGCCGCACCGGGTTGACGAGCTCCGTCGGTCGAGTAGCGCAGCGTATCGAGACCGCGTGCGAGGTCTCGATACGCTTCGCTACTCGACCAGCGGGGGCGCTACTTCGCGCGCGCGGCGAGCGCGCGCTCGTAGAGGTCGCGGCGGCCGAGCCCGGTCTCGGCGGCGACGAGCGCGGCCGCGTCCTTCAGGCGCGTGCCCGAGGCGGCGAGCGACTGGACGCGCGCGAGCGCGGACTCCGGGTCGGATGCCTCGGCGGCGGCTCCCCCGACGACGAGGCAGATCTCGCCACGAACCCCTTCGACGGCCCACTCGGCGAGCTCGGCGAGGGTTCCGCGACGGACCTGCTCGTGCAGCTTCGTGAGCTCACGGCAGACCGCCGCAGGGCGGTCGCCGCCGAACACCTCGGCGAGCGCCTCGAGACTCGCCGCGATCCGCGACGGCGCCTCGAAGAACACGAGCGTGCGGCGGTCGCCCGCGAGCTCGGTGAGCCGACGCGTGCGCTCCCCCGCCTTGCGGGGCAGGAAGCCCTCGAACGCGAACCGGTCGGTCGGCAGCCCCGACACGGCGAGCGCGGTCAGCACCGCCGACGGCCCGGGGATGGCCGTCACCTCCACGTCGGCCGCGATGGCGGCCTGCACGAGCGGGAATCCGGGATCTGACACGGTCGGCATTCCCGCATCGGTAAGGACGAGCAGGTCGGTGTCGCGCGCGAGCTCGACGAGTTCGCCCGCCTTCTGCCGCTCATTGTGCTCGTGCAGCGCGATGAGCCGCGGCCGGTTCGCGATGCCGAGGCCGGCGAGCAGGCGCTGGGTCACCCTCGTGTCCTCGGAGGCGACGACGCGGGCCTCCTCGAGCGCCTCGCGCAGCCGGGCGGATGCGTCGCCGAGGTTGCCGATCGGGGTCGCCGCGAGGATGATCATGCGCTCAAGTCTGGCCTAGGGTTGGGCGCATGAGCGCAGATCCGGCGGCCGAGGCACGCACGCCGGCTCCCGACTCGCCGTCAGCCCGCGACGTCTCAGCGCGACCCGGGGCATCCGCGTCCACCGCGGGATCCCAGCCGCCCGAGGCATCCGTCCCGCGCGAGGCATCCGTCCCGCGCGAGGCATCCGTCCCGCGCCAGGCATCCGACCCGCGCGAAGCATCCGACCCGCGCCAGGCATCCGTGCCATCCGAGGCATCCGTGCCGCGCGGCACGCGACTCGACGCGTGGTGGGCGCGCGTGCTCGCGCGGCCGCGGGGCCGCGCGCTCTGGACCTGGGGCGCGCCGATCCTCGTGACGCTCATCGCGGCCGTGCTGCGGTTCTGGAATCTGGGGCACCCGCAGCAGCTGGTGTTCGACGAGACGTACTACGTCAAGGACGCGTGGACGCTGTGGCACCTCGGCTACGAGTCGACCTGGCCGGAAGGCGCCGACGAACGGTTCGCCGACGGCGAGACCGGGATCTTCAACGAGGCGCCGAGCTACGTGGTGCATCCGCCGCTCGGCAAATGGCTGCTCGGCGCCGGCATGGCCGCGTTCGGCGCGGGCGACGCGTTCTGGTGGCGAGCCACGACCGCGCTCGCGGGCACCGTCGCGGTGCTCATCGTGACACTCGTCGCGCGCCGGCTCACGGGCACGACGATCGTCGCCGCGATCGCGGGCCTGCTGTTCGCGATCGACGGCAACGCGATCGTGATGTCGCGCGTGGCCCTGCTGGACACCTGGCTCATGCTGCTGTGCCTGATCGGCGTGTGGTTCGTCGTGCTCGACCGGGATCGCAGCCGGGCCTTGCTCGAGTCGCGGCTCGCGCGCGCCCGCTCGGCCGGGCGCGAGCCCGCGTACGGGCCTGCGCTGTGGACCCGGCCCTGGGTGATCGCCGCGGGCGCCGCGTTCGGCGCGGCGACCGCCGTGAAGTGGTCCGGCCTGTACTTCCTCGCCGCGTTCGGCGTGTACCTCGTGATCGTCGACGCGCTCGCGCGCCGACGCGCCGGGTTGCCCTTCTGGGCGACGAGCGCGGTGCTGAAGCAGGGGCCGGTCACCTTCCTGCTGCTTGTGCCGGTCGCCGCGGTCGTCTACCTCGCCTCCTGGACCGGATGGCTCGTCACCGACGGCGGATACGACCGGAACTGGGCCGGGCAGCCCGGGAACGCCGCGACCGGGGCGCTCGCGTGGGTGCCGGGCTGGCTGCAGAGCCTCTGGCACTACCACCAATCCGCGTACTCGTTCCATCTCGGCGTGCACGGCGAGCACCCGTGGCAGTCGAACCCGCTGACCTGGCTGTTCATGATCCGGCCCACGAACATGTACTACCGCGAGGTCGACGGCTGCGGCGACGGATGCGTCGAATCGATCATGGGCATCGGCAACCCGCTGATCTGGTGGGCGGCCGCCGCCGCGGTCGGGTATCTCCTGTACCGCCTCGTGCGCTACCGCGAGTGGACCGTCGGCCTCACGCTCGCAGGCCTCGCGGCCGGCTATCTGCCGTGGCTGCTGTACCTCGACCGCACCGTGTTCCAGTTCTACTCGATCGTGTTCCAGCCCTATCTCGTGCTCGGGCTGGCGATCGTGATCGGCATCGTCCTCGGCCGGCCGGGCGATCCGACCTGGCGGCGCGAACGCGGCATCGCGATCGTCGTCGTGTTCCTGCTCTGGGCGGTCGCGATCTCGGCGTGGTTCTATCCCATCTGGTCGGCCATGCCGATCGACGAGACGTTCCGACGGCTGCACTTCTGGCTGCCGAGCTGGGGCTGACCCCGCCGGTCGAGGAGCGAGCGAGGGACGAGCACGCGTAGCTCACTCGACCAGCGAGACGACGAGGGCGCCGACCTTGCGGCCGGAGTCGACGCGGGTGTGCGCCGCCACGATGTCCGCCAGCGGCAGCGTGCGGTCGATCACCGGGACGAACTCGCCCTCGGCCACGAGCCGGCCGAGGAGCTCGAGATCCGTGCGTTTCGCGGCATCCGCCCGGAGGCCCGTGAACGCGACGGCCGCGCGACGGCCAAGCCGGATGCGGGTCCAGGCGATCGCGGCGAGGAGACCCGGGCTCGGCACCGTGCTCGCGTAGACGCCGTGTGACGTGATCGTGCGCCGCACACGCCGGTACGACGACCTGCCGACGGCGTCGAACACGACGTCGTACGCGTCACGCGCCTCGGTGAACCGCTCGGCGGTGTAGTCGATCGTGTGCGACGCGCCGAGACGGCGCACCAGCTCGAGGTTCGGCGTGCTTGTGACCGCCGTGACCTCGGCGCCCATCCAGCGTGCGAGCTGCACCGCGGCCGAACCGACCGCCCCGGACGCGCCGTTGACGAGCACGCGCTGCCCCGGACGCACCCGGCAGACGTCGCGCAGGAACGGCAGTGCGGTCAGGAAGCCGTCGACGAGCGAGACCGCCTCGGCGTCGGACCACGGCGCGGTCGCGACCTCGACGGGGGTGTCGGTGTCGGCGTCGTCTCCGCCCGGCGCGGGCTCGGCGATCCTGCCGAGGTCACCGGCCCGCGCGACGCGCCGGCCAGCTGGGCGGACCGGGATCGGCTGCACGGCTCCGTCGGCCGCGATGACGACGAACTCGGCGTGCGCACCGCTCGCGGCGCCGGTCGCGCCGAACACCCGGTCGCCGGGTGCGAACCGTGTCACGCCGGGGCCCACCGCGTCGACGGTCCCCGCGAAGTCGGAGCCGAGGATCTGCTGGCGGGGTTTCATCGGGCCCGCGAACAGTCGGGCGAACCACGGTGTGCCGCTGCGGAACGCGCAATCGGACGGTCCCACGCTGGCGGCGTGGACCCGAACCCGGATCTGCCCGGCCCCGGGCTCGGGGGTCGGCCGCTCGGCGAGGTGCACGACCTCGGGCGGCCCGTACTTCTGGACGACGGCGGCGAGCATGGTCACTCCTCGGGGTACTGGAACACGTCGTCCAGCGAGACGCCGAAGACGTGCGCGATCTGGAAGGCGAGCTCGAGCGTGGGCGAATAGCGCCCCTGCTCGATCGCGATGATGGTCTGGCGGGTCACGCCGACCCGCTTGGCGAGCTCGGCCTGGGTCAGCTCGCCGTGGGCGAAACGCAGCGCACGGATGGAGTTGGTGACCTTCGTGGGCTTGACCATCACTGGATGCCCCCGCGCCGGTAGGCCACGATCTTCACGGTGGCCGAGGACACCGCCATGAGCACGAACCCGAGATAGATCGCGTTCGCGACCCAGAACCAGTCGGCCTCAGCCCACGAGAGCAGGAGCGCGCCGATCGCGCCCGCGACGACGAAGGCGTAGCCCACGCGGTCGCCCGCACGCGCGATGTCCCGGTCGCGCTGGTCGCCGCGATGCTCCTCGCTCGACCAGACGATCTCGACCACGATGCGCAGCACGATGGCCGCGACGATCGCGCCCACGATGGTCCACAGCATGGGCCAGGCGTAGTCGACGTCGCCGACCGGCGTGTCCGCGAGCCGCGGCAGCACCAGCACGAGGTACACGACGTACCCGGCGACAGCGATCAGCAGGTACTGCCACGTGCCCTTCTCTTCGTACGACATGTCCACTCCCGGTTCGGCGGCCCGCCCGGGACATCCACCCGAGCGGTGTCAAGAATTCTTGACACCCTCAGTGTCATCGATTCCCGACACCACGTCAAGCATTCTTTACATATGCTCTGCGCGCGGTTGTGACCATATCAATATGTCGCTATATTCGCCGGGGTGAATGGAGCCAACATGATGCAGAGACTCAACCGAGCAGCGACCGCGCCGATGCTGATCGGGGCCGGAATCATCGCCCAGAGCGTCGGCTACGCGGTGGTGGTCCTGTCAGCGTTGGCGGCGCTCGGCCTCGACCGCTCGGGGTACCCGGTGGTCAGCTGGCTCGGCCACCCAGGATGGATCATGGGCGGAGCGCTCCTGGGGGTCGTCGGAGGCATTGTCTCCGGCTACGGGTACTTCCGCGTCGCCTCACCGACCCGGCCTCGGGGTGCGCCTAGTGGGCGCCGGTGTCGACGAGCTTGAGGCCGACGATGCAGCCGACGAGGCCGAGCAGGAGGAGGATCTTCGCCCACGAGACATCCGTGTCGCCCGTGATCATCGCCCAGACGACCGTGAGCGCCGCGCCGATGCCGACCCAGACCGCGTACGCGGTGCCGGTCGCGATGTCGCGCATCGCCCACGCGAGGCCGAGCATGCTCGCGACGAGCGCGACGCCGAAGATCACCGACGGCCAGAGCTTCGTGAAGCCCTCGGACTTGCCGAGTGCGGTCGCCCACACGGCCTCGAGGACACCGGACACGATGAGTACGCTCCACGCCATGACTGATCACTCCTTCTTGAGCGCCAGTCTTGTCGCGTTCCGGGTACTGGGTTCCCTCGTCCGGGGCCGCGCATCGGCGACCTGACCCCAACGATAGCCGAACGCCCTGATCAGGCCCTGTGCACCTCCGCGAAATGCGAGACGACCGGGAACGGCTCGTAGAAGCCGTGCAGCAGCTCGCGCCACCGCCCGTACTCGGGCGACCCGCGGAACCGCTGCTCATGCGCCTCGACCGAGTCCCAGTGCACGAGCAACAGATACTCGTTCGGCGTCTCGATCGAGCGTGACAGGCGGAGGTCGATGAAGCCCGGCGTCGACGCGATGAGGCCGCGGGCCTCCGCGAAGGCCGCCTCGAACTCGGCTTCACGCCCGGGAACGACGGGCAGCACGGCATGCTCGAGGATCATGCCCCGAGCGTAGTCGGCAGCATTGCTTCGACGGTCGGCAGCGCACGGGTGGCCGCGGCGAGCGCGACGGCGTCAGGATGGAGGCATGCAGCTCTCACCGACCGCCGCGCTCCTCGTCATCGACGTGCAACAGGGCTTCGACGACCCCGCATGGGGTCCCCGCGACAACCCCGACGCCGAGGCGAACATCGCTCGCCTGGTCGCGGCATGGGCGGATGCCTCGCGGCCCATCGTGCTCGTCAGGCACGACTCGCGCTCGCCAGGCTCGCCGCTCTCCCCGGGCACACCCGGCAACGCGCTGAAGCCCGTCGTCGCCGACGCCCCGCACGACCTGTTCGTCACGAAGCACGTGAACTCGGCGTTCTACGGCGACCCCGACCTCGACACGTGGCTGCGCGAACGCGGCGTCGACGAGCTCGTGATCTGCGGCATCCAGACCAACATGTGCGTCGAGACCACGGCGCGTATGGCGGGCAACCTCGGCTATCGGGTCGTGCTGCCGATCGACGCGACGCACACGTTCGACCTCGAAGGGCCCGGCGGCCTGACGCTCACCGCGGCCGAGCTCGCCCGCGCGACCGCGGTCAACCTCGCCGGCGGCGGCTTCGCCGAGGTCGTCACGACGACCGACGTCGTCCCCAGCTGACCCCCGCTCGCGCCCGCCGCCCACCCCCGCTCGGCGCACGGCGGGGCGCGCGTTGCCTTGCGTGACGCACGCGCGCGGGCGGGAACGTCACGGACGGTAGCGTGGAACGCATGGCAGACCGCGAATACGGCTTCAAGACGCGTGCGATTCACGCGGGAAACATCCCCGACGCCGTGAGCGGAGCACGCGCACTCCCGATCTACCAGTCGAGCGCGTTCGTCTTCGACGACACCGCCGACGCCGCGGCCCGCTTCTCGTTGCAGAAGTACGGCAACATCTACTCGCGCCTGGCCAACCCGACCGTGGCGAGCTTCGAGGAGCGCGTCGCGAGCCTCGAGGGCGGTCTCGGCGCGGTCGCCACGGCGAGCGGCCTGTCGGCGCAGTACATCACGTTCGCGAGCCTCGCGGGCACGGGCGACCACATCGTCGCGTCGGCCAACCTGTACGGCGGCTCGATCACGCAGCTCGACGTCACGCTCCGCCGGTTCGGCGTCGAGACCACGTTCGTGCGCAGCGCGAACGCCGAGGACTACGCCGCGGCCATCACGCCGCAGACGAAGGCGCTGTTCGTCGAGACCATCGCGAACCCGTCGGGCGAGATCGCCGACCTCGAGGCGCTCGCCGACGTCGCGCGTGCGCACGGCATCCCGTTCATCGTCGACTCGACCATCGCGACGCCGTACCTGAACCGCCCGATCGAGTGGGGCGCCGACATCGTGACGCACTCGGCGACGAAGTTCCTCGGCGGGCACGGCACGACCCTCGGAGGTGTGGTCGTCGAGTCGGGCCGGTTCGACTGGCACAGTGACAAGTTCCCGCTGTTCGGGCAGCCCGTGCCGAGCTACGGCGGACTCGAGTGGTCGGGCAACTTCGGCGAGTACGCGTTCCTCACCCGGCTCCGCGCCGAGCAGCTGCGCGACATCGGCCCGGCGCTCGCGCCGCACTCGGCGTTCCTGCTCGCGCAGGGCGTCGAGACGCTGCCGTACCGCATCCAGGCGCACGTCGACAATGCGCGCGCGGTCGCGGAATGGCTCGAGGCCGACCCGCGCATCGAGCACGTGTGGTGGGCCGGGCTCGCGAACCACCCGCACCACGACCGCGCGCAGAAGTACCTGCCGAAGGGCCCGGGCTCGGTGTTCAGCTTCGAGGTCAAGGGCGGCCGCGCCGTCGGCCAGGCGCTCATCGAGTCCGCGAACCTCGCGAGCCACCTCGCGAACATCGGCGACGCGAAGACGCTCATCATCCACCCGGCGTCGACCACGCACGCCCAGCTCACCGAGCAGCAGCTCGTCGACGCGGGCGTCGGCCCCGGCGTCGTGCGCCTCTCGGTCGGCATCGAGGACGCCGACGACATCATCTACGATCTCGATCAGGCGCTCACGATCGCGACGGGAGGCGCGCGATGACCACGACGGATGCTTCGGCTGCGGTCCTCACCGACCAGGTGACGGATGTCCCCGCGGAGGACACCGAGACGATCAGGCTCGTGAACGGGCTGTCGTGCTCGCTGCCCGCGAGCTCGCCGCTCGCGAAACTGCTCAAGAGCCAGCGCACGTGGGCCGGGCCCGACGCCAAGCAGCGGCTCGCGATCCTGCGCGCCGCGAAGTCGGTCGCGATCGTCGGCGCCTCGCCGAACCCGACCCGGTCGAGCTACTTCGTGGGCACCTACCTGCAGCAGTCGAGCGACTTCCGCGTGTACTTCGTGAACCCGAACGCGACCGAGATCCTCGGGCAGCCCGCCTACGCGAGCCTGACCGACCTGCCCGAGGTGCCCGATATCGTCGTGGTGTTCCGGCGTGCGAGCGACATCCCGAGCGTCGTCGACGACGTGGTCGCCGCGGGCGCGAAGACGATCTGGGTGCAGCTCGGCATCTGGAACGAGGAAGCCGCGTACTACGGCGAGGAGCAGGGGCTCACGGTCGTCATGGACCGCTGCATCAAGGTCGAGCACGCCCGCTTCCACGGCGGGCTGCACCTGCTCGGCTTCGACACCGGCCAGATCTCGGCACGCAAGTCGCTGCGCTGACCCCGCCGCCGTCGGCGCTCAGCAGTCGCAGACGATCGTTGGTCGGGTCGCCGGCAGCACAGTGACGAACGGATCGGGCTCCGGCCGGGCCACCCCGCCGGCGGTCTCGACCGCGAACCCCTCGCGCGCCCAATACTCGAACCCGCCGATCATCTCCTTCACCGGGTGTCCGAGCAATGCGAACTCGAGCGCCGCGCGGGTCCCGCCGTTGCACGCCGGGCCCCAGCAGTACACGACCACGGGCGTCCCGGGCGCGACGAGCTCCGCCGAGCGCGCCCGGATCTGCCGGGTCGGCAGGTGCACGGCGCCGGGCACATGCCCCTGCGCCCAGGCCGCGTCGCCGCGCGAGTCGACCAGCACGAAGCCCCGGTCGGCGGCCTCGAGCGCCGCGTGCACGTCCGAGACATCCGTCTCGTAGCCCAGCCGGCCGCGGAAGTGCCGCACCGCGTCGTCCGAGCCGGCCACGTGCTCGAACAGGGGGCTCGGGGTGGTCATGGGCGTCGTCATACGCCTGATCCTGCCGGAACCGCGCGTGCAGGCGACGGCGACATCATGACCGGATGCCTCGACATCCCGCCATTCGCACGTGAACGCCTCGCACGTGCGATCGACGAGACGTGGCGACGGAGCGCGAGTCGCGTCAAATCGTCGCGCCGACGATGCGGTGCGGCCCCGTGTAGACGTTCAGGCGCGGCTCCCGCACGAAGCCGGCGAGGGTCACGCCCGCCGAGGCGGCCAGCTCGACGGCGAGCGACGACGGCGCCGACACCGCGGACAGGATCGGGATGCCCGCCATCGCGGCCTTCTGCACGAGCTCGAAGCTCGCGCGCCCCGACACCTGCAGGACCGTCCCGGTGAGCGGGAGCCGGCCGTTCAGGATGCCCCAGCCGACGACCTTGTCGACGGCGTTGTGACGACCGACGTCCTCGCGCAGCACGAGCATCTCGCCCGTGGCAGCGTCGAAGAGCGCTGCGGCGTGCACTCCCCCGGTCTGGTCGAACATGCGCTGCCGCTCGCGCAGACGCTCGGGCAGCGCGAGCAGCTCCTCGACGCCGATCGTCGCGGGGTCCTGCGAGACGTCGAACGCCGACACGGTCTCCACGGCCTCGATCGACGCCTTGCCGCACAGCCCGCACGAGCTCGTCGTGTAGAAGTTGCGGCTGAGGTCGGTGTCGGGCAGCGGCACACCGGGTGCGAGCGTGACGTCGAGCACGTTGTAGGTGTTGCCGGTCTCGGTGTCGGGGTCGAGCACGCCGCCCGTGCCTGGGCCGCCGCAGTGGATGGCGCCGCGGAAGTGCGACGCGGCCGTGATCACGCCCTCGGAGACGAGGAAGCCCGCCGCGAGCTCGACGTCGTGGCCCGGCGTGCGCATGGTGATCGTCAGCGGTGTTCCGCCGACGCGGATCTCCAGCGGCTCCTCGACGGAGAGCGCATCTGAGCGTTCGGCGACGCGCACGCCGTCGTCTTCGACCCGCACCCGCGTCACGCGCTTGTGCGCCACGATCCGACTCATGTCAGGCTCAGCCCCCGATCGCGTTCATGCCGCGCGCGGGCTGCAGGAACGCGGGATCGTCGATGGCGTGTCCTGGCAGCTTGCCCCACACGCAGCCACGGAGCATCCGCTCGACCGCGCCCGGTCTCGCGGCGGCGTCGGTCTCGCGGAGCGCGGGGACGAGGTCGTACTCGCTGGTCGAGAAGAGGCAGTTGCGCAGCTGCCCGTCGGCCGTCAGCCGGAGCCGGTCGCACGCACCGCAGAACGGGGCCGTGACCGACGCGATCACGCCCACGGTGTGCGGTCCGCCGTCGATCGCCCATTCCTCGGCGGGAGCGCCGCCCCGGCCCGGCACGGCCGTGAGTGTCCAGCGGGCGCCGAGCCGTTCGAGGATCTCCTCGCGTGTGACCATGACCTGACGGTTCCACGTGTGCCCGGCGTCCAGCGGCATCTGCTCGATGAATCGCATCTGCGCGCCCTGGGCGAGTGCGAACTCGACCAGGTCGACGAGCTCGTCGTCGTTCACGTCACGCATCGCGACCGCGTTGAGCTTGAGCGGCCGCAGTCGCGACGCGCTCGCGGCGGCGATGCCGGCGAGGACGTCGTCGAGCCGGTCGCGGCGGGTGAGCGCGTGGAACCGGTCGCGCCGGAGCGTGTCGATGGAGATGTTGAGCCGGTGCAGGCCGGCCTCGACGAGGTCGTCGAGCACCTCGGGCAGCCGGATCCCGTTCGTGGTCATCGCGACCCGGACCAGCCCGTCGGCGCCCTCGATCGCCGCGAGCCGGCGGACGACGTCGACGAGGTCGGGCCGCAGCAGCGGCTCGCCGCCGGTGAGCCGGAACGTCGTGACCCCGAGGCGAGCCGCGACGCGGGCGACCTCGACGATCTCGTCGAGCGAGAGGATGCTGGTCTTCGCGAGCCACTCGTTGCCCTGCTCGGGCATGCAGTACGTGCAGCGCAGCGAGCACCGGTCGGTCAGCGAGATGCGCAGATCGCGGTGGACGCGGCCGTGCGAGTCCACGAGCGGGCCCGAGCGGGGCGCACCGGCGTCGACGACGGTGTCGCGCACCGGACGCGTCGGGAGGAGCGCGAGCGGCACGACGGTCATCGCACGTCCGCGTGCCGAGGGGCCGTCTGCATAGCACGAGCATAATCGCCGGGGCGGGAGGCGACGTCCCGGGGCCGCCCGCACCGCGTGCGCACGACGCCGGCGCGACCCGGGCGTCGACCACCTCATAGGGTGGGGGCATGCGTGACGTGCCCGCCCTGCGCTCGGTCGAGGAGCAGCTCGGCGACGTGCTCGCCGCGGTTCGCCCGCTCGCCGAAGAGACGCTCGAGCTGACACAGGCCTCGGGCCGCACCCTGCGCCGGGCCGTGACCGCGGCCGTCGACCTCCCGCGCTTCGACAACTCCGCGATGGACGGCTTCGCGGTGCGCTTCGACGACGTCCGCGAGGCATCCGCAACAGCTCCGGCGATCCTCACCGTGGTCGCCGACCTGCCGGCCGGCACGTCGGAGGACCCCTCGCTGAGGCCGGGCCAGGCGGCCCGCATCATGACCGGCGCCCCGGTTCCGGCCGACGCCGACGCGATCGTCCCGTTCGAGCAGACCACCGGGGGCCTCGCCGACTCGCTCGGCCAGGCACGGGTGGTCGCCGCGCCGGCCGGCCCGGGTGCGCACATCCGCCGACGGGGCGAGGACCTCGTCATCGGCGACATCGTCGTCGCACCCGGCGAGCTGCTCGGCGCCTATGCGCTCTCGGCCGCGGCCGCGGCCGGCGTCGCCGAGGTCGTCGTCTCCACGCGCCCCCGGGTCACCGTGATCTCGACCGGTGACGAGCTCGTGCCCACCGGCCGGCCACTGCGGTACGGGCAGATCCCGGAGTCCAACTCGCACCTGCTCGCGGAGCTCGTCCGCGAGACGGGCGGCACCGTCGTCGTCCGTGAGACGGTCGACGACGAGGGCACCGCGCTCGAACGGCTGCTCGTCGCGGTCACCGATCCCGGGCACCCCGACCACAGCGACGTCGTGATCCTCTCCGGCGGCGTCAGCGCCGGCGCCTACGAGGTCGTCCGCACGACGCTCAGCGACCGCATGCGGTTCACGAAGGTCGCCATGCAGCCGGGCAAACCGCAGGGATTCGGCGTGATCGAGGCCGGCGACGCCCGCACCCTCGCGTTCGGGCTGCCCGGCAACCCCGTGAGCGTCGCGGTGTCGTTCGAGGTGTTCGTCCGCCCCGCGCTGCTCGCCCTGCAGGGCCGCACCGAGCGGTTCCGGCCCAGGCTCATGCTCCCCGCGGCCACGTCCTGGCGGACGCCGCCGGGCCGCCGCCAGTATCTGCCCGCCCGCATCGACCGCACGGATCCGGCCCGCTGGACCGTCGGGCCGGCGACCTCGGGAGGCTCGGGATCGCACCTCGCGGGCGGCCTGGCCCGCGCCGAAGTCATCGCGGTCGTGCCGGCCGAGACCGAGGCCGTCACCGCGGGCGACCTCGTCGAGGTGATGCTGCGCTGAGGCGCCGGGATGCGATGCTGGACGCATGCGTCTGACTCATCTCGACGACGCCGGGCACGCCCGGATGGTCGACGTCACCGGCAAGGCCCCGACCGTGCGCTCCGCGACGGCGCGCGGCGTGGTCCGCTGCGCCGAGGCCGTCGTCGCCGCGCTCCGCGACGGGACCGTCCCGAAGGGCGACGTGCTCGCGGTCGCGCGCATCGCCGGGATCCAGGCGGCCAAGCGCACCCCCGAGCTGCTTCCGCTCGCGCACGTGATCGGCGTGCACGGGGTCGTCGTCGACCTCGAGATCGTCGATGCCGGCGTCGAGATCGAGGCCACCGTGCGCACCGCCGACCGCACCGGGGTCGAGATGGAGGCACTCACCGCCGTCACCGTCGCCGCGCTGACGATCGTCGACATGGTCAAGGCGCTCGACAAGGGCACCTGGATCGACGCCGTCCGCATCACGGCGAAGACGGGCGGGAAGAGCGGCGACTGGACCCGTCCGGTCGACGCATGACGATCGACTGCGGCGCGATCCTGCTCGCGGGCGGGCGGGGCAGCCGCATGAGCGGCGCCCGGAAGCCGCTGCTCGAGGTCGGCGGTCGCAGCCTGCTCGAACACGCGCACCGCGCGGCCTCGTGGTGCGACCCGGTCACCGTGGTCGGCGACGTGCGCGACGCGCGGCTGAACGGCGTCGAGTGGGTGCGCGAGGATCCGCCGTTCGGCGGCCCGGCCGCGGCCGTGGCCGCGGCGCTCTCCTCGTGGGCGGGCCGCGGCGACTCACCGGCGTGGACGCTCGTGCTGGCCTGCGACCTCCCCGGGGCCGGTCCCGCGGTCGCACGACTGCGGCGCGCTGCGCAGGACGCCGCCCTCGAGACCGACGGGGTCTGTCTCGCCGACCCGTCCGGCCGCACGCAATGGCTCACCGGGCTCTACCGCACGTCGGTGCTCACGGCGCGCGCCGCGGCGCTCCCGGACGCCGCACGCGATGCGTCGATCCGCAGCCTGCTCGACGGCCTCGCGATCGAGGTCGTGCCCGCGCCCGCCGCCGAGACCGCCGACATCGACACGTGGGAAGATCTGGAGACCGCGCGTGCCGGCACGACCGGCGCCGGCCCGACCAGCGCCGGCCCGACCACGGAGGAGCCATGACCGAACACCTGCCGCCTGAGGCCGCCCTCGAGCACTGGGTCGCCGCGCTCTGCGAGCGATTCGAGGTCGACCCGGGCGAGGTCCCGATCGCGCTCATCCTCGACCTCGCGAAAGACGCCGCGCACGGCGTCGCGCGCCCCGCCGCGCCGCTCACGACCTTCGTCGCCGGCCTGATCGCCGGCCGGTCCGGCGGCCCGTCAGGCGAGACCACCCGAGCCGCGTTCGACGAGATGCGCGAGCTCGCCTCCGCCTGGAGCGCGTGATGGCGCTGGTGCGGTTCTTCGCCGCCGCCGAGGAGGCGGCCGGCATCGACCAGCAGACGCGGCCCGAGGCGACCCTCGCTGCGCTGCGACTCGCGCTCAATGCGGAGCATCCGGCCCTCGCACCCATCCTGCCGCGCTGCGCGCTCCTCGTCGACGGCGTGCGCGCCGACGACGACCACGAGCTGGGTGAGTCGAGCACCGTCGACGTGCTGCCACCCTTCGCGGGCGGCTGAGCGGCGCGCCTACCCGCCGAGCCCCTTCCACGTCGTGGTGCCGTCGGTCTCGACCTGGCGCTTCCATACGGGCAGATCCCGCTTGATCGCCTCGATCAGCGCGCGACACACCTCGAACGCCTCGCCGCGATGCGCGGCGGCGACCGCGATGACGACGGCGGCCTCGCCCACCGCGAGCCGGCCGATGCGGTGCGACACCGCCACGGCGCACGCCGTGTCGCCGACCGCCTCACGCGCGATCCGCTGCAGCACGGTCTCGGCGTCGGGATGCGCCGAGTACTCCAGCGCGATCACCCGAGATGAGGCATCCGGATCGTGATCTCTGACGCGGCCGACGAACGTGACCTCGGCGCCCATCGCGCCGTCGTCGACCGCATCGAGGTGCGCGTCGAGCGAGATCGGCTCGGCGCTGATCGCCGCGCGACGCACGCTCATCGCTTCGGGCGGCTCTCGAGCCTGACCACCACGGACTTCGACGTCGGCGTCCCGCTGATCCGCGCCGTCGAGTCGAGCGGCACCAGCACGTTCGTCTCGGGGTAGTACGCCGCCGCGTTCCCGACCGGCGTGCGGTACTCGACGATGCGGAAGGCCTCTGCGCGGCGCTCCTCGACGCTGCCGTCGGCGAGCGTCCATTCCGAGACGAGGTCGACCACCTCACCGTCCTCGAATCCGAACGCCCGCACGTCCTCGGGGTTCACGAGCACCACGCGGCGACCGCCCGTGATGCCGCGATAGCGGTCGTCCTTGCCGTAGATCGTGGTGTTGTACTGGTCGTGCGAGCGGAGGGTCTGCAGGATCAGCCGGCCCTCCGGCACCGGAAGCCACTCGAGCTCGTTGACCGTGAAGTGGGCCTTGCCGTCCTCGGTGGTGAACGTCCGGCTGTCGCGCGGGCCGTTCGGGAGGAACATGGTCTTCCCACGGTCGATCCGCTGCTCGAAGTCCTCGAAACCCGGGACGACGTGCTCGAGATGCGTGCGCACCTTGGCATAGTCGGCGGCGAGCTCGTGCCACGCGGCCTTCGGCGCATTGGGCAGCGGGTCGGCGCCGTCGGCACGGTCGAAGACCAGCGCGCAGAGCTCGGCGACGAGCGCGACCTCGCTGTACATGTCCTCGGCGGGGGGCTTCAGCCGGCCGCGCGACGCGTGCACCGCGCCCATCGAGTCCTCGACGGTGACCCGCTGCTCGACGCCGTCGCGGCGGTCGCGGTCGGTGCGGCCGAGCACGGGCAGGATGATCGCGCGCCGGCCGGTGACGGTGTGCGAACGGTTCAGCTTGGTGGAGACCTGCACCGTGAGGTCCAACCGCTCGAGGGCGGCCTCGGTCACCTCGGTGTCGGGTGTGGCCGAGACGAAGTTGCCGCCCATGGCCATGAAGACGCGCGCCCGACCGTCGCGCATCGCACGGATCGCCTCGACGACGTCGTGACCGTGCGCACGCGGGGCCGTGAAGCCGAACTCGGCGTCGAGCGCGGCCAGGAAGGGTTCGGAGGGCTTCTCGTAGATGCCGACCGTGCGGTCGCCCTGCACGTTCGAATGCCCACGCACGGGGCACACGCCCGCTCCCTCGCGGCCGATGTTGCCCTGCAGCAGCAGCACGTTGACGACCTCGCGCAGCGTCGGCACCGAGTGCTTGTGCTGCGTGAGCCCCATCGCCCAGCACACGATGGCCGACGGGGACGTCCGGAATCGCTCGCCGACCTCGCGCAGGGTCGCCTCGGTGAGCCCGGTCGCCTCGGTGAGCTCGGACCAGTCGAGCGAGCGCACGTGGGCCGCGTAGGCGTCGAAGCCCGTGGTGTGCGCCTCGATGAAGGCGCGGTCGAGGATCGCGGCATCCGTCTCGCTCGCCTCGAGCAGGTGCTTGCCGACCGCCTGGAACAGCGCCTGGTCGCCGCCCAGCCGGATCTGCACGAACAGGTCGGCGATCGGCGTCCCGCCGAGCACCACGCCGCGCACCGTCTGCGGGTTCTCGAAGCGGATGAGCCCGGCCTCGGGCAGCGGGTTCACCGCGATGATGAACGCGCCGTTGCGCTTCGCCTTCTCGAGCGCGCTGAGCATGCGCGGATGGTTCGTGCCCGGGTTCTGCCCGGCGACGACGATGAGGTCGGCCTCGTGCAGGTCCTCGATGGACACGGTGCCCTTGCCGATCCCGATGGTCTCGGTCAGGGCCGATCCGGATGACTCGTGGCACATGTTCGAGCAGTCGGGGAGGTTGTTCGTGCCGAGTCCGCGCACGAGCAGCTGATAGAGGAACGCGGCCTCGTTCGAGGTGCGGCCCGACGTGTAGAAGATCGCCTCGTTCGGGTCGTCGAGCCCGCGGAGCGCGTCGGCGATCTCGCGCAGGGCGTCGGGCCACGCGATCGGCCGGTAGTGCGTCGCGCCCGCGTCGAGGATCATCGGCTCGGTGATGCGGCCCTGCTGGCCGAGCCACCAGTCGTCATGCGCCCGCAGCTCGGCGACCGAGTGCTCCGCGAAGAACGCCGGCGTGACCCGACGGACCGTGGCCTCCTCGGCGACGGCCTTGGCGCCGTTCTCACAGAACTCGGCGAGGTGCCGTTTGTCCTCTTCCGGCCACGCACAGCCCGGGCAGTCGAACCCGTCCTTCTGGTTCACCCGCGCGAGCGTCTGCACGGAGCGCGCGACGCCCATCTGCTCGGCGGAGATCTTGAGCGCGTGCAGCACCGCGGGAACGCCGACGGCGACCGACTTCGGCCGGCCGACCCGGACCTCCGATTCGTCGATGTCGTCGATCGGCGGCTTGCTCGTCATGATGCTCCCTCGCTCATTCCACGCCCCTGCGCCGGCTCACGCCACGCCTCCAGCCTCACACACCCCGGAAGAACGCCTCGACCGCGCGGCCGAGGGCCGCGAGGTCGTCGACGTGCGCGAGCTCGCGCGCCGAGTGCATCGAGAGCAGCGGGACTCCGACGTCGACCGTGCGGATGCCGAGCCTCGTGGCCGAGATGGGGCCGATCGTCGACCCGCACGGGATCGCGTTGTTCGACACGAACGGCTGGGTCGTGCCCCCGGCCGCACGGCAGACGCGCTCCCAGAGCGCCGAGCCGACCGCGTCGCTCGCGTACCGCTGATTGGCGTTGAGCTTCAGCAGCGGCCCGCCGCCGAGCACCGGCCGGTTCACGGGGTCGTGCTTCTCGGGGTAGTTCGGGTGCACCGCGTGGCCGGCGTCCGAGGACAGCAGCCACGACGAGGCGAACGCGCGACGACGCTCCTCATCGTTCGCGCCGAGGCCCGCCGCGACCCGCGAGAGCACGTCCTCGAGGAACGGCCCGGCCGCGCCCGAGCGCGACTCGGAGCCGAGCTCCTCGTGATCGAACGCGGCCAGCACCGGGAGCTGCGCGGGGCCCGAGGCATCCGCCTGCCGCGAGGCATCCGCCGGCCGCGATGCATCCGTCTGGCCCTCGTGCGTGGCCAGCAGACCGGCGAGGCCCGCGTAGACCGACGACAGGTTGTCCATGCGGCCCGCGGCGAAGAACACGTCGTCGCGGCCGAAGCGCTCGGGCGGCGTGGTCGCGGCCGTGAGCACATCGTGCCCGGCGACGTCGGCGAGCGCGACGCCGGCACGCTCGGCGAGCAGCGCGACGACATCGCCCGGCTCGCCCGCGGCCCAGATCGGCTGCACATGCCGCTGCCGGTCGAGCGTGAGCCCCTTGTTCGCCTCACGGTCGAGGTGGATGGCGAGCTGCGGGATGCGCAGCATGGGGCCCGTGCGCACGAGGTGCTCGGCCCCGTCGAGGGTCACGAGCCGGCCCGCGAGCTCGAGTTCGCGGTCGAGCCACGAGCTCAGGAGCGGTCCGCCGTACACCTCGACGTTCGCCTGACTGAGCCCGGCCGCCTCGCTCGACGGGTTCGGCTTGAGCTTGAACCCGGGCGAGTCGGTGTGCGCGCCCAGGATGCGGAACGGGGTCGACGCGGACGCGCCGGCCGGCTGCACCCACGCGATCACGGCGCCGTCGCGCACCACCACACGTCCGCCCGGGCCGGTCGGCCACGCGTCGCGCTCGTCGAGCCGCGTGAACCCCGCGGCCTCGAGCCGCCGCGCGACCTCGGACGCCGCGTGGTACGACGAGGGCGACGCCCGGATGAACTCGGCGAAATCGGATACGTACGCGTCGGTCGTAACAGCCATGGTGCGACCAGCCTAACGATCCGTCGCGAGTCGTCGGCACGATGCGTCGACACGCCGCGCCCGACTCGCGTCACGCGGCGTGTCACCGGAATCTGCCGACGACCGGCGAAGCCGGACCGCGGGTCTCACTCGGCGAAGCGCACCGAGGCCTGCAGCCGCGAACGCACCTCCATGACCTCGGTGCCGCCGAGATGCGCGGACCCGGGAAGCCCCTCGCGCACGGCGCTCACCAGCCGCGAACGCCGCACGAGCGCGACCACGGCGCCGCGCACCGTGCCGCCCACCTGCATCGGCTCGGCCAGATGCTCGTCGGGGACGACGACCATGAGCGCCGTCGGCTTGACCCGCGCGGCCCGGCCGATCGCCTTCGCGCGAGCGGCGAGCGCCCGGATCGGCCGTTCGCCGTCGAGCGCCTCGCCCGCGATCTCGCCGCGGTGCAGCGACACCTCGCCGCCCCAGTCCTCCGACTGGACGGCGAACAGGCCGGACGGGCCGAGCACGAGATGGTCGAGCTTCGGGGGCAACCCGCCGCCGGCGGCGTCGGTCGCCAGATCGTGCCAGATCGTGTACGCGATGCCGAGCGCAGGCAGCGCCCGCGCGGTCGCCTCCTCGGCGATCGCGTCGGCGAGGATGTGCCGCAGCTCACGCGGCGCCGAGCGCACCAACGCCGGATCGTACGGGTCGTCGAGGTCGACCCCTCGCCCCGCCCATTCGCGGATCAGCACCAGATATCGCTCGCGCGAGAACCCGCCCGGGTGTCCGTACGCACGAGCCTGCGGCCGTGAGTCCCGGCGCGGTCGTGGGGCGGCGGGCGCCCACGCCTCGCGCGCGGGCCCGCTCGCACCACCGCGTCCGCGATCGAACGCCGCGCGCGCCTCGGGCGTCCCGACGAGCTCCCACGCCCGCTGCACCGCGTGGAACGCCGCCGGGTCGCCGCCGGTGTCGGGATGCGCCTGACGCAGCGCCCGCCGGTAGGCGGCGCGCAGCGCCGTCGCGTCGGCGTCGGCTGACACGCCGAGCACCTCGTACGGGGAGTCGGAGAGCGGACTGGTGGCCATGGGCTCGCTTTCGGGCGGGATGCCACACGAGACTACCGGCGCCGGCTGAGTCCGCGCCTGAACGCGGCGCATCATGAACGCGGCACATCATGAGCACCGCACATTGTGTACCCCGCTCACGAACATGAGCGTCTGAGCGCGCGGCGGACTCAGCCCCGGGAGGGCATGAGCATCCCGGCGTGCACGAGGTCGCGGACCTGCGGCGCGAGCTCGGCCCAGAGCGCCTCGGCGTCGACCTCGAGGAGTTCGGCGATGGCGTCGGCGAGCACCCCTGCGGGCAGCGTGCCGTCGGCCGCGCCGACGAGGGCCGCGAGCGCGGTCCCGGCGTCGATCACCCGCCCGAACCCGCCGCCCTGACGCAGCAGGATGACCGTCGGCGACTCGGCGCCGGGCCAGTGGTGCCGTTCCTCCGTCACGTCGGGCGCGACCTCGAACGTGAGCCCGCGCACCGCGTCGTCGTCGAGCGCGAGCACGAGGTCGTCCGCGTCGAGCACCGACGCGAGATGCGCGCCGAGGCCACCGGGGTCCTCACCCGCCGGCCCGTGCAGGCGCTCGGTGCGGCGCATCCGCGGCACGGCATCGTCCGCGGGCTTCCGCAGCAGCACATAGCCGAACCCGACCCCCGTGACGCCACGGGCCGCGAAGTCCGCGAGCCAGGCCTCGTACAGCGGCTCGAACTCGGCACTGCCCGCGCGCGTGCCGCCATCGCGGATCCACGTCTCCGCGTAGCGCGCCGGGTCGAGCACCTCGCGTTCGATCAGCCAGTACTCGAGTCCCGCGTCGTCGAGCCACGCGGCGACCCGGTCGAGACCTTCGGATGCCTCGTGCAGCTCCCAGTTCGCGAGGAACTGCGCGATACCGCCCGGAGCCAGCCGTTCGGCGGCCCCGCGCAGCACCGCCTCGACGAGCGCGTCTCCGACGAGTCCGCCGTCGCGGTACTCGTACGCCGGAACCCCGTCGCGGCGGGGCGTGATCACGAACGGCGGGTTGGACACGATACGGTCGAACGTCTCGCCCGCGACCGGCTCGTACAGGCTGCCGAGCCGGAACTCGATCGACGAGATGCCGTTCAGCCGCGCGGTGAAGCGTGCGAACGCCAGCGCGCGGGCCGAGACATCCGTCGCGATGACCCGCTCGCTGAAGCGAGCCGCGTGCATCGCCTGGATGCCGCTGCCCGTGCCCAGGTCGAGCGTGCGCGTCGCCGGCCGTTGCAGCAGCAGCCCGCTCAGCGTCGTCGTGGCGCCACCGACGCCGAGCACGTGGTCCTCGGGCAGGGCGCCGAGCGTGCCGAGCTCACCCGGGTCGGATGCGATCCACCAGGCGCCCTCGCCGTGCTCGTCGGCGAAGGCGTAGGGGCGCAGGTCCACGAGCGCCGCGAGCCGGGCCGGCGCGGCATCGGCGCCGGCGTCCGCGATGGCGCGCGCATCGGTGACGGATGCCACGAGGCCGAGGTCGACCGCCCCGTCGACGCCGAGGCGCGGCAGCGCCGCCGCGACCGCGTCGACCGGCTGCGGGACCGCCAGCAGGAACAGCCCGATCAGCGTGGCGAGCGACGCCTCGTCATCGGACACCGAGCCGAGCGCGCGCAGCGCGGGCACCCGATGCCCGCGCCGGAGCGCCTCGCCGGGGTCGAGAACGGTGCCGTGCCGGCGCCAGACCGCGTCGACGCCCGCGACCGAGTAGCCGGCGGCCTCGAGGTCGGCGCGCAGCGCGTCGACGAGCGCGACGGTCTCGGCCGACGGGTCGTCGTGCGCCCACCGCGCGGGGAACGTCGATCGGGGAGGCGGAGTCTGGCCCATCCGTCCATTCAACCAGCGGTGCGTGCACCGCCTGGCTCCCCCGGGTGACATCCGTTCGTCATCTGCCGGTCACGCTGGGACCACCCGTGTAACCGCACTGTCATACGTCGCCCGTACGTTGGGTAGCATCGACACCACCATCGAGGGAGGTCTCGCATGACCGAGGCGACGACGCTCGACCGACTGCGTCAAGACGCCCGCGACGAGCTCGCGGCGCTCATCGAGCTGCGCTGCCGGCTCGGCGAGGATCCGTGGTCGTTCCTGCCCGAGCTGCCCTCGGTCGACGAGCAGGTCGTCGCGACGCTCCGAGAGGACCGCCTCAACTCCGAACGCTGGAGCCTCGCGCGCGCCCGCGCACACCACCCGGCCGCGCGGCACGGCGACGCCGAACGATTCGAGTTCGACATCCTGCGCGACATCGCGATCGATCACCCCGAGCTGTCGACCGCCGTCTGGGCGATGCTCGACCGCATCACCGCGCCCTGGTGACCCTCGCCGACCGGGCCTGCTGATCGTCGGTCGCCGGCGGCGCGTTCATGCGCCGCTCGCGCGGCCTCAGTCGCCGGCGAGCCGGTCGAGCGCGCCCGCATCGCCGACCGGGAGCGCGCACACGAACGACTCGCACCGGTAGGCGAGGCCTGCACCGCCGGCCGTTCTCGCCTCGAACAGCTCGAAGCCGGCCTCGGCGAAGGCGCGGGCCTGGGACTCGGTCACGACGGCGGCGACGGATGCCTCGTGGCGGCGCGTCGCATCGATGAGGGCGGCCGTTCCGGGCTCGACGCCAGGCTCGACCGCCTCGCCGGCGTCGGGCAGCACGGTCACGACCTGCACCAGCGGCGCTGCGAGCTCGGTCATGAGCGCGAGCGCGGCACCGAACGCGATGGGGCGCTCGATCGCGATCGCGGCCACCCCGGACATCGCCGCCTCCGCCGCCTCGAGGTACCGGGTGCCGGCACCGAGGGCGGAGAGCAGCCAGGCCGCGCGAGCCATCGAGGTCACGCCCGAGGGCGTCGCGCCCTCCGCGGGATCGGGCGGCAACGCGAGACCGTGCGCATCGAGCACCGGGTCGGCGCCGCCGGGCACCCCGAACGGCACGCCGCCGCCCGCCGCGGCGATGGCGCTGTCGACGAGGGCGCGCGCGGTCCCCGCCCAGCGCACGTCCCCGGTCGCGAGTGACAGCTCGATGAGCCCTTCGGCGAGCATGCCCGGGTCTTCGAGCGCGGCGCGCGCGTCGGACTCGCGGCCGTCGCGGGACGCCCGGACGAGGCTCCCGTCGGGTCGGAGGTGCGCGGCGATGAGCGCGTCGGCCGCACGAGCCGCCGTGGCGATCGCCGTCGGGTCGTCGAACACGGCACCCGCTCTGGCGAGGCCGCCGATCGCGAGGCCGTTCCAGCCGGTGAGGACCTTCTCGTCGAGGGCCGGGGGCGCGAGCTCGGCGCGAGCGAGCGCATCGCGACGGTAGTAGCCGCCCTCGTCGCGCCGGCCGTCGATCACGCTCTCGGAGTCCTGCGCGCTCGCGAACATGCCGGAGGGGAGGCGCATGACCGTCGAGAGGAAGCTCGTGAGCCCGGCCGCGAGGTCGGCCAGCCACGGCTCACGCGGTCCGGCCCGCCACAGATCAGCGGCCATGCCGAGCAGCAGGGCATTGTCCGAGAGCATGCGCTCGTAGTGCGGCTCGGTCCAGTCGGCGCGCGTCGAATACCGGAAGAATCCGCCTTCGACCGGGTCGCGGAGCGCCGAGGCCCCCATGCGCCGCATGGTCCGGGCCGCGAGCGCACGGCTGCCGCCGCCCGTCGCGGCGAGGAAGGCGAGCACGGGTGCGACGGGGAACTTCGGCGCACCCCCGAAGCCGCCGTGCTGTGGGTCTTCGTCAGCTGCCAGTCGTTCGGCTGCGCCCGCGAGCGCTGGCAGGTCGGGGAGCCCCGTGCCCTCGCCCACGACGGATGCTCCCGCGACGGCCGCGGCGACCGCCTCCGCGGTCTGCCTGAGCTCGCCGCGCCGATCGCGCCACGCTTCAGAGACGGCCCCGAGCACGTCGCGGAAGGCCGGCACGCCCTGCACGGATCGCGGCGGGAAGTAGGTGCCCGCGTAGAAGGCCCGGCCCTGCGCGTCGGCGAACACGGTCAGTGGCCACCCCAGTTGGCGCGTGAATGCGCTTGCGGCGGCGAGGTAGCTCCCGTCGACGCCGGGGTGCTCCTCCCGATCGACCTTGATGGCGACGAACCCCTCGTTCAGGATGCGCGCGATCTCGGGGTCGCTGAAGCTCTCCCGGGCCATGACGTGGCACCAGTGGCAGGTCGCGTATCCGATCGAGATGAGGACGGGGACGTCGCGTTCGGCCGCCGCACGGAATGCGTCGGGCCCCCACGGGTACCAGTCGACGGGGTTGTCGGCGTGCGCCTGCAGATAGGGGCTCACGGCGTCTGCGAGTCGTTCGGCCATGGAACCCATGTTAAAGACGAAGAGCCCGACCAGCGTTGGTCGGGCTCTTCGATGAAAGAATGTCCGGCGGTGTCCTACTCTCCCACAGGGTCCCCCCTGCAGTACCATCG